>NZ_VUOI01000002.1:0-329978 GCF_015390205.1 Azospirillum sp. INR13
GTGAGCATCGCCGATGGCCTCAAGATCGCCTTCGACGTCCATCTCTCCGGTGACCTTGAGCGGGCGGAAGAGTTCTATCGCGCCATCCTCCGGGTCAGTCCGGGCAATCCGATGGCGGCGACGCTGCTTGGGCTGATCCGCTCCCAGCGGACGATGGTCCGCCAGAGCAAGCACAAGACGCTTACGCTCCTGCGCGACCGGGGCTTCCGTCCCGCCACCGTGATCGATGTCGGCGCCCAGACCGGCACCCCGCCGCTCTACGAGGTTTTTCCCGACAGCCACCATGTGCTGATCGAACCGGTGGCCGAGAACGAGTCCGCCCTGCAGGCCCTGTGCGGGCAGCTGCGCAGCGCCGAATACCGCATCGCTGCCGTCACCAGCCGGGATGGCATGGTCCCGCTGGCGGTGTCCGACGACCGGCTCTATTCCTCCGTCGTTCCGGAGGGCGGGGACGCCCCGCCGGGCCTGCGCAGCGTGCCCGGCGTCTCGCTCGACAGCCTGTGCGCGGAGCGCGGCTATGCCGGGCCGATGCTGGTGAAGATCGATGTCGATGGTCTGGAGCTGGAGGTGCTGGCCGGCGCCGTCACCCTGATGCGGCCGGACGCCGTCTTCGTGATCGAGGCGACGGTGGCCGGCAACGATGCCCGCCTGCCTCGCATCATCGACGCCATGGCACCTTATGGTTTCCAGGTCTGGGACATCGTCGATCCCCTCTACCGCCCCGGTGACGAGCGGATGTGGCAGGTGGATGTGGTGATGGTCCACCGCGACGGCCCCTACGCCCCCCTCTGATCCTTATCCGGCGGCGCGTTGGCGGAGCGCCTGCTCCAGGCGGTCCAGGGCGTTTTCCCAGGAGCCGGGCCGGTCCTGGCGGAACAGGCGCATGGTCGGGTACCAGGGGCTGTCGTCGCGGTCGAGCATCCAGCGCCAGTCGGGGGCGAAGGGAACCATCACCCAGACCGGGACGCCGAGCGCGCCGGCGAGATGGGCGACGGAGGTGTCGACGCAGACGACGAGGTCGAGGCCGGCCATGATGGCGGCGGTGTCGGCGAAGTCGTGGATGTCGGGCGACAGGTTCAGCAGGGGGAAGCCGCCGGGCGGATTGGCGGCCTGACCCTCGGTCGGTCCCTTCTGGATGGAGACGAGGCTGACGCCGGGAATGGCGGCCAGCCTTGCGAAGGGCGCCAGCCCGATGGAGCGGTTCTTGTCGTTGCCGTGGCTCGGCGATCCCGCCCAGACGATGCCGACCTTCAGGCCGCTCCCGTCCTTTGCCAGCCCCTTCAGCCGCTCGCCCCAGCGCGCCGTCAGATCGGGCTCCGCCGTCAAATAGGGGACACGGGCCGGCACCGTTTCCAGCCGGGTGCCGAACAGCGCCGGCAGGCTCAGCACCGGGATCTGCACGTCGAAGTCGGGCAGCGGTCCGCCGGTCTCCACCGCGATGGTGCCGGGCAGGCGGCGCAGCACCGGCAGCAGCGCCTTCTGGCATTCCAGATAGATCGGCTGTCCCCCCGTTCCTCCCCCGGCTGTCCGGGCCAGCAGCGGCAGATAGCGCACGAACTGCAGCACGTCGCCGAAGCCCTGTTCCCAATAAACCAGCAGCCGCCGGCCGTTCAGCGGCGACCCGTCCCAGCGCGGCTGGACGAAGCTGCGTTGCGGCGAGGGCAGGCGGCCATGCTTCCAGCGCCATTCATAGCCCCGCCAGCCCTTGACGAAGTCGCCCAGCAGCAGCCGGACCAGGCTTTCGTTCCAATGGGCACCGGCGAAGTTCGGATCCAGCCGGGTGGCCCGCCGGAAGGCCAGCAGCGCTTCCCAGAAGACGCCCTTGTCCTTCACCGTGGAGCCCAGGTTGCTGTAGGCCCCGGCATGCTGCGGGTTCAGCGCGATGGCGCGGCGGAAGCGTGCCGCCGCCTCGTCCAGCCGGTAGGCCATGCGCAGCATGGCGCCGTGGTTGTTGGCGATCTCCGCATCGTCGGGCGCCATGGCGAAGGCGCGGGCGAAGATGTCGCTGGCTTCGTTGGCGCGTTTCAGCCGTTCCAGTTGGACACCCAGTTCATTGAGCAGGGCCGGTTGGTCGGGTTTCAGACGGATCGCGGCGTGGTAGGCCCTTACCCCTTCCTCCGGCCGGCCAAGCCGGACCAGCAGCGCCCCCAGGTTGATCCAACCGTTCAGTGAGGTCGGCGCCAGGCTCAGGGCGCGGCGGAACAGCGCCACCGCTTCCCCATCGCGGCCGGCGTCCGCACGCAGCAGCCCCAGATTGTTGACGGCGGGGGCGAACTGGGGGTCGGCGGCGACGATCTCGCCATACAGCCGGGCGGCCTCTCCGGTCCGGCCGCTTTGCTGGAACCCGAGAGCCGTGGCGAAGGCTTGCTGGATGTTCATGAAGGACCGCATCGCCCCGGTTGAGGAACTGGTTTCGGACGGCATCGGAAACCGGTGCGATCAGTAGCAGAGATGACCGGTGCTGCAAAGGACCGGCACCGGCCGGACGGAGGTGGGGTGGCAGGTGGGGCCGGCCAGTGAAGCCGTGACCGCTTGCATCGCCGCCGCTCACCGCCCATCAATGGCGCTAAGCAGGTTTCTCCAGATCGGGCCACAGGCCCGGCCTGGAGAAACCTGCGGACTCTATAGTTTTGCAGGTTTTCCGAGCCCGCCCATTTGTGGGCGGAGTTCGGAAAACCTGCTTAGAGTGTCTATCAAAACCCCGGTATGATGTGCTGAAGGCATTGATTGTCCTCAACCCCAGACCGGTTCTGATCTGCACTCTTAGTCGAACGGGGAATGTGGCGCGCGGCATGGCACGGCTTCTGCTGATCAATTACGAATTTCCGCCGCTGGGCGGCGGGGCGGCCAACGCCACCGACAACACCGCCCGCGAACTGGCGGCCCTGGGCGAGGAGGTGCTGGTGCTGACCTCCGCCTTCGGCGATCTGCCGCGGGTGGAACGCCGGGCCGACGGGGTGGAGATCCGCCGCATCCCCACCCTGCGCCGTCGCCGCGACCGCAGTTCGGTGGTGGAGATGCTGGCCTTCCTCGCCAGTTCGCTGGTGATGGCACCCTGGATCGCCGCCCGCTGGCGCCCGGACGCCACCATCGCCTATTTCGGCCTGCCCTGCGGCCCGGCGGCCTGGATGGTGAAGGCGCTGTCCGGCGTGCCCTATGCGGTCAGCCTGCGCGGCGGCGACGTGCCGGGCTTCCAGTATGACGGCATCTCGCTCTACCACCGGCTGGCCGGGCCGGTGATCGGCTGGCTGTGGCGCCGGTCCTCGGCCGTCGTCGCCAACAGCGAGGGGCTGGCCGACCTCGCCCGCCGCTTCGCTCCCGACCAGCCCATCGCCATCATCCCCAACGGCGTCGATGCCGCCCGCTTTTCACCCGCCGAAGCACGGAGCACGAGTGACCGACTGTCGCTGCTGTTCGTCGGCCGGGTGGTGCGGCAGAAGGGGCTGGACGTGCTGTTCGAGGCACTCGCCAGCCTGTCGCCGGTTCTGCGCGGCCGCATCGACCTGACCGTCGTCGGCGACGGCCCCACCCGGTCGGAGCTGGAGGCGCAGGCCGCCCGGCTCGGCCTGTCGGGGCAGGTGACGTTCCGCGGCTGGCTCGGTCGCGACGAGTTGCCCGCCGCCTACCGCGCCGCCGACGCCTTCGTCTTCCCCTCGCGCGACGAGGGCATGCCCAACGTGGTTCTGGAGGCGATGGCCGCCGGCCTGCCGGTGGTGGCGACCCGCATCGCCGGCAACCGCGATCTGGTGGTGGAGGAGGAGACCGGCCTGATGCTGGACGCCGACGACACCCCGGCGCTTGCCGCCGCCATCACCCGTCTGGCCGAAGACCCGGCCCTGCGCCGCCGGCTGGGCGAGGGCGGCCGCCGCCGGGTGGTCGAGCATTTCTCCTGGCGCGCCGTCGCCGCCGCCTACCGCGACCTGGCGCTCGCCGGCCGTGCGGCGGCGGGACGGGTCCGATCGGCGCAAGCGGAGTGAGGGGGCGGAGTGAAGGGCGCCGCTTGACGTGCTGTTGACATCCGGCGGCTTTCGGGAGCGTATGGCGGCGCGGCAGATCGGCTCGGACAGCAAGGGATCGGACAGCGTGGCGGAACCGGTGAAGACGGCGGAAGGCGGGGGCGGAATCCCTGCCGGCACTCCCGCCCTGGCCTTCGATTTCGGCGAGAACTGGGACCATTACTCGCGCACCGTGCTGGACGAGCCGCGGCTGGTGGCGGCCATCGACAGCCTGAAGGGGCTGGTCGGAACCGACCGGCTGAAGGACGCCAGCTTCTGCGACGTCGGCTCCGGCTCCGGCCTGTTCACCATCGCCGCCGGCAAGCTGGGCGTCGCCCGCGCGCTGGGCTTCGACGTCAACCCGACCGGGGTCGAGGTCGCCCGCCGTAACCTGGGCCGCTTCGCGCCCGAGTTGGCCGACCGCATCGAGTTCCGCCGTGGTTCGGCGCTGGACACCGGTTTCGTCGGCTCGCTCGGCCGCTTCGACGTGGTCTATGCCTGGGGCTCGCTGCACCACACCGGGTCCATGTGGCCGGCGATCGAGACGGTGGCTCCGCTGGTGGCGCCGGGCGGCACCTTCGTGCTGGCGCTCTACAACCGCCACTGGACCTCGCCGATCTGGACCCTGATCAAGATCGTCTACAACCTATCGCCGGGCTTCCTTCGGAAAGTCTGGGACTGGACGCTGGGATCACTGATGTTCCTGGCGACCTGGGCGATCACCGGCTCCAACCCGCTGCGCAAGGAGCGCGGCATGGAGTTCTGGGTGGACGTCACCGACTGGCTCGGCGGCTACCCCTATGAATATGCCAGTGCCGACGAGGTGCGGGCGCGGATGGACGCGCTCGGCTTCGACATGCTGGAGGTCCGCCCGCCGCGCGTGCCGACGGGCTGCAACGAATTCATCCTGCGCCGGAGGCCCGCATGAGCGACGACGCATTCAAGTCCGCCACCTCTCCTCTCGCTGCTGCCGCGGCCGATCACCCGGGGGGTGTCGATTACGACGACAGCTGGGAACGGCGCTGGAACGACATGCGCAAATACGGCCCGACCGGCCGGCATCTGCGCCGCATCGTCACCGAGATGGTGCGCCCGCTGAACTACGACAGCTTGGCTGACGTCGGCTGCGGCCAGGGCTCGCTGCTCGCCACGCTGATGCCGCTGAAGCCGCAGGCCAGCTACACCGGCCTCGATTTCGCCGCCAAGGCCATCGACGTTGCCCGCCGCCGCGCACCGAATGCCGAGTTCGGGCTGCTCGACGTCGCCGCCGGCCATCTCGACCGCCGCTTCGATCTGGTGGTCTGCACCGACGTGGTCGAGCATATCGAGGACGATGTCGCGGCGCTCCGCAACCTCGCCGCCATGACCGGCCGCTACCTGCTGGTCTCCACCCTGCAGGGGCGGATGCGCGACTTCGAGCGCACCGTCGGCCACCACCGCAACTATGCCCGCGGCGAGCTGCAGGCCAAGATCAAGTCGGTCGGGCTGGAGATCGAGCGGGTGGTGGAATGGGGCTTCCCCTTCTTCTCGCCGCTCTACCGCAACGTGCTGGGGGCCGCCAGCGGCCAGGGCACCGAGGGCGACTACGGTCCCGGCCGGCGCTTCCTCGCCGAAGCGCTGTACCACATCTTCCGCCTGAACTCCTGGTCGCATGGCGACTACATCTACGTGCTGGCCCGCCGGCCGGGGTCGTAAGTGCAGGGAAGGGTTGGAGAGGGGCATCCAGCGGCACTTCTCCAAATAAACCCATCACATCACTTCATGACTTCATGAAAAGGCTTGTTTAAATGCGTCCCCGCTTGAAAGCCCTGGTCAGCGCGCTGCTGGTCGTCCTGCTGCTGTGGCGGGTCGACGTGGCGGAAGTCGGACGGGTGCTGGCGGTGGCGTCGCCGGGGCTGATGGCGCTCGCCGGCCTGCTGTTCTTCCTGATGCATGTGCTGAACGCGCTGAAGCTGCGGGTGCTGCTGCCGGAACTGCGGGCGGGGCGGCTGCTCGCCTACACGCTGGTGGCGCAGCTCTACGCGCTGGTGCTGCCGGGCCAGCTGGCGGGGGAGGCGGTGAAGGCTTACCGGCTCAGCCGCGACGAAGGGCGGGGAGAGGGGGACGGCGGCCGCATCGTCTCGGCGGTGGCCTTCGACAAGGTGACGGGGGTCGCCGGGCTGCTGCTGCTGACCGGCGGCGGTCTGGCGGTGCAGTCGGCGCGTTTCGGCGACGGGCTTCTGGTCGCCGTCGGGCTGGTGCTGGCCGGGTTGGCCGTGGCGACCGTGCTGCTGGCCTGGGCACCGGCCCGTGCCCTTCTGTTGGCTCTGCTCGGCTGGCGCGCAGGGTCAAAGCGCGAAGCCTGGCTGCTTGGACCGTTGCGCCGTTTTCTGGAGGCTTGGCGCGGCCAGATGCGCCGGCCGGGGCGGGCGGTGCTGTCCGTCGCCGGCGGGATCGCGGTCCAGCTGGCGGCGGTCGCCGGCAGCCAGGCCCTGGGGCTGGCGGTCGGCATCGATCAGCCCTTTTCGGTCTGGTGCGCCGTGATCGGGCTGATGTCGGTGATCGTGCTGATGCCGGTCACCCTTGCCGGCATCGG
The DNA here is from genome assembly GCF_015390205.1 of Azospirillum sp. INR13. NCBI lineage: Bacteria > Pseudomonadati > Pseudomonadota > Alphaproteobacteria > Rhodospirillales > Azospirillaceae > Azospirillum > Azospirillum sp. INR13. The sequence goes on from NZ_VUOI01000002.1 coordinate 6,571, forward strand.
CCTGCGCGAGGCGTCTCTGGTCGGCCTGCTTGATCTGGTGGGCGTCCCGCATGCTCAGTCACTGGCGCTCGGCTTTGGCATCCTCGCCTTCCAGGTGATGGTGGCCCTGCTGGGCGCCGTCATCGACCTGACCGTTCTGCGCGAGCGCCGCGCGGCCTGAGGCGGCGGCACGCGACCCAATTATCCGTTGCGCTTGCCGGATCCAGCGGCCATACCATGGCCCGGCATCGCCTCCACAGATGACCCCGCAGCCTCCGGACCCGTTCGATGACCCTCCTGCTTACCCCCGGATCCGCCGCCATGGACACCGGCACGGTTTCCGTCTCGGTCCTGATCCCGGTCTATAACGAGGAGGACAACATCGCCCCCCTGTGCGGCCGGCTGATCCCGGCGCTCGACGGGCTGGGGCGCAGCTTCGAGGTCATCTTCGTCAATGACGGCTCCACCGACGGGACGGAGGCGGAACTGCAGCGCGTGGCGTCCGACCGCCGCATCCGCGTCATCAATTTCCGCCGCAACGTCGGCCAGACCGCGGCGATGATGGCCGGCATCGACCATGCCCGCGGCGACGTCATCGTGCCGATGGACGGCGACCTGCAGAACGACCCGCAGGACATCGGCGGGCTGCTCGCCAAGCTGGACGAGGGGTACGACGTGGTGTCGGGCTGGCGCGCCGACCGGCAGGACGGCTTCCTGCTGCGCACGCTGCCGAGCAAGATGGCCAACAAGCTGATCTCCACCATCTCCGGCGTGAAGCTGAACGACTATGGCTGCACGCTGAAGGCCTACCGGCGCCAGATGCTGCAGGGCTACCGGCTTTACGGCGAGATGCACCGCTTCGTGCCGATCTACGCCCGCTGGCAGGGCGCCAAGCTGACCGAGATGCCGGTGCGCCACCACCCGCGCCGCCACGGCCAGTCGAAATACGGGCTGGAGCGGGTGCTGAAGGTCGTGCTCGACCTCGTCGTCGTGAAGTTCCTGACCCAATACGAGACCAAGCCGATCTACATCTTCGGCTTCGCCGGCCTGATGTTCATGGGGCTGTCGGTGCTGGCCGGCATCTATGCCATCTACCTGAAGCTGGTCGACGGCATCTCCTTCATCCTGACGCCGCTGCCGCTCCTGGTGACGATGGGGCTGGTCACCGGCGTGATGTGCATCCTGATGGGGCTGCTGGCCGAGCTGCTGGTCCGCATCTATTTCGAGAGCCAGGGCAAGAGCCACTATTCCATCAAGACCATGCTGAACTTCGACGAGCCGCCGCCGCCGGACCGCAGCATCCGGGATTGATCGGCCCAATAAGAAAAAGGCCCCGTACCGTTCCCGGTGCGGGGCCTTTTCGCATCATACGCGGTCAGAAGAATTCTGACCGCTGCGTTCATACGCCACGCAGGCTTCGCGCCCATCGGCGCGCGCCCGCAGTCGCGGGCGATATCGGGTTCGGAAAGTCAGAACTTTCCGAACCCGATATCAGGGCGTCGCCGCCACCCCGCCGGGGGGCGTCAGCTCCTTCAGCCCGCCGTCATGGCCCAGCACGAACAGCCGCACCCGCTGACCGGCCAGTTCAGGCGGAACGGGCAGGGTGAAGCCGCTGTCCGCCATCCGCCCGTCCTTCAGCACGGCGGCGACGTCGGGCCGCGCGCCGCCGGTCGGGGATGTTGCCACGATGCGGTCGCCCACCCCTAGCAGGACGAAGGCGGCCGGCGCCGGCACCGCCGCATCGACCGCCCAGCCGAGCGCGGCCAGCGAGCCGGAGGGAAGCCGCACGAAGCGGTCGAGCGAGCCGTGCAGTCCGCCGTCGCGCGGCGGCACGTCCAGCCGCAGCCGTGCCGAGGCTTCGTCCAGCTGGCCGGCCCGCAGCAGGGCGGCCAGTGTCCCCTGCTCCGGCCGGCTCGCGGCATCGGCCAGGATCGCCTGCACGAAGCCGGCCTTCAGGTCGTAGGCGGCCTGGAGGAAGGGCGCGATGTTGCGCGGCGAGGCGGAGTGGCAGACCAGCGGCTGGCTCCAGTCCATTCCGGCGGGCGCGCGGATCGATTGCAGGTGGGTGGCGACGCAGCGCTCCGCCGCCGCATCGCGCTCCGCCACCATGCGGTTGAGGCCGGCGACGCTCCAATGCCGCCAGAAGGTGTCCGTACCCGCACCGTGGCCGACGGCGAGCGCCGCCACCAGCACCATACCGGCGATGGTCCCGACGCCACCCCCCACCCCCGTCCGGCGGCCGAGCAGCAGCGTCCAGCCGGCGACCGCGGCGGGGAAGGCCAGCAGGACCGGATAGGCGTAACGCGGGATGGTGCCGCAGCGCATGGCGTTGGCGATGCCCTCGCCGCACAGCCCGGCCCGGCCCAGCGCGGTGGTCATGGTGACGATCACCGCCCCGGCGATCAGCCCGGCGATGGCCAGGGCGGAGTTGCGGTTCTCCCGTCCGGCGCAGCCCAGCAGCAGGCCCGCCGCCGGGATCAGGCAGAGCGCCAGGGCCGCCCCCCCCGCCGCCAGCGACAGCGGCGCACCCACCGCCTCCACCGGCAGTCCGGCGGCGGTGGCGAAGGCGCCCAGCAGGAAGGCCCAGAAGCCGCTGTGCCAGGGCAGAACCAGCGGCTGGCCGGTGTGGTTGGCGTAGGAGCCGCTGAAGGTCATCCACAGCATCGCCACGGTCAGCAGCAGCCCGCCGCCGACCGCCACCAGCATCCGGCCATCCAGACGCTCGCGCCAACTCCCCCCCTGACGCAGCGCCAGCACCGCCCCGGCCCCCGCCGCCCCAAGGGCATAGCTGGCGCCGAACACCCCGGTGGAGCCGAAGGCCAGCAGGAACAGCGTTGCCAATGCCAGCCGCCCGCGGGCCAGCGTGTGCAGGAACAGGAACAGGCAGGTGAAGAAGATCGGCTGGGCCAGCCCCATGTGCTGGTAATAGAAATACTCGTTGTTCAGCGTGCCGGTCAGGAACAGCCCGGCCGCCGCCACCGGCACCGCATCCCAGGCCGAGCGCACGCAGTCCCGCAGCAGAACCAGGGCGTAAGCGGCGAGCATGGCGGCGAAGGCCAGCCAGCCGACCAGCCGGAAGGCGAGGAAATCGACGCCGATGGCCTGCCACAGCCCATGGGTCAGCAGCTTGAAGAAGGGCGCGACATGGTCGCTGTCCTTGGCGAAGATCGAATGGAAGGTCAGCGGCTGCTGCACGCCCTGGGCGGCGCCGAAGAAATAGCCCCAGTCGTCCCAATAGGGCAGGCCGGTGCTGGCATGCATGTTCATGCCGAACTGGTAGGCGACGATCAGCCCCCCCAGCCCCAGCAGCAGCCCGACTAGGATGCGGGGGAAGGACGAAGCATGGGAATTGGTGGGGAGATCGGAGCGGGCAACGGCATGCATGTCCGCTCCCCCGCGCGTTTGGGGGAACGGGCGATCCAGACTGTCTAAGCTCATGCGGCGTTTTCCATCGGTGCCGGGGTCGGGGCCGGGGTCTGGGCCGGGCGGTCCAGCGCGGTGGCGAGCGCGGTCCAGGCCCACAGCAGGCCGCGGTGGTCGGCCTGCCCGCTGCGATGCTCGTCCCAGCGCGCCGCCAGCCAGGCGCCGTCCACCCCGATGCGCGCCGCGGTCTCCAGCGGCGGTTGGGGCAGGTGGCGCAGCCAGCGGCTAAGCGGGATGCCGAAGCCCTTCTTGGGCCGCGACAGGATCGCCGGCGGCAGCAGCGGGGCCATCGCCTTCTTCAGGATCCATTTGCGGGTGCCGCCTCTCACGCCGTTCGGCTGCAGCTTCACCGAGGCCGGCAGGCGGCTGACGAAGGCGACGAGGTCGCGGTCGAGGAAGGGCGAGCGCGTCTCCAGCGAACAGAACATGCTGGCGCGGTCGGCCTTGATCAGCAAATTCTCGCCCAGATAGAAGCGGCCGTAGAACTCGATGGAGCGGTCGACGTCGTGCCGGCTGGCGCCCGACCGCCATAGGGCGTCGGCCTCGTCATACAGCTCGTCGGCGGTCAGGCTGGTGCCGAACAGCCGCGACACCTCCTCCACCGACGCCGGACCCAGCCAGGCCGGCATCCAGTGCGCCGGCCGGTGCCCCAGCCCGCGCAATGCCCGGCGCAGCTTGAAGTCGAAGCTCATGTTGCGGTCCGACCGCGGCAGCCGGTGGGCCACCGCCTCCGCCAGCCGGTGCAGCGGGCGGGGAACGGCATAATGGTAGAGCCGCGCCGTGCGCAGCGCGTCGAAGGTGTCGTAGCCGGCGAACAGCTCGTCGCCGCCGTCGCCGGTCAGCGCCACCGTCACCCGTTCGCGGGCGAAACGCGACAGCAGATGCGTCGGCAGGATGGAGGGATCGGCGATCGGGTCGTCCAGCCGGCCCAGCAACTCCGGCAGCATCCCCGCCGCGGTGTCGAGGTTCAGCGTGCGGCAGGCATGGTCGGTGCCGTAATGGCGAGCGGCGTCGGCCGCATAGCCGCTCTCGTCGAAGCTCGGCTCATCGAAGCCGATGGTGAAGGTCTTCATCGACGCCGGGTCGCGGTGGCGGGCGGCGAGCGCCACGATGGCGGCGCTGTCGATGCCCCCGGACAGGAAGAAGCCGACCGGCACGTCGCTCAGCATCCGGCGTTCCACCGCGCGGTCCAGCAACTCGCGCAGCTCCTCGGCCCACTGGTCGGGACCGCCCGGCGGCTGGTCGTCCACCACCATCCGGTATTCCCAGTAGCGGCTGACCGACAGCCGCCGGCTGGTCAGGTCGTAGACCATGCTGCAGCCGCCCGGCAGCTTGCGCACCGCGGCATGGGCGGTCAGCGGCGCCGGAATGAAGCCGTAGGCGAAATATTTGACGAGCGCGGTGCGGTCCAGCGTGTCCGGCACCGTCGGGTGCGACAGGACGGCCGTGGCCTCCGACGCGAAGACCAGCCCGTCGGCGGTCTCGGCATAGAACAGCGGCTTCTTGCCGAAGCGGTCGCGGCCGAAGACCAGCCGGCCCTGGCGCCGGTCGTAGAGGCAGAAGGCGAACATGCCGTTCAGCCGCTCCAGCATGTCCAGGCCCCATTCCCGGTAGCCGTGCAGCAGCACCTCGGTGTCGGAATGGTCAGTGACGAACCGGTGTCCGGCCTGCTCCAGCGCGCGGCGCAGTTCGGGCGCGTTGTAGATCTCGCCGTTGTAGACGATGACCAGATCGCCCTCGGCCGTCGCCATCGGCTGGTGGCCGCCCTCGATGTCGATGATGGCGAGGCGGCGGAAGCCCAGATGGACGGCCAAGGCGCCGCTGGTGTCGATGTGGACGCCGTCGTCGTCGGGGCCGCGGTGGCGGATGATGCTGGTCATGACGGCGAGGTCGCGCTCGCCGCCGGGTCCGGCGAAGCCGGCGAAACCGCACATGGGGCTGCTCTCCCGAGGGGACTGCCGAAGGTGGCGACGGGGGCTAGGTGTAGCGCCTCGTCCGTTCGCTTGCCATGGCGAAATGCCCAAGGGCCGGGGCCGCGTGTGCAAGGCGCCGTTGCGGTTTGTCACCATGGGACGTCCGGGCGTTCGTTGACAGGCTTGTTTGGCGTTGATAGGGCTTGTGCGCAGTTGACACGACGGCCGGAAGAGATGGCCGTTCCAGGCTTGTCGTGCGGCAAGACACCAGATGGCACGGCAGGGTTTTGGATCACAGATGCGGATTACGATTGAAATTTCGCCGGGCGAACTGCTCGACAGGATCACGATCCTCGAAATCAAGGCCGATTTGATCAGCGACGTGGCGAAACTGGCCCATGTCCGCTTCGAGCTTTCCAAGATGACGGCCGTGCTCGAAACCATCCTGAAGGACCGTCAGGATATCGGGGACTACAAGGCTCGTTTGAAGGCGGTCAATCTCGATGCCTGGCACCTGATCGAGGTCATGGAGACCAACTGGTCCAGTGGCGGGAAGGTCTCCGAGAAGACCTTCCATGACGCCTACCTGCTCAACAAGGAACGGGTCCGGATCAAGCAGGCGGTCGATGTGCTGCTGGGGTCCAGCATCGTCGAGGAAAAATCATATCTGCCGCCGGCGGGTAACAAGAGCCGGATCTGATGCGCGCTTCTGCGCGGTCGGAGCATGCGGAGCGGAATGGGGGAATGGGGCGTGACCGGGACGAATGATTTGGCGGCGGCCATGGAGATGGTGAAGGGCGGCCGTGCCAGCCTGCCGCTCCTGCAGAGTTTGACCGACCGGATCGCCGCCGACGCGGTCGGCATGGCGAACGGCCGCATCGGCCAGGTCATGAACGATGCCGTCAAGCAACTGGCCGCCTCCCTGTATTGGGAAGATCTGCGCAAGCTCATCGCGGCGAGCGCCGGTGTCGACGAGAACGAGGCCTGGTACATCTTCACCCCCGGCGGGTCGGGCGACGTCATGTTCGCCATGAGCTTCCTGAAGGCGTTCCGGAAACGGAACGGCGGGCCGGTGATCCTGGTGGCGCCTCCGCCCTTCCGGTCGCTCAGCAAGCTCTATGCCGGCGATTACGACCATGTCGTCCACATCAACCCCCGTTGGGATTTCCTGTCCCGGCTGCACGCCGTGCAGAAGGGCGAGCCGATCCTTGCCGGCAACGGTGGACCCGGCAGTCGGGCGGATTGGCTGGTGCTGATCAAGGTCGTTACGCTGAACAACCTCTATTGCATGCTCATGGGGCTGCCCTTCCATACGGAACCGGCCCCGCCCCGCATGCCCGAGGGAGCACGGGAGGCCGCACGCTCGATCCTGGAAACCTGCGGCCTGCGGCCGGGCCGTACGGTGATCCTGGCGCCCTTCTCCCGCTCCACGACGACACCACCGATGTCCTGGTGGGAGGAACTCGTTCAAGCCTTGAAGCGACGGGACTATGACGTCGCCACGAACGTCGCCGAGGTGCTCGGGAACGCCCGGCTGGACACCATCGAGGGCACGGTTCCCCTCGCCTGCCCGCACGAACATATGCCGGCGCTGGTCGAGGAGGCCGGCTTCTTCATCGCCTCGCGCAGCGGTCTCAGCGACATCGTCTCCTTCTCGAATGCGACGATGCGCTTCGTCTATGCGTCGCAGAAGCGGCAGGAAGCTTTGAACGTCTGCGCGGTAATCGCTCCCGGCGATTGCCAGAGCGTGCCCCGCAACCGCCCGCTCGACCCCGCCCGGGCCTTCGAATGGGAAGTGGACGACGACGGCCGTTTCGACGAGGCCATCCTGGCAGGATTCTGAAGCCTGAAGAAGGAAGACGGGACGCTTCGTTTCCGTCCAGCAGAAGGGAGGCGACATGCGTCTTGGACTCCTCACCTACGCCCTGCCCCACCTGAAGACCGAGCAGGTGCTGCACGGGCTTCTGCTGCGGGGGGGCTGGGATATCGAGGTCTACGCCCTGCCGTTCACGCCCCGGCCGGAGCGCAAGGTCCTGTTCCAGCACCGCCCGGACCAGTTCGCCGCCGCCCATCCGGCCGGGATCGCCCGGCGCTTCTCGCTGCCCTACCGCGAGGTCGCCACGGCCGACGACATCCCCGATCCGCCGGAACTGATGCTGGTGACGGTCGGCGCGCTGATCGGACCGCGGCTGCTGGAGCGCACGCGGGTCCTGAACGTCCATTCCGGCCTGATCCCGGCGGTGCGGGGGCTGGACGCCTTCAAATGGGCGGTGCATGACGGCATGCCGCTGGGCGTCTCCCTGCATGCCATCGACGCCGAGGTGGACAGGGGGGAGCACATCCTGTCGCTGCCGACGCCGGTCTATCCGGACGACACCCCCGCCACGCTCGCGCGGCGCCATTACGAGGCCGAGATCGCGCTGCTGGCCGGCTTCCAGGATGCTCTCCGGGCGCCGGCTCCGCCCTTGCCGGGGCTGGAGGACAGGCCCGCCCGCAAACGCATGCCCGCCGCCGTCGAGGAGGAGATGCTGGCGCGTTTCCCCGCCTATCTCGACCGCCACGGCCAAGCCTGAGCAGAGGGCCGCCGGCCGTTAAATATCCTCATACATTCGCTTGGCTCCGGACAAGGCCCCGTGCTAAGCGAATGCCTTAGCGCATATGCGCTTCATGTGTGTCCGATTGGGTTGCCGATGCAGGGTCTCGCTTCGCTTGGGTTCGCGCTCGTCGGCTGTGGTCGCATCGCGCGCCGGCACGCCGATCTTCTTGCCGGCGGCAAGATCTCCGGAGCCCACCTCGTCGCCGTCTGCGACACCGACATCACCCGTGCCCAGGCCTTCGGCGAGCGCTACGGCGTACCGCATTTCGCGTCGGCGGAGGAGATGCTGGAGCGCAGCGGGCCGGCGATCGACGTCCTGTCGATCCTGACCCCGTCGGGCAGCCATGCCGCGCTGACCATCGCGCTCGCCCCCCACGGCAAGCACATCGTCGTCGAGAAGCCGATGGCCCTGACGCTCTCTGACGCCGACGCGATGATCCGCGCCTGCGACGTCGCCGGCGTCAAGCTGTTCGTGGTCAAGCAGAACCGCTTCAACCGTCCCGTCGTCAAGCTGCGCGAGGCGTTCGAGGCCGGCCGCTTCGGCAAGCTGGTGATGGGCTCCGTGCGCGTCCGCTGGCGGCGCGACCAGGGCTATTACGACCAGGACGGCTGGCGCGGAACCTGGGCCGAGGACGGCGGCGTCTTCGCCAACCAGGCCAGCCACCATGTCGACCTGCTGGAATGGTTCCTGGGCGAGCCGGAGACCGTCTATGCCCAGGCGCGCACCGCGCTGGTCGACATCGAGACCGAGGATACCGGCGTCGCCGTCGTCCGCTTCGCCTCCGGGGCGCTGGGTGTGATCGAGGCGACCACCGCCGCCCGGCCCGACAATCTGGAAGGCTCGCTGTCGATCCTGGGCGAGAAGGGAACGGTCGAGATCGCCGGCTTCGCCGTGAACGAGATCCGCACCTGGCGCTTCACCGATCCCCTGCCCGAGGACGAGACGGTGATGGAGGAGGCGCGCAGCAACCCGCCCGACGTCTACGGCTTCGGCCACGCCCATTATCTGCGCGACGTGGTGGACTGCATCCATCACGGCGGCAAGGCGCTGGTCGACGGGCTGGAAGGGCGCAAGTCGCTGGAACTGATCTCCGCCATATACGAATCCATCTTCAGCGGACAGGAGGTGCGCATGCGCTTCCGTCCCAAGCACAGCCTCCTCGGTCTGCGATGAGCACGGACGCGGGCATCCCGCTGGTCAATCTGCGCCGCCAGTACGCCGCGCTGAAGGACGACGTCGCCGCCGCCATCGCCGCGGTGCTGGACAGCCAGCAGTTCATCAAGGGGCCGGCGGTGCGCGCCTTCGAGGCCGCATGGCGTGAGGCCTTGGGCGCGGCGCATGGCAGCGGCTGCTCCAACGGCACGGCGGCGCTGTCGCTGGCCCTCCAGGCACTCGGCGTCGGGCCGGGCGACGAGGTGATCACCACCGCCCACACCTTCATCGCCACCGCCGAAGCGATCTGCCATGTCGGCGCCACCCCGGTCTTCGTCGACATCGATCCCGCGTCCTACGCCATCGATCCGGCCGCCGTGGCCGCCGCGGTGACGCCGCGCACCCGCGCGATCATCCCGGTCCATCTCTACGGCTCCGCCGCCGACATGGACGCCATCCTGGAAATCGCCGCCCGCCACGGTCTGGCCGTGGTGGAGGACACCGCCCAGGCCCATCTCGGCCGCTGGCGCGGCAAGGCGCTGGGCACGCTGGGCGATGCCGGCACCTTCAGCTTCTATCCCGGCAAGAATCTGGGAGCCTATGGCGACGCCGGTTTCGTCGTCGCCCGCGATGCCGCGGTCGCCGAGACGATCGAGCGGCTGATCGACCATGGCCGGCAGCGCGGGTCCAAATACCTGCACGACGTCGTCGGCCAGAACCAGCGCATGGATGATCTCCAGGCGGCCGTCCTGTCGGTCAAGCTGTCCCATCTGGGGGGCTGGACCGGCACCCGCCGGTCGCGGGCCGCCCGCTACGACGCCCGGCTGAAGCCGGCCGGCTTCAAGGTGATCGAGCCTCCGGCCGCTTCCGAGCCGGTCTATCACCTCTATGTCGTCGAGGTCGCCGACCGCGATGCGGTCATGGCGGCGCTGCAGGCGCGCGGCATCGGCTGCGGCGTGCATTATCCGGTGCCGCTCCATCTCCAGCCGGCCTTCGCGGAGATGGGAACCGGCCAGGGGGGAACCGGCCCGGGCTCCCTGCCCCGGGCGGAGCATGCGGCCGATCATGTGCTGAGCCTGCCCATCTGCGGCGCCATCACCGAGGACGAGGTGGACCGGGTGTGCGATGCCGTCCTGGCGGTCGCGCGGCCGGCAGGCCGTGATTGAGGAGCGCCATCTTGCAGCAGCCATCCGCCCTCCAAGCCGGTCAGACGGGTGCCGGCCAGAAGCCGGCCAGCATCCCGGTTCTTCAGGGAAGCCTGACCGAGATTCTGGGATATCTGTCCAAGGAACTGCCGAAGTTTCCGCGCCGCGTTCCGGGCCGCCTGCTGGCGGACGGCGTGGAGCTGCGTTACGTCGACCTGCACAGCTTCTATTACCAGTCGCTGCAGATCCTGAACCATCGCCTCTATGAGTTCGAGACCGACGAGGCGGCCCCCCTGATCATCGATTGCGGGGCGCATATCGGGCTCGCCTCGCTGTTCTTCGCCCGGCGCTTCCCCCAGGCGACCATCCACGCCTTCGAAGCCGACCCCGCCATCGCCGAGGTTCTGGCCTTCAACGTCGCCTCGCTGAAGCTGACGGGGGTCACGCCGCACGCCAAGGCGGTCTGGATCGACGGCGGCGGCATCACCTTCGAACGGTCCAGCGACGACTCCGGTCATGTCCGTTCAGGGGGAAGCGGGCCGGACATGGTGACGGTGCCGTCGGTGCGTCTGCGCGACCTGATCGCCGGCCGCGACGTTTCGCTGCTCAAGCTGGATGTCGAGGGGGCGGAGTTCGCCATCCTGCGCGATTGCGACGGGGCACTGGGCGGGGTCCGCAAAATCCTGCTGGAGGTCCACTGCTTCGGCCAGTCCGACGCCAGCCTGGGCCGGCTGCTGTGCCTGCTGGAGGACAACGGCTTCCGGTACGGGCTGTCGGATCTCCATCAGGCGACCTGGATGCAGGGCGAGAAGCCGCCCTTCCGGGAACTGCAAACCGGCAAGTATCTGATCTCGGTGTTTGCCTGGCGGTAAGGGGCGGTCGGAGACTGTTCCGTCCGATACCGGCCCGCCTGATACTGGAGCGCGCACCTTGCGGCTGATGCAGATCCACACCTTCTACGATGCGTATCTCGGGACTTTCTATGAAAGGCGCCCGGAACTTCGTGATGCGCCCTTCGCGTCGCAGATCGGCGCCTTGCTGGAGGATGGGTTTTCCGGGTCGCATCTGGTGGCCCCGCATATGGGGCAGCTGGGCCACCAGACCCAGCTGGTCATCGCCAACTGCGTTCCGGCCCAGTTCCGTTGGGCGCAGGAGAACGGCGTTCCGGTCCCGCGCACCGGGGATGATCTGTACCGGCTGGTCGCCCGGCAGGTCGAAGCCTTCCGGCCCGAAATCCTCTACGTCACCGATCCGATCCTGTTCGACAGCCGCTTCCTGCGCGGGCTGTCCTGGAAGCCCCGCTTCGTCGCCGGCTGGCGGGCGGCCAGCATCCCCCAGGGCACCGACTGGTCGGCCTTCGACCTGATGCTGTCCAGCGACGAAGGATGCCGCCGGCGCGCGCTGGAACTGGGAGCCCGGGCGGTCGAGCCCTTCCGGGCCGGCTTCCCCGCTTTCCTGGCCGATGCGGTGGCGGATCAGCCCAAGCAATGGGACGTCGTGTTTTCCGGCCAGGGGTCCGCCGAGCATCTGGAGCGGCTGCGCGGTCTGGTCGCGGTCGCCCGCGCCTCCGACCGGGGACGGAATTTCAGCTTCGGCTGCTTCCTGGCCAACGCCGATCCGGCACTGCTGCCGGAGGAACTCCGCTTCCATCTCCAGCCGGCCGTCTGGGCGAAGGACATGCTGCGCACGCTGCGCAGCGGGCGGATCGTGCTGAATTCCCACATCGATCTGGTCGCCCACCGGGCCCAGAACATGCGCCTGTTCGAGGCGACCGGCGTCGGCAGCTTCTTGCTGACCGAGGAGAGCGACGCCCTGGCCGACCTGTTCGAGCCGGGGGTGGAGGTCGGCACCTACCGCGACCACGAGGATATGCTCCGCGCGATCCGTCATCATCTCGACAATCCAGAAGAGCGCGAGGCCATCGCGCGGCGCGGGCAGGAACGCTGCCTGCGCGATTACGGGATGGTGGTCTATGCCCGGAACTTCGACCGGCTGGTTCGCGACGGTCTGATGCGCCGGGACGCGGCGACAGCTGCCACTCCATCGCCTGTGCCCAATTTGTCGGTCGCGATCGTCAACAGCTTCGAGAATTTCGGCGGGGCGGCCCAGGCGGCCAACCGCCTGCACCGTGCGTTGCGTGCCGATGGGGTGGACAGCCGGATGCTCGTCCGCGAGCGGGCGACCGACGACCCCACCGTCATCCAGGCCGCTCCCACCGATCCGGCGGCACGGCAAGCCTTCGCCACCCGGTTCAGGGACCGTCTCGGCCCGTCCGCGGCGCTGCATATGCGTCCCGAGCGCGGCTATTTCAGCCTCGACATTGCCGAGCGCGGGGCATCGCTGCTCGCCGGCCTGACCGATGCCGCTCGCCCGCCCATCGATCTGGTCAACCTGCATTGGGTGGCCGATTTCCTCGATTGGGAGCTGTTCTTCCAGCCGGGCAACGCCGCCCGCCCGGTGGTCTGGACGCTGCATGACATGCGGCCCTTCACCGGCGGCTGCCATTATGCCTTCGACTGCAACGGCTTCACCGCCGGCTGTGGCCGCTGCCCGAACATCGATCCGAAGGATGGCAGTCCCAAGAATGGTTCGGGCGATCCGAACGACGCCACCCACCGGATGCTGGAGCGGCAGTGCGCCCTACTGGCAGGCTGGGGCGGCCATCTCCACCTCGTCGCCCCCAGCCGCTGGCTGGCCGGGGAGGCGGCGCGCAGCACCCTGTTCGCCGGGCGGCCGGTCTCCGTCATCCCCAACAGCGTCGACATCCAGGCCTTCCGGCCCATCGCCAAGGCGGAGGCGCGTGCGCGGCTGGGATTGCCCGCCGACGGTCGGCTGCTGCTGTTCGTCGGCCATGACGTGCTGGAGCCGCGCAAGGGCTACGGCCATCTGCGCCAGGCGCTGCCTGCGCTGTCCGGCGGTCCGGTCACCCGGCTGCTGACCGTCGGCAAGGGCCGCCCGCCGGCGGACTCGCCGATCCCGCACATGCATCTGAACGGCACGGACAGCAGCGAGACGCTCAATCTGGCCTATGCGGCGGCCGACCTCCTGGTGCTGCCGACGCTCCAGGATAACCTGCCCAACACCGTGCTGGAGGCTTTCGCGTCGGGTACGCCGGTCGCCGGCTTCGCGGTCGGCGGCGTGCCGGAACATGTCCTGCCCGACCGGACCGGCGCGCTGGTTCCCACCGGCGACGGCGCGGCCCTGGGCGCGCTTCTGCGCCGCCTCGTCGAGGCGCCGGACCATCTGGCCGAGCTCGGCCGGGAGGCGCGGAACCATGCCGAGCGTGAATTCGCCCCCGCCGTCCAGGCCCGGCGCTACCGCGACCTGTTCGCCGGCATCCTGGCGATGCAGGGCAAGGGACGGGATGCATCCCGTCCCTTGCCGATTCCCCATGATTGCCGCCCGTGATTGCCGCCTCTTGATTGCCGCGTGAGAAGGACCGATCCGCCATGGCCATTTCCCCACTGGAATACCGCTTCCTCCGCGTTGCCCATCAGAACGGATTTCTGCCGAAGCGGCCGGGGATCCTGGAGTTCGGCGAGACCGAGACGCTGGGGCTGAACATCGTGGATGTGATCGCCGATCAGGCGCTCGTTCCCGACGATGCGGTGCGCGCCTCCCTGACCGACCGCGCCCGGCGGCTGACGGCCGGGCCGGGGCCGAATTTCGCGGCGGCGAAGCTGCTGTACGAGGCGCTCTATGCGCCGTCCTCCTACACCGCCGTCGATCTGCACGGCACGCCCGACGCGATCCGGGCCGACCTCAACCGTCCGCTGTCGCTCGACCGCCAGTATGACCTCTGCGTCAACAACGGCACCTCCGAGCACATCTTCAACCAGTTCCAGTTCTACAAGACCGTCCATGACCACACCCGTGCCGGCGGGACGATGATCCATTGGACGCCGACCTTTGGCTGGGCCAATCACGGGCTCTACAATGTGCAGCCGGGCTTCTTCTTTGATCTGGCCTACGCCAACGGCTACGAGGTGGTCATGATCTGCCTCGGGACCGACCGCAACCTGTACCGCCTGACCGACGGGAACATCGGTCCCAATCTGGTGGCGCGCTATCCGGACATGAGCAACGCCCTGACCTTCGCGCTTCTCCGCAAGACCTCCGAGGCGGACTTCCAGGCGCCGCAGCAGGGCTGCTACCGCCAGTAATCCATACGTCCACCCCACCTCCACCCCGGCCGGGCTGCGGCCGGGCGGCGGAGGTCTCTAGGAGGCCATCGGCCATGTGCGGCATCGTCGGAATTCTGAACCGCTCGGCCCCCATCGACCAGCAGGAGCTGCTGCGCTTCACCGACATGCTGACGCATCGCGGCCCGGACGGCCGCGGCGCGCTGGTCGACGCCAATCTGGGGCTTGGGCATCGCCGGCTGGCCATCCTCGACCTCAGCCCGGACGGGCGAAACCCGATGCCCTATGGCGGCGCCGACGGGCAGCGTTACTGGATCACCTACAACGGCGAGGTCTACAACTTCCTGGAACTGCGGACCGAGCTGGAGGGGCTGGGCCACGTCTTCCGCACCGGCACCGACACCGAGGTGGTCGCCGCCGCCTATGTGCAGTGGGGCGAGGACTGCCTGCTGCGCTTCAACGGCATGTGGGCCTTCGCCATCTGGGACCGCGAGGAGCGCTCCCTGTTCCTGGCCCGCGACCGCTTCGGCATCAAGCCGCTCTATTACTGGAACGGCCCGTCGCGCTTCGCCTTCGCATCGGAGATGAAGGCTTTCCCCGCGCTGGACGGCTTCGAGGCGAGGCTGGACGAGGAGGCGGCGCGGCTGTCCCTCGCCAACGCCCAGGCCGCAGAGGGCACCCGGACGGCGGCGATCCTGCGCGGGATCGAACGGCTGCCCGCCGGCTGCACGCTCAGGATCCGGGCTGGCGAGGCGCCGGTTCTCCGCCGCTGGTGGAACACCCGCGACCATCTCGTCGCCGTTCCGAGGCGCTATGAGGAGCAGGTCGAGATGTTCCGCGGCCTGTTCCTCGACGCGGTGCGGCTGCGGCTGCGCAGCGACGTGGCGGTGGGCACCTGCCTGTCGGGCGGCGTGGATTCCAGCGCCATCGCCTCGGCCATGGCCCATGTCGCCGGCCAGCCGGCGGGGGGCGGGACCCGCAATGCGCCGGACTGGCGGCATGCCTTCATCGCCTGCTTCCCCGGCACCATGCTCGACGAGCGGGTCTATGCCGACATGGTGGTCGAGCACACCGGCGCCATCGCCCATCACTGGAATTTCGACCAGAACGACGCGCTCGGCCACATCGTGGATTCGGTCTGGGCCACCGAGGATCTCTATCCCGGACTGACCGTGCCGATCTGGTCGATCTACCGCGAGATGCGGCGGGGCGGCGTCACCGTGTCGCTCGACGGGCATGGCGGCGACGAACTGCTCGGCGGCTACACCTGGTATCTGGACTGGCCGATGAACCAGCTCAACGACGGCCTGTACCAGGACTTCCACGCGACGCTCCTTCCCTCCATCCTGCGGAATTTCGACCGCTGCTCGATGGCGCACGGCATCGAGGTGCGTATGCCGCTGATGGACTGGCGGCTGGTCTGCATGGGCTTTTCCCTGGGGGCGGAGGCCAAGATCGGCGGCGGCTACACCAAGCGGGTCCTGCGCGACGCCATGGCCGGGCTGATGCCCGACACCGTCCGGAAGCGGCGGTCCAAGCTGGGCTTCAACAGCCCGATGATCGAATGGCTGAACGGGGGGATGTCCAACCTCGTCCGCGAGGTCGTCACCCACCGGCTGTGGCGGGAAAGCCCGTTCTGGGACGGGCCGGGGCTGGGCGACGCCATCCTGCGCAAGACGGCGGCGAAGGCGTGGACCGTCGATGACTGGGCGACGGCCCTGTCGGTGTGGACGATGATGAATCTGGTGATCTGGCAGATCCTGTTCGTCGAGCGGGCAGGCAAAAGCCTGAATGGGAGACGTCCATGAGGATCCTGCAGGTCGTCGAAGAGACCGGCCCCGAAGCCGGCCCCGAAGCCGGTATGGCAGCCGATGCGCCGTTCCCGATTTCCGCCCTGGCTGAGTTGGGGTACGAGGTCGACCGGTGCCTTGCCGCTCTCCCCGGCGGCGAGGAGCCGCCTGCATTGCGGATCGCGCGCCTGCGGCCCGATGTCCTGTGGATCGGGGATGCCCTGAGGACCGATCCTCGCCTTCTGTCCGTTTCGGAGCCGTCGTCCCAGCCATGGCGCCCCCGCCTGACCGTCGGTTGGGCCGCGGCGGCCCCGGCTCCGGGAACCGACTGGAGCGGCTTCGACCTGATCCTCAGCGGCGATCCGCTCTGTCTGGAACAGGCGGTCGCGCTGGGTGCGGGCCGTGCCGTCCGCTTCCATCCCGCCTGCCTGCCCCGCCCGCCGGAAACGGAGCCCTCCAGCCGGCGCTGGGACATCGTCTTCCGGGGAGCCGTGGATCCGAAGGGGGGAAGCGGCCTCGACTGCCTGCGGGAACTGGCCAAGGCGCCGCTGGGGTTCCGGGGGGAATGCGACCCCACCTTCTTCCTGAGCGGAGACGGCCTTGGCGACCTGCCGGCCGGCCTGCATCTCTATGACCAGGGGGAACTCGCCGACCGCGACCTGCCGGGGGTGATGGCCGACAGCCGGATGGCCCTGCTTCTCCGCGACCAGCCGCCGGCGGAGGCCGAGCCCTTCGTCGTCGCGGCCCTGTCCGCCGGCACGCTGCTGCTGGCGGAGCAGGGATCGGTGGCCGAACGCCTGTTCGAACCGGACCGGGACTTCCTCCGCTTCACCGGTCCGGCGGGACTGCTCGACCTTCTGTACCGCCATCGGGAGGGAGGCGAGGCAGCCGGGGCGATTACGGGCCGGGCCGCGCTGCGCTGCGCCGAGCGGTACGGGGCGGCGGCCCGCGCCGCGGAGTTCGCCGCCCTGCTGGAGGCCATCGCGGGACCGTTCCTCCGCTGAACCGTCCTCAACGCTTCCGTAAGACCGGATTGTGCCATCCATGCTGCCGATCACTATCCTGATCCCGACGATGAACCGCCCGGATTATCTGCAGCGGGCCCTGGCCTATTATCGGGAAGCGGGATTCGACGGCTGTATCCTGATCGGCGATTCCAGCGAGGGGAGGCCGCCGATCGTGTCCGGGCGCTTGCCGAGCATTTCTGCCGTGGCGGTTACCGGATCCGCCTGCTCCATTTTCCGCGCTCCGTTCCGCTGGGCGGCGTCTGGCGGGTGATGGCGGCGGCGGTGGATACGAAATACGTTACCTTCGCCGGGGACGACGATCTCCAGATTCCCGGCTCGCTGCGCGCCGGTCTTGCATTTCTCGAGAATGAGCCAAGCTATGCCGGGGCCAAATGCGTGATGGTGGAGGTGTGGACCGGACAGGCCAGCCCCCATGGGGAGATCGTCGGCGCCTATCTGACCCCGTTCCCCGACTATGACATCGACAGCGCCCTGCAGCGGTTCGTCACCTATTCTCAGATGGCGCTCAGCGTCCAGTACGGCATCTATCGGACGGAGGTGTGTCGGGTGGCCTACGAGTTGGTCCCGGAACCCTATCTGCCTTATTTCAGCGAAGAGTTCATCCCCTGCTCGGTCAGCGCCGTGCTGGGAAAGGTGAAGTCGCTGCCCAATTTCGGAACCGTTCAGCAGGTCGACGGATCAGGTGGCGTGTGGAGGCGGCAGACCATATTCGATCTGATCCGCACACCCGAATGGCCGGTGGTGTCACGCCTCTTCCAGGCAAGGCTGGCGGAACTGCTCACCAGGATCGACCGTATCGTGCCGCCCGATGCCGAACGCCTGACCGAGCGGGTCCTGTGGTGGCACGTGAACATGTTGATGAACCACCAATACAACAAGAAGCACGAGGAGCAGCCCGAACAGGAACGGGAGAATAGTCCCGACCTTCTCACCGCTTTGGACCGCTCGCAGGAATTCGCCCTGGTCCGGGATGTCTTCCGCCGCAGGCGCGACATCCCTTTCCAGGCCTGACACACCCGGTCTTTACCGCACCCGCACCCAGGCTTGGTAGAGACCGCCGAAGATCATCGGGTGCTCCGCCTCCAACCGGTCCCAGCGGGCGAGCGAGGTCATCGCCGGGTCCTCGGGGAAGCGCTTGCGGTAGAGCGCCGCCACCGCCGGATCGGCCAGCCGGAAGCCCAGGAACTCCAGACCCAGCGTCTCCAGCGCGCCGGCCAGCCAGGGCAGGGTGACGTGCAGCTCGTGGACATGCATCAGCAGGTCGCGGCAGGCGCTGGTGCCGTAGAAGTCCGGGGAGTGGACGACGGCGCGCGCCGGATGGTCGGCCGGCAGCCCCAGGATGTCGCTGCGGACCCGCCGGATGCCGTCCAGGGTCGGCGGGTGGCCGCGCTCGGCGATGAAGGCGCGGGCGGCCAGGATCGGCCGGCGGGCCGCGGCGCTGTAGAACCCCACCTCCATCACGCCGTGCGGCCGCATCAGTCCGCGCAGCACGCGCAGGCCCGCCATCGGGTCTTCCATGTGGTGCAGCACGCCGACGCTGTGCACCACGTCGAAGCGGCGGCCCAGCGCGCCCAGCTCCAGGAGGTCGGCCTGGGCGAACTCGATGGATTTCAGCCCCAGCCGCCGGCTCTGCCGCGTGGCGTAGGCAAGGCTGCGGCGGCTGAGGTCGACCGCCAGGACCTTTGCGTTCTTCAGGGTGGAGGCGGCCCACACCGCCTCGCGCCCGGTGCCGCAGCCGGCGACCAGCACCTCCGGCGCCTCCCAGCCCGGCGCGTCCCAGGCCGGGGAGGCGGGCAGGGCGGCATGCGGGAACAGGGCGTGCAGGAAGCGGGGCAGCGGCACCGGCTCCGGCAGCAGGCCGGTGGTCATCCAGCGGGGATAGGGGTTTTCCTCGTACTGGGCGCGGACGCCGACCGACACCGGGTTGCTGATCGCGGTCAGCGTCGGCAGTTCGGCCTGGATCGCCGCCTCGGCCAGCGGTTCGGCGACCTGCCGGTTCAGCAGCCGGGCGATCTCCTCGGGCCAGGACAGGGCCTGCAGGGCGCCCGCCCGTTCCCAGCGGTACAGCGGCCGGTAGGCGCCGAGCAGGGCGATCAGCACCGCCGGCGGCTGCTCGTTTCGATCCAGCGCCGCTTCCGCCGCGCGGACCAGCACCGCCAGAACCTGGAACTCGCCCTCGGTCTCGGCGAAGACATACTCGTTGAGGAAGCACTGCTCGGCGATCGCCGCGCACAGGGCGCGCCAGGCCGGTCGGTCGGGCAGGCCGGGGCCGGTCAGCGCCAGCATCAGCACCCGGCGCAGCCGGGTCATTGCCCGTTCCAGCACCGGATCGCAGATCGGGGCGGCGCGCAGATGGGCCAGCAGCAGCGGGTCCTCCGCCAGCCCGGCGAGCGAGCCGTCGGCCAGCAGAGTGCGGCTGGCCTCGTCCAGGGCAGGCCCGCCATCCTCCGGCAAGGCGGCGAGATGGCACAGGATGGGCGAGGCCATCAACACGCCGGCGATGGCGCGCGCCAGCCCGGCGCTCTCCACCTCCGGCCGGCCGAGCGCCGTCAGCAGATCGGCGCGCAGGCTCTCGTCAGGGTCCGGCGGAGCGGCGTCGCGCAGCGCCTCGGCGAAGGCGATCCAGTTGCGCGGCACGTCGGGGGCGAGGCGGATCGCCTTGCGGACATAGGGCAGGGCCTGGTCGCGCCAGCCGCCTTGAAGGAACAGCGCGGCGATGCCGAAGCACAGCTCCGCGTCCTCCGGTGCGGTGCGGGCGATGCCGAAGGCTTCGGCCTCCGCCTCGGCGGTGCGGCCGGCGGCGACCAGCAGCGACAGCAGGGCGCGGCGCAGCGGCAGGGGAAGCGGCTGGTTGGCCGGCCGGCCGGCGGTGGCGCGGCGCAGCTCCTCGATGGCGGTGTCCGGGTTGCCGGTTTCCTGGTGCAGGCGGGCGAGGTTGTTGTGGACCTCCGGCAGGTCGGGGAACAGGCGCAGAGCCTCGCGGTAGGCCTCCAGCGCGCCCGCGGCATCGCCGCCGGTCTGCAGGGCGGCGCCCAGATTGGCCAGCAGCGGCGTCCGGCCGGGATCGTCCGGGTTGGCGATGCGGGCCAGCCCGTCGCGGCAGACGGTTGCCGCCTCCTGCCAATGGCCGGCGACGCGCAGGCTGTCGGCCAGCCGCAGCCGGGCGTCGAGATGGCCCGGATCGACCGCCAGCACCCGGTGGAAGGCGGCGATCGCCGATTCCGGCTGGCCGGCGCGGTGGTGCAGGGTGCCGAGCAGGTGCAGGGTTCCGGCCAGACGCGGACGCAGCGCCACCGCCTGTTCGGCCTGCTCCAGCGCCTCCTCGTCGCGGCCCAGCCGGGCGAGCAGCGAGGCATGGTTGCCCAGGATCTCCGGCAGGACCGGCCGGTGGGACAGTGCGCGGCGGAACAGCGCCTCGGCCTCCTCGGCCCGGCCTTCCAGCATGCGGACCAGCGCCAGGGTGCCCAGCGTCTCGGCCTGTGCCTGACGGAGCGATTGCGCCGGCTGGGCGGTACCGTCGGCAAGACGCAGGGCCGCGTCGCAGGCAGCCGCCGCTTCGGCCAGCTGGCCGCGCCGCAGCCGGGCGAGCGCCTGCGCACGGTGGGCCTGGATGGTGGCCTGGATGGAGGACTGGTCTGCCGCCGTCTCGCCCGGCGCTCCGCTCTCCGATCGCCTCAGCGCCTCGGCGGCAGCGGTATAGCCGTCGTCGATACGCCCGGCGGCGATGAATGCGAGGGCCAGAACGCTCCAGCCCTCGGGCCTGCCCGTCTGCGCCCGCACCGCCGCTTCCGCCCAGGCCACGGTCTCGGCCGGCCGGCCCAGGATGCGGGCGGCCTCGGCCAGCGACAGCAGCCCGGCCGCATCGGCCGGCGGGTTGCCGCACAGCGCGCGGTAGGGGCCCTCCGCCTCCTCCGGACGGCCGGACCGGCACAGCTCCAGAACCTGCGACAGGCGCTGTTCCAGGGTATGACGCTCGGAGGCCCGCTGCTCCGGACCACCATGTTCCGGGGTGCTCCGGTCGGTCGGCTGGCTGGCGGTCCCGGTGGCGGTTTCGGCGGTCATGGAGCAGGACCCTTGGGCTGGAGGAAGTGAGGGCGGCCGGTGGCGATCAATAGGCCTGGTAGGACTTTTCCTCGACCAGTTCGGAGCCGAGCAGACCGTTGAGTTCGCGCTTCAGCGCCGCGCGGCGGTCGTTGGTGTGGTAGACCTGCCGGGCCAGCTCGACGAAGCGCGGGCCGAAATCTTTGGCGCGCTCGCAGTCGCGGATCTCGTCCTCGACCTCCCACAGGGTGGTGTTGACGGCGCGCAGCTCGTCGATCAGCACCGCGACCTCCGCACGCGCGGTGTCGGCCTGCGCCGCCACGGCGACCAGCGCCTCGCGCTCGCGCCGGACGTTGGCCAGCTTGTCGGCATCGGCGATGCGCTCGGCCTTGATGTCGAGGATGGTGATCTTGTCCAGCAGTTCGCCCCAGGAGACGGGCGCCAAAATCGGCATGTCGGAAGGTCCGGTTCGGGGGTGGGGGGAAGACGCGGCGCGTTGGCGGAGCGCCTGCTCCAGGCGGTCCAGGGCGTTTTCCCAGGAGCCGGGCCGGTCCTGGCGGAACAGGCGCATGGTCGGGTACCAGGGGCTGTCGTCGCGGTCGAGCATCCAGCGCCAGTCGGGGGCGAAGGGAACCATCACCCAGACCGGGACGCCGAGCGCGCCGGCGAGATGGGCGACGGAGGTGTCGACGCAGACGACGAGGTCGAGGCCGGCCATGATGGCGGCGGTGTCGGCGAAGTCGTGGATGTCGGGCGACAGGTTCAGCAGGGGGAAGCCGCCGGGCGGATTGGCGGCCTGACCCTCGGTCGGTCCCTTCTGGATGGAGACGAGGCTGACGCCGGGAATGGCGGCCAGCCTTGCGAAGGGCGCCAGCCCGATGGAGCGGTTCTTGTCGTTGCCGTGGCTCGGCGATCCCGCCCAGACGATGCCGACCTTCAGGCCGCTCCCGTCCTTTGCCAGCCCCTTCAGCCGCTCGCCCCAGCGTGCCGCCAGATCGGGCTCCGCCGTCAAATAGGGGACACGGTGCGGGATGGTGTCCATCTGGGTCCCGAACACCTCGCCCAGGCTCAGCATCGGCAGGTGCAGGTCGAAGGCGTCGGTGGGAAGCTGGCCGCTGACGAAGCGCTCCACGCCGGGCAGCCCGGCCATCACCCGTTCCAGCGCGGCCGGCAGGCCCAGGATCACCCGGCCGCCGCGCGCCGCCACCAGGGGGACGTAGCGGCAGAACTGCAGGGCGTCGCCCAGCCCCTGTTCGCCATGCAGCAGGATGCGGCGGCCCTCCGGCGGCTCACCGTTCCAGCGCGGCCTGGTGGGCATGGCGGCGTGAGTGGGGGCGTCCTTGCAGCGCAGCCGCCATTCATACTCGCGCCAGCCCTCCTCGAAGCGGCCGGCGACGAGCAGCGCCATGCCGAGGTTGCGGTGGGCGTCCGGCCCGGCGGGATCGATGACGGTGGCGCGGCGGAATTCGGTGATGGCTTCATCAAGCCGGTTCTGGTTCAGGCGCGCGTTGCCATGGTTGGCATGGCCGCCGGTGAAGCCCGGATCGATCGCGACGGCACGGGCATGGGCGCGCGCCGCCTCCTCCAGCAGGCCGCACCCCTGCAGGGCGAGACCGAGGCTGGTGTGCCCCGCGGCAAAATACGGATCCAACGTCACGGCGCGTCGGTGCCAGGCCATCGCCTCGCCCTGCCGGTCCAGCCCGCGCAGCGCGATGCCCATATTGTTGCAGGCGGCGATGTGGGTGGGGTCGATGGCAAGCCCGCGGCGGTAGGCGGCGACGGCGCCGTCCAGATCTTCGCGTTCCTGAAGGACGTTGGCCAACCCGTTGTGGCCTTCCGCCGCCATCGGATTGGTGCGGACCGCAAGGCGGTAGGCGCGTTCCGCCTCGGCGGAGCGGCCCTGCGTGCGATACAGCCCGCCCAGGTTCTCATAGGCGGCGGTCAGATCCGGCCGCAGGGCGATGGCGCTGTGGTAAGCCGTGGAGGCAGCCCCATGTCCGTGGTCGCGCAGCATGTTGCCGAGGTTGAGGCGCGGCTCGGCCATGTCGGGGGAAATGCGCAGCGAACGGGCCAGCAGGCGCAGCGCGGCGTGCAACTGCCCGCTGCGCCGGGCGACGAGCCCCAACAGATGCAGGGCGTCCGTCTGGTCGGGCGTGACCTCAAGAATGCGGCGGTAGACCTTCGCGGCAACGGCAAGCCGGCCGCTCTGGTGATGCTGCACGGCGGCTGCGAGCGCTTCCTGAATGGTTACCATGCTCGATCGATCGTCCCTGCCCTCGTTCCCGCCCCCCTGGGCGTTCGGCCGCCGCAACGGAATAGCGGGTGTTGCCGAATTCTCCAAGCCCATCCTTGTCGCAGTGATGAACGAAAGACAGTCTGCGTTATAAGCCTGTAGCAAAAGCACCCCGAAATGGCCGAGCCGAAGCTTGACACCAAGTCATCCGGATGTTCGCCACTGTACAGTCGATTCGAGGACAGGTGCTCTTCCCTTCCCGGAAGAGGGGGCGGCCGCTCGGCCGAATGGCGGAAGCGGCAACTTCGAAACCGCCTGTTGCGGATCGGCCATACCGCCCGTTTTGCAAGCTATCACAAAGGTTTGTTGGGTCTGATCACGAAGGTCGATCAGCCCTTCTTGCGAGTGCCCGCGAGATGGGGCTCTTCGTCCTACCCACTTTGGCAGAAACGCGTTGCTTTAGGTCGGTTCCTTCGGATAACAAGGTCACGGTGTGTTAGCTCGTGCGAGGGCTGAGTCTGCCTGCCCTCAGCCATGCACGAGCTGGCCATCAAAGAATGGTTCATCCGCCGGCGAACCAAACCTGAAGGGGATCAGTATGGCTGGAACTACTCTAACAACGGGCTCCACTCTAACTATATCGTCAGCGACGTACGATACAATCATCGGTAGTGGCAGCACCGATGTCATCACGATCGCGACGGGCGGCAGCACGCTGTCGATCTCGGCGTTGGAGACCCTGATCGGTTCGACCGACATCGACTTCATCACTCTGACTGCCGGTTCGACCCTTCAGGTTTCGCTGCTGGAAACCCTGGTGGGCAGTGGTGCGTCCGACGTCGTGTCCGTGGGCACGTCGGGTTCCACGATGCTGGTGAGCCTGCTTGAGACGATCACCGGCGGCGTCGGCACCGACGTCATCACGGTCGGCACGACCGGCGCCACGATGCTGGTGAGCCTGCTTGAGACGATCACCGGCGGCGTCGGCACCGACGTTGTCACGCTCAGCACCTCGGGCAACACGCTGACCGTCGGCGCGATCGAGACGCTGACCGCGGGCGCGGGCACCGACGTCATCACGCTCGGCACCACCGGCAGCACGCTGACGGTCAACGCCGTCGAGACGCTGACCGGCGGCACCGGCACCGACGTCGTCTTCCTCGGCAGCTCCGGCAACAGCATCCTGGTTTCGGGGATCGAGTCCTTGGCTGGCAACGTCGGCACCGACGTCGTCACGCTCGGCACCTCGGGCAACACGATGCTGGTCACCGGGCTCGAGACCCTGACCGGCGGTGTCGGCACCGATGTCGTCACGCTCGTCAACACCGGCACCGCGACGCTGACGATCACCGGCATCGAGACCCTGACGGGCGGGGCCGGTACCGACATCATCATCCTGGGTTCCGCTTCCAACACGCTGACCGTCGGCGCGATCGAGACGCTGACCGCGGGCGCGGGCACCGACGTCATCACGCTCGGCACCACCGGCAGCACGCTGACGATCAACGCCGTCGAGACGCTGCTCGGCGGTGTCGGCACCGACGTCGTCATCCTCGGCGCGGCCTCCAACACGGTGACCGTCCAGGCGATCGAGACGCTGACCGCGGGCACGGGCTCCGACGTCATCACGCTCGGCACCACCGGCAGCACGCTGCTGATCAACCTTGTCGAGACCCTGACGGGCGCGGCCGGCACCGACGTCGTCACCCTGGGCGCCGGGGGCAACACCATCCTGGTGGCTGGCCTTGAGACCCTGACCGGTGGTGCGGTCTCCGACTTGGTCTTCCTCGGTTCGGCCGGCAACACGCTGACCCTGTCGGGGGTCGAAACCCTGGTTGGCGGTTCGGGCACCGACGTCGTCACCATCGGCACCACCGGCGCCACCCTGCTGGTCCGTGGCGTCGAAACGCTGACGGGCGGTCTCGGCACCGACGCCATCACCCTTGGCGACACCGGCAACACGCTGACCGTCGGCTCCATCGAGACGCTGACCGGCGGCGCCGGCACCGACGTCGTCACCATCTCCACCACCGGCGCCACCCTGCTGGTCTCGGGTCTGGAGACGCTGACGGGCGCGGCCGGCACCGACGTCGTCACCCTGGGCTCCTCGGGCAACACCGTCCTGGTGGCTGGCCTCGAGACCCTGACCGGTGGCGCGGGCTCCGAACTGGTCCTGCTCGGCTCGGCCGGCAACACGCTGACCCTGTCGGGGGTCGAAACCCTGGTTGGCGGTGCGGGCACCGACGTCCTCACCATCGGCACCACCGGCACCACCCTGCTGGTCCGCGATGTCGAGACGATCACCGGCGGTCTCGGCACCGACGCCATCACGCTGGGCAACACCGGCAACACGCTGACCGTTGGTGGCATCGAGACGCTGACCGGTGGTACGGCGCTCGACGTCGTCACGCTCAGCACCACCGGCAGCACGCTGCTGGTCAACGCTGTCGAGACCCTGACGGGCGCGACCGGCACCGATGTCGTCACCCTGGGCGCCTCGGGCAACACCATCCAGGTGTCGGGCCTCGAGACCCTGACCGGCGGCGCGGGTTCCGATCTGGTCTATTTCGGCACGACCGGCAACACGCTGCTGGTTTCGGGCGCCGAGATCCTGATCGGCGGCACCGGCACCGACGTCGTCACCCTGGGCACCGCGGGCAACACGGTCCTTCTGCGCGGCCTTGAGACCCTGACGGGCGCGGCCGGCACCGACGCCATCACTCTGGGCGACACGGGCAACACCCTGCTGGTTTCGGGTCTGGAGACCCTGACCGGCGGTTCGAGCAGCGATGCCGTCACGCTGGGCACCTCGGGCAACACCCTGCTGGTCTCGGCTCTGGAGACCCTGGCCGGTGCGGCCGGTACCGACGTCGTCACCCTGGGTGGCGCCGGCAACACCGTGCTGGTTTCCTCGCTGGAGACCCTGACGGGCGGTGCGGGCACCGACGCGATCTCTCTCGGCACCTCGGGCAACACCCTGCTGGTCTCTGGTCTGGAGACTCTGACGGGCGCGACCGGTACCGACGTCGTCACCCTGGGCTCGGCCGGCAACACCCTGCTGGCTTCGTCGCTGGAGACGATCACCGGCGGCACGGGTTCCGATCTGGTCTTCCTCGGCGCTTCGGGCAACACCCTGCTGGCGTCCGGGCTCGAGTTCCTGATCGGCGGCGCGGGCACCGATGCCGTCACGCTGGGTTCGGCCGGCAACACCGTCGTCGTCCGTGGTCTGGAGACCCTGACCGGCGCCGCTGGCACCGACGCGATCACCATCGGCGACACCGGCACCACCATGCTGGTTTCCTCGCTGGAGACCCTGACCGGCGGTCTGGGCAGCGATGCCATCACGCTGGGCACCGCGGGCAACACCCTGCTGGTTTCGGGTCTGGAGACCCTGACCGGTGCTACCGGCACCGACGTCGTCACCATCGGTTCGGCCGGCGGTACGATGCTGGTTTCGAGTGTCGAGACGCTGGTCGGCGGCACGGGCTCCGAGCTGGTCTATCTCGGCACGGCTGGCAACACGATCTCGGTGTCGGGCGTCGACATCCTGATCGGCGGCGTCGGCACCGACGTGGTGACCTTCGGCTCGGCCGGCAACACGCTGCTGCTGCGCGGCATCGAGACGCTGACCGGTGGTGTCGGCACCGACATCCTGACGCTCGGCGACACCGGCAACACCGCTACGGTCTCGCTGTTCGAGACGGTCATCGGCGGTACCGCCACCGATGCCATCACGCTCGGCACCGTCGGCAACACGCTGTTCGTCTCCCTCGTCGAGACGCTCACCGGCGCGGCCGGCACTGACGTCATCACCATCGGTTCGGTCCTCGGCAACACCATCCTGGTGTCGAGCATCGAGACCCTGACCGGCCAGGCCGGTAACGATGTCGTCCGTCTGGGCACCTCGGGCAACACCATGACCGTCTCGCTGCTCGAGACGATCACCGGTGGTGCCGGCACCGACGTCGTCACCCTCGGCTCGGTCGGCGGCACGCTGCTGGCTTCGTCGCTGGAGACGATCACCGGCGGCACGGGTTCCGATCTGGTCTTCCTCGGCTCGACGGGCAACACCCTGCTGGCGTCCGGGCTTGAGTTCCTGATCGGCGGCGCGGGCACCGACTCCGTCACGCTGGGTTCCGCCGGCAACACCGTCGTCGTCCGTGGTCTGGAGACCCTGGCCGGCGCCGCTGGCACCGACGTGATCACCATCGGCGACACCGGCACCACCATGCTGGTTTCCTCGCTGGAGACCCTGACCGGCGGTCTGGGCAGCGATGCCATCACGCTGGGCACCGCGGGCAACACCCTGCTGGTTTCGGGTCTGGAGACCCTGACCGGTGCTACCGGCACCGACGTCGTCACCATCGGTTCGGCCGGCGGTACGATGCTGGTTTCGAGTGTCGAGACGCTGGTCGGCGGCACGGGCTCCGAGCTGGTCTATCTCGGCACGGCTGGCAACACGATCTCGGTGTCGGGCGTCGACATCCTGATCGGCGGCGTCGGCACCGACGTGGTGACCTTCGGCTCGGCCGGCAACACGCTGCTGCTGCGCGGCATCGAGACGCTGACCGGTAACGTCGGCACCGACGTCCTGACGCTGGGCGACACCGGCAACACCGCGACGGTCTCGCTGTTCGAGACGGTCATCGGCGGCACCGCCACCGATGCCATCACGCTCGGCACCCTCGGCAACACCCTGCTGGTCTCGGGTCTGGAGACCCTGACGGGCGCGGCCGGCACCGACGTGGTCACCCTGGGCTCGGTCGGCAACACCCTGCTGGCTTCGTCGCTGGAGACGATCGCCGGCGGCACGGGCACCGACGTCATCCGCCTCGGCACCTCGGGCAGCACTCTGCTGGTCTCGGGTCTGGAGACGCTGACGGGCGCGGCCGGTACCGACGTCGTCACCCTGGGCTCGGTTGGCAGCACGCTGCTGGCTTCGTCGCTGGAGACGATCACCGGCGGCACGGGCTCCGATCTGGTCTTCCTCGGCTCGGCGGGCAACACCCTGCTGGCTGGCGGGCTTGAGTTCCTGATCGGCGGCGCGGGCACCGATGCCATCACGCTGAGCACCACCGGCAACACCGTCATCGTCCGTGGTCTGGAGACCCTGGCCGGTGCGGCTGGCACCGACGTGGTCACCATCGGCGACACCGGCACCACCATGCTGGTTTCCTCGCTGGAGACCCTGACCGGCGGTGCGGGCAGCGATGCCATCACGCTGGGCACCTCGGGCAACACCCTGCTGGTCTCGGGTCTGGAGACCCTGACCGGTGCGGCCGGCACCGACGTCGTCACCCTCGGCTCGGTCGGCGGCACGCTGCTGGCTTCGTCGCTGGAGACGATCACCGGCGGCACGGGTTCCGATCTGGTCTTCCTCGGCTCGACGGGCAACACCCTGCTGGCGTCCGAGCTTGAGTTCCTGATCGGCGGCGCGGGCACCGACTCCGTCACGCTGGGTTCCGCCGGCAACACCGTCGTCGTCCGTGGTCTGGAGACCCTGGCCGGCGCCGCTGGCACCGACGTGATCACCATCGGCGACACCGGCACCACCATGCTGGTTTCCTCGCTGGAGACCCTGACCGGCGGTGCGGGCAGCGATGCCATCACGCTGGGCACCTCGGGCAACACCCTGCTGGTCTCGGGTCTGGAGACCCTGGCCGGCGCGGCCGGCACCGACGTCGTCACCCTGGGTTCGGTCGGCAACACCGTTGCGGTGACGCTGCTCGAGACCCTGACCGGTGGCGCCGGTTCGGATGTCGTCAGCCTGGGTACGGCCGGTACGACCATGACCGCGACGTCTCTGGAGACGATCACGGGCGGTGTCGGCACCGACGTCATCACCATCGGTTCGGCGGGTTCGACCTTCCTGGCCAACTCCCTCGAGACGATCACCGGCGCCGCTGGCACCGACCTGATCTTCCTGGGTTCGGTCGGCAACACGGTCCTGGCTTCGAGCATCGAGATCCTGGTCGGCGGCACCACCACCGACGTCGTGACGCTGGGTACCACCGGCAACACGATGATCCTCCGTGGTCTGGAGACCCTGATCGGTGCGGCCGGCACCGACGTGATCACCATCGGTGACACCGGCACCACCATGCTGGTCTCGGGTCTGGAGACCCTGGCCGGCGGTTTGGGCAGCGATGTCATCACGCTGAGCACGGCTGGCAGCACCATGCTGGTTTCGGGTCTGGAGACCCTGACCGGCGCGGCTGGCACCGACGTCGTCACCATCGGCTCGGCGGGTACGACCCTCCTGGCCAATGCGCTGGAGACGATCACCGGCGGCACCGGTTCGGAACTGGTCTTCCTGGGCTCGGCCGGTTCGACGGCCCTGGTGCAGGCGATCGACATCCTGATCGGCGGCACGGGCACCGACGCCATCACGCTGGGCTCGGCCGGCAACACGGTGCTGCTGCGCGGCATCGAGACGCTGACCGGTGGCACGGGCTCCGACGTCATCACGCTGGGCAACACCGCGAACTCGCTGCTCATCAGCGGGATCGAGACGCTGTTCGGCGGTTCGGCTTCCGACATCGTCACGCTGGGTACGGCGGGCAACACCCTGCTGGTGGCTGGCGTCGAGACGCTGGTCGGCGGCACGGGCACCGACGTCGTCACCATCGGCTCGGCCGGCGGCACTGTGCTGGCGCTCGGCATCGAGACGCTGATCGGCGGCACGGGGCTGGAGGTCATCTTCACCGGTTCGGCGGGTGCGACCCTGACCGTCTCGGGCGCGGACTACGTGATCGGCAACGCCGGCACCGACGTCCTGACCCTGGGCTCGGTCGGCAACACCACGACGATCCGCGGCATCGAGACGCTGATCGGCGATAGCGGCACCGACGTTGTGTTCCTGGGTGACACCGGCAACACGATGACGCTCGGCACCGGCATCGAGGTTCTGGTCGGCGGCGCGGCCACCGACGTGCTGAGCATCAGCACTTCGGGCGCCACCCTGCTGACCCGTGCGATCGAGACCCTGCTCGGTTCGACCGGCACCGACGTGATCACGCTCGGCGACACGCCGAACACGATCACCGTGACCGGCATCGACACCCTGACCGGCGGTGTGAGCACCGACGTCGTCTTCACCGGCTCCGCCGGCGTGACGATGACCGCTTCGGGCGTCGAGTTCCTGGTCGGCGGCACGGGCACCGACGTCGTCACCCTGGGCTCCTCGGGCAACACCGTCATCACCCGCGGCATCGATACGCTGTCGGGCGGTGCGGGCACCGACTGGGTGTTCCTGGGCGACACCGGCGTCACCATGGCGCTGGGTTCGGGCATCGAACTGCTGATCGGCGGCGCTGCCACCGACGTGGTCAACCTCGGTACCGTGGGCAGCACCCTGCTGACCCGCTCGGTCGAGACCCTGATCGGTGCGGTTGGCACCGACGTGATCACGCTGGGCGACACGGCCAACACGATCACCGTGTCGGGCATCGACACCCTGACCGGCGGTGCGAGCACCGACATCGTCTTCACCGGCGCGGCCGGCGTGACGATGCTGGCCTCGGGCGTCGAGTTCCTGGTCGGCGGCACCGGTTCGGACGTCGTGACCCTGGGTGCGTCGGGTAACACCGTCATCACCCGCGGCATCGACACCATGATCGGTGGTGCGGGCAGCGACCTGGTCCTGCTGGGTGACACCGGCGTGACCATGCGGGCCGAGAGCGGGATCGAGATCATCGTCGGCGGTGCGGCCACGGATGTGGTCAGCCTCGGCGACGGCGGCTCGACGGTTCTGCTGCGCGGCATCGAGACGCTGACCGGCGGCACCGGCAACGACGTGATCACCACCGGCGACACCGGCGTGACCATGTCGGTCTCGGGCGTCGAGACGCTGATCGGCGGCTCGGGCACCGATGCGATCACGGTGACCAGCGGGTCGATCCGCTTCCAGGGTGGTACTGGCGACAGCATCACTCTGGCGTCGGGCACCGATGCGGTCGTGTACTCGTCCTTCAGCGACATCGCGTCGCTGGGTGCGAACACCGGCTACATCTCGGTGTCGAGCTTCCAGTCGGGCACCGACAAGGTGCAGCTGACCGGTACGGCCCGGACCGATGCGGACAAGAACGGCGACGCGGCTCTGGCCACGGCGACCGCGGCGACCAACGGGGTGAGCATGACCAACGAACTGGTCAGCCTGTCCTCGGCGGTCAGCGGCAGCCTGACGGATGCCTCGCTGGCGAACTTCCGCACGGCTCTGGGTACGCTGACGAACTCGTCGGCTGGTGCGAGCACGCTGGTTCTGGCCAACAACGGCACCAGCTCCGCTCTGTACCAGGTGGTCGACACCGACGGGAACGGCCAGGTGGCCGCCACCGAGGTTCGCCTGCTCGGCGTGTACAACAGCACGGTGCTCTCGCTCTCCGACATCAACCTCGGTTGATCCGGCGACAAAGCATCGCGGTAAAAGGGAAGGGCGCCCGCAAGGGCGCCCTTTTCCTTTTGAGGATGATGCGGAGATTGGTTCTTCGCCTCAGCCATGCCGGGCCTGTCGGCAAAAAAGAAAAGGCGGCAACCGAGGAGACCGGTTGCCGCCTTTTTGCTTTACAGTTCCTCCCGTCGTCGCAAGGGAAAGGCGGGGGAGGGGATCAGTGGGCGGGCATGGCCGACAGGCGGTCGGTCATGCGCAGGATGCCTTGGGCAAGGCGGATGATGGCGGGCGAGCCGATGAACAGCTCGCGCAGGGCCGATCCCTCGCCGAAGCGGAGAACGAAGCCGTTCGGATTGAAGACCACCGCGACCTTGGTGGTTTGCGAGAGAACATGCTGGGTGCGCCCCTGGAAGACGGCGTCGAGGATCGACCGTGCCAGTTCACGCGCGTCCTCGATCTCCAGGCTGGCGATTTCCGGTCCCAGCCGGCTTTCATTGAAGTGGAAAACCCCCTCCATGCGGACGGCTTCGCCGCCTTCGGGCGTTTCGTCTTCGTGCAGGGTGATGTGGGACAGGAACTTGCCGTCCGGGAACAGGACGCTCCGGTCGTCCACCTCGATGTTGATGACGAGCT
The DNA here is from genome assembly GCF_015390205.1 of Azospirillum sp. INR13. Classification (NCBI taxonomy): domain Bacteria; kingdom Pseudomonadati; phylum Pseudomonadota; class Alphaproteobacteria; order Rhodospirillales; family Azospirillaceae; genus Azospirillum; species Azospirillum sp. INR13. Next base: position 39,036 of record NZ_VUOI01000002.1, read on the forward strand.
TGCTGGCGACGGCCATCGGAACTCCATAGGGGATGGGGGAGTGGATGCGCCGGTGTGGTGCACCCGGGTGGTTACGGCGCGCCTGCCGGGGCAGGGATGGGGGCAGGGGCGGGGAATCGCAGGCGCAAGGCGTCCTCCAGCGCGCCGATCACGGCGCTCCAGTCGCCCTGGCCGGCTTGCCGGAACACACGCGCCCGCGGATACCAATCACAGCGGTCGCCCTCCAGGTGCCATCGCCAGTCGCAGTGGCGCTGCACCATCACCCAGCATTCCAGCCCCAGCGTACAGGCCAGATGGGCAAGCCCGCAATCCACGCTGACGATCAGATCGCAGGCCATCATGATCGCGGCCAGATTGGGGAGACCCTGGAGTCCGAAGTCCTGCAGATTGTCGGGCAGGGAGCGGCCCAGCAGTTCCGCCTTGGCCACATTGTTCTGCAAAGCGATGAAGACCGCTCCATCACCGGCCCCATCACCGGCCCCATCACCGGCAATGACCGGCAGCAGCGGGGCAAGTCCGATCGAGCGGGGATCCTGCGCGTCTCCCGCCCACACTAGGCCGATATGCGGGCGGTCGCTGCGCCGTACGACGCGCCGCCAATCGGCGACCAGATCGGCCGGCAGCGGGAAGCAGGGGGCCGGCAGCGGCACGCGCAGCGGATCCAGCCCCAGGATGTTGGGCAGGCCGAACAGCTCGCACTCCCGTTCCGTCTCGACCGGGGTGCCGGGAGGCACCACCGTCACGCCGCGCAGGAGGGGGGAGTTGCGGAGCAGGGGCATCAGGTCGGGGCGGACCCGCAGGAAAACCCGTTCCACCCGCCGCACCGCTTCCGGCAGGAAACGAAGGAATTGCAGGAAGTCGCCGAGACCGTTGCTGTTGGCGACGAGCAGGCTGCGGCAGGGAGAGCCGTCCCATATCTCGGGTGAGCCCCCATGGACGAGCGCCCAGTCCTTCGGGTTCCACGCCCGGGCATAATCGCGCGTGGCCAGCCGCAGCAAACGCAGCTGATCGTAGATCTGAGCGTGGATCCGGGGGCTTGGCGTCAGGGCGAAGGCCGCCTCCGAACAGGCCAGGGCCAGGGCATGGTCGCCATGCTCGCTGTAGAGTGGGAAGGAGGCGTTGTGCAGCAGCGCGCTCATGAAATCCCGGTAGGGTGCCGGCAGATGCCGTCCGCACAAGGCCTGGATGCGGGATGCCGAGTCCAGCAGGGCCGGGTAATCCTTGGCCTCGCAGCGCTGCTCCAGCTCCCGGAAGAGATCGTTCAGGCATGCATGCAGGGAATGCTCCGCCTCCGGCGGCAGGCCTCCGATGTCGAGGGCGGCGGCGATCCGCTGCAGGGCGGCCCAGGGGCGGCCCTGCTGCCGGTCGATCTTCCCCAGCAGATGGAGGGCGTCGGCATGGCGGGGATCGACCTCCAGCACCGCACGGTAGCGGGCGGCCGCTTCTTCCCAACGGTCGGCCTGGTGATGCGCGACCCCTTGATGCAGCAAGGCCTGGAGCAGGTATCCGCGGACCTGCTCCAGGGCCGCCATCTCCGCATCGCTCAACCCGGCCAGCGGCAGCAGGTCGCACAACGCCTTGACCAGAAGCGGTTCCCCGTCCGCCATCCGCAGGAGTTGGGCGAGGGTGCCTTTCACGACGTCGTCGTGATTGCGGCGGATGGCGTCGTCGTCCGGTGCGGTGCGCAAGGAACGGCCGAGCAGGGCGAAGGACCGGGCATGCCGCTGGAACCTGCGTTCGACGATCGCGCAGAATTGCAGCGCGTGGGCGTCGTCGGGGTGCAGGGACAGGTAGGTGCTGGCCGCCGCGAACGCTCCGGCGGCATCGTCCGCTGCCAGACTGGCCGTGACCCGTGCCGCCAAACCGGATGGTCCGCCGTCGGTAACCGCTTCGCCGTTACTGGGCGTGGCCATCGGTTTGCTGCGCCCTGCGCGTCATCTCGGCCTCGGCCAGACCAGCGACCACCTCCGCCATGCGGCGTTCGGCGCGCCAGCCCAACAGCCGCTCCGCCTTGGCCGGATTGCCGACGCTGAAGGCGATGTCGGACGGGCGCAGCAGGGCGGCGTTGCCGTGGACATGCCGGCGCCAGTCCAGCCCGAAATAGGAGAAGGCCCGCTCGACGAAATCCTCCAGCCGGTGCGCCTCGCCGGTGGCGATCACGAAATCCTCTGGCTCGTCATGGGCCAGCATGCGGGCCATCGCGTCGACATATTCCGGCGCCCAGCCCCAGTCGCGGGCGATGGAAAGAGTCCCCAGCTCGAGGCTGTCGGTCTTCCGCTCGGCGATGTCGGCGGCGCCGCGGACGATCTTCTGGGTGACGTAGCGGACCGGACGCAGCGGCGATTCATGATTGAACAGGATGCCCGAACAGGCGAACAGCCCATAGGCCTCGCGGTAGTTGGCCACCGCCCAATAGGCCGCCGCCTTGCCCACCCCATAGGGGCTGCGGGGGTGAAAGGGGGTCGATTCGTCGGCCGGGCTTCCAGTGTTGCCGAAACACTCGCTGGACGAGGCGTTGTAGAACCGCGCGTCGAGCTTCAGGAAGCGGATCGCCTCCAGGATGTTGATGGTGCTGGTGATGGTGCTGTTCAGCGTCTCGACCGGCTGGTCGAAGGACAGCCCGACCGAGGCCTGGCTGGCGAGGTTGTAGATCTCGGCCGGGCGAACCCGGCTGATCACCTCGACCACGCTGCGGAAATCGGTCAGCACGGCCGAATGCAGGACGACCCGGCCGAAGATGCCGAGCCGCCGCAGGTTGGCGAAGCTCGACATCTCCCGGTCGCGCGAGGTGCCGTGGACCGTGTAGCCCTTGCCCAGAAGCAGTTGGGCGAGATAGGCGCCGTCCTGACCCGAGACGCCGAAGATCAGCGCGGTCTTCGGCTCGCTCCCGGTCGTCGTTCCGATGGTCATGAACAGCGCCTTGTCGGTCGCGGGGCCAGATTAGCGATGATCGTCCCCGTTGGCCGCCAGACGCATGTCGGCCTCGACCATTTCCCGCACCAGATCGCGGAAGGCGGTGGTGTGGGTCCAGCCCAGCTTCTCGCGCGCCTTGCTGGGATCGCCCAGCAGCAGGTCGACCTCGGTCGGGCGGAAATAGCGCGGGTCGATGCGGACCACCACCTTGCCGGTCTTCTGGCAGATGCCCTCTTCGTCCACGCCCTCGCCGCGCCACTCGATGCCGCGGCCGACATGGCCGAAGGCCAGCTCGACGAACTCGCGCACGCTGTGGGTCTCGCCGGTGGCCAGCACGTAATCGTCGGCCTCATCCTGCTGCAGGATGCGCCACATGCCCTCGACATAGTCCCGCGCATGGCCCCAGTCGCGCTTGGCGTCCAGGTTGCCGAGATACAGGCAGTCCTGGCGGCCATGCTCGATCGCCGCCACTGCGCGGGTGATCTTGCGGGTGACGAAGGTCTCGCCGCGGGTCGGGCCCTCATGGTTGAACAGGATGCCGTTGCTGGCGTGCATCCCATAGGCCTCGCGGTAGTTCACCGTGATCCAGTAGGCGTACAGCTTGGCGGCGGCATAGGGGCTGCGCGGGTAGAAGGGCGTGGTTTCGCGCTGCGGCGTGTCCTGCACCTTGCCGTACAGCTCCGAGGTGGAGGCCTGATAGAAGCGCGCGGTCTTCTCCAGACCCAGGATGCGGATCGCCTCCAAGAGGCGCAGCGTGCCGATGCCGTCGGCGTTGGCGGTGTATTCCGGCGTCTCGAAGCTCACATGGACGTGGCTCTGGGCGGCCAGATTGTAGATCTCGGTCGGCTGGATCTGCTGGACCAGGCGGATCAGGTTGGTGCTGTCGGTCAGATCGCCGTAATGCATGAAGAAGCGCACGTCCTCCTCATGCGGGTCGCGGTAGAGATGCTCCACGCGCCCCGTGTTGAAGGACGAGGACCGGCGCTTGACGCCATGGACGATATAGCCCTTCCCCAGCAGAAGCTCGGCAAGATACGCGCCATCCTGGCCGGTGGCGCCGGTGATGAGGGCAACTTTGCGCAAAGGACCGACCCTTGATCTGTACGGCGTTGATGATCGGGCACTATCCCCAAAGGGTCCGGGCAAGGCAAGGGGGCTTGCGTCCCGGTCCCAGAGAAGGCACCGCGCAGAGGCGGAACCGGGAGGCGGAACCGGGAGCCGGGATCGGGAGTAAGCCGGGGGCAGCCCGCGGCATGAACGGAGTTGAAGCGCCTATCGCGGAACGATAGGGTGCGCGCCGAACGGGCCGGCCGTCCCCGGCGGCCCCGGCCGGGGTGCGGCCGCGGGACCGGGGCGGGGCCGCACTGCACGGATCCTCATGACCACCGTCGCCGAAGCATTGCAGATTGCCGTCGGATACCATCGCGCCGACCGCTTCGACGAAGCGCGCGCGCTGTATCTGCGCATTCTGGAAGTCGATCCGCGCAACGCCCACGCCATGCACCTGCTGGGGCTGGCCGAACGCCGGCTGGGCCGCCCGGACAAGGCGCTGGAGATGATCCGCAACGCCCTGGACATCCTGCCTGGGATGGCCGACGCCTGCTACAATCTCGGCAGCACTTTGGCCGCACTCGGTCGGATCGACGAAGCGGTGGCGGCTCACCGCCGCGCCCTGGTCCTGGCGCCGGAACTGGAGGACGCCTACAACGCGCTCGCCGCGCTGCTGTGCGACCGTGGCGGTCCCCGCGACTGGGGGATGGCCATCCTGACCTTCCGCCGCGTGCTGAGGCTCAATCCGAACCGCATCGCCGCCTATCATGATCTCGGAATCGTATTGCGCCAGACTGGTGCGCTTAAGGAAGCGCAAACCAGTCAGCGTCTTGCGCTTTCCCTGCAGCCGGACTTCGGCGGTGCCTGTGCGAATCTCGGGAACATCCGGATCGAGATGGGCGATGCCGACGGGGCCATGGCCTGCTTCCGCCGCTCCCTTCTGCTGGAGCCGGAGCAGGGCGGGGTTCTCTACAACCAGGGCAATGCCCAGCATGCCGCCGGACTGGTCGAGGCGGCGGTCGAAAGCTATGCGCGCGCGGCGCGAGCTGGCATCACGCTGGCGCTTCCCCGGCTGGGCCACGCGCTGACAGAGCTGGGCCGGCTGGCGGAGGCCGAGCAGGTCCTGCGCGCGGCGCTGTTCAGCCCCGACGGCGATGTGCCCGGCGCCATCGACTTGCTGTCGACCCTTCTGATCCGCCAGGGCCGGCTGGAGGAATTGCGGCGCTTCTTTGCCGAATACCGCTATCCGCATGCGGCCAGCCCCGACGCCTTCCGCATCGACTGCCTGACCGCGATCGCCGAAAGCTGGGTGGCCGCCGGCGATTGGGAGCGCGCGGCGGCGCTGCTGGACGAGGTGCAGTGGCACGGCAGCCGGTTCTTCACCGTCAAGTCGATCGCCTGCCTGGGCCGGACCCTTGCCCGCCAGGGACGGCGCCTGGAGCGGCGGGAGAACCCCGATCCGTCGCAGCCGCGCATCTGCTCGTCGACGCTCGCCACCCATGGGCGCTTCGCCCACAATGTGCTGGAATATGTGCTGCTGCGGCTCTACGCCGAAAAATTCGGCTATCGGCTTGAGACGCCGGACTGGGTCGGCGGCTGTTATTTCGACCTCGATGATCCGAAACCGTCGGGCGGGCTGAAGCCGCTGTCCTACGGCCGGCACATGCTGAACGATCTGGTGACCGGCCGGCGCGACGACCCGCGCCGGAACGTCGACATCCTGTCGCCGCTGTTCCTGTTCGAGCATCGCGAGGAATGGCGCGAGCGGGTGCAGTCCTGGCTGCGGCCGCGGCCGGAATGGCTGCCCCATGTCGATCCGGTGGTGCAGGCGCTGAAGGCCCGCGGCAACACGGTGGTGGCGCTTCACATCCGCCGCGGCGACTTCGTCTGGTTCCGCTACACCATCACCGAAACCTCCTGGTACGTCGACTGGCTGAAGGCGCTGTGGCCGACGCTGGACCGGCCGGTGCTCTACATCGCCACCGACGACCCGGCCACCATCGCCGACTTCGCGGAGTTCGCACCGGTCTCGCTGAACCATTTGGTGAAGGACGGGGCGGTGCAGCCGTGGACGGGGCTGGAGTTCCTGCAGGACTTCCACGTGCTGATGAACGCCGACGTGCTGGGCGTCAGCGCCCAGAGCGGCTACAGCCAGCTGGCGGCGTTGCTGAACCGCAACGCCGGCCTGTTCGTCGAGCCGGATGCGGCGGCGCAGCGGATCAGGCCCTATTCCCCCTGGACGGCGTCGTCCAAGACCCCTTAAAGACCACCACCATCACGACCATAAGGACGCCCTCGAAAGGGCGGGAGGGCAGCCCCATGGATCTCGCGACCAAGGAATTCTACGACGACTTCTGGCCCCGTTTCGTCCCGATCTACGACGAGACCAAGAAGTACATGCTGGAGACGCTGACCGAGCGGCAGATCGGCCGTGCGCTCGATGCCGGCTGCGGCCACGGCATCTGCTCGGTCATCCTGTCGGAGATGGCGGAGCAGGTGGTGTCGGTCGACGTGTCGTCGGACAGCCTCGCCACCGCGCGCCAGCAGGCCCAGCGCTTCGGCCGCGACAACATCGAGTTCCACCACCAGGACCTGCAGGAACTGGACACGAACCTCGGCCCGTTCGATCTGGTCTGGTGCTGGGGCGTGGCGATGATGGCGCCCGACCCGATGAAGGTGATGCGCAACCTGATGGCCGTCACCAAGCCGGGCGGCACCGTCTATCTCGGCCTCTACCTGAAGACCTGGCTGTCGCCGGTGCATGAGGGCGTGCGTCATTTCTGCCGCGCCTACATGGACACGCCGGCCCGGCGCAAGCTGGTCGGCGGCTTCTTCACCGGGCTGACCAAGGTCGCCTGCGTCCTCAAGGGGCAGGAGATCAACCGCCGCGCCGACAACGTGTCGATCCAGGCCCAGGTCGAGGACTGGTACTATCCGCCCTACAAGACCTTCTATTCGATCGAGGAGATCGTCGCGCTGTTCGAGCGCAACGGCTTCAAGGCCGAGTGCATCCAGGACCGGCTGGGCCGGATGAAGAGCGCCACCATCTTCGTGATCCGGGCGACGAAGAATGCCTGAGGCGGCGGCGGGCCGGCAGGACGGGACGGCTCCTCCCGACTGGAAGGAACTGGGCCGGCTGCTGTCCCGCGGCTACATCGATAGCGGCTTCATCGGCGGCGTCACCCGCGTGCCGGTGGAGGACGTCGTGCGCGACATGCTGTCGGAGGCGCGCGCCGACGAGCAGGTGGCGGAGCTGCGGCGAACCGCCGCGGCCGCCGGCGTCGATGCCGACGCCGCCCGTATCCTGGAGGTCGGGTCCGGCTGCGGCATGACCGTGGTGCGCGGACGCACGGCCCATGGGCTGGACATCCACGGCATCGAGCCCAGCATGGGCGAATACAGCTCCACGCTCGACGTCTGCCGCCGGCTGATCGACCATTACGGACTGCCGGCCGACGCGGTGCGCGACGCCACCGGCGAGGCGATCCCGTTCCCGGACGCCAGCTTCGACATCGTCTATTCCTCCAACGTGCTGGAGCATGTCGGCGACCCGGCGGCGGTGCTGGACGAGGCGTTGCGCGTGCTGAAGCCGGGCGGGCTGCTGCTGATCGTCGTGCCCAATTACGGCTCCTGGTGGGAGGGGCATTACGGCATCCTGTGGCTGCCGCGGATGCCGGCCGGGCTGGCGAAGCTCTATGTCCGGCTGTTCGGGCGCGACCCGGCCTATGTCGACACCCTCAACCTGATCGACCGCCCCTGGTTCGACCGCTGGCTCGGCCGCCATCCCGGCCGGCTGGAGGTGCTCGACTGGGGCTGGGGCGTGTTCGAGCAGCGCCTGCGCACGCTGGGCTTCGGCGACTGGGCGGCGCTGTCGGTCGCCAAGCGCATCGTCACCTTCGTCCACCGCTCCGGCCTGCTGGAACCGGCGATCTGGCTGGCGCGGCGCCTGCACTGGGAAACGCCGATCATCTTCGCGGCGCGGAAGCGCTCGGCCTGATGGCCGTGCAGGCCTGGGGGGTACTCTGCAAATCTCCTCTGGTCAGCGTCCGGTTCGATGGAGGGCGATCAGCGATTTCCATTCGAGGACCCGGTTCTCCCAGCGGTAGTTGGCTGTGAATGCCTGCCGCTGAAGGCGGAGTGAAGCAGCCAGATCCGTACCATCGCCATCACGCCATTGCTTGAGCTTCGTGATCAGAGCGGCCTTGAAGGCCTCTTCGAAGCTGTCGCCGCCGTTACCGTAGGGAACCATGGTGGCGAAGCCGGCCGTGCTTTCCGGAAGTGCTCCACGATCCGTGCAGACCAGACTGCAGCCGGCGGCAAGTGCTTCAAGCGGCGCAATGCCTGAGGTTTCCTCGATAGCGGTGGGGTAGGCGACGATGGCGGTGTTCAGCAACTGCTCTGAAAGGCGGGCATGGGAGAGAGGGCCGCGATATTCGGCGCCCTCCACGTTCAGGTTGCTGAGCAGGCTGTTGTAGTGTTCGTTCGCCTCCGTGATGCCGTAGATCGACTGGCCGGAGTAGATGGTCAGCTTTGCGGTCGGGCATTCGGCCATGATCTCCGGCCACAGTTTCAGCAGGGTTTCCAGCCCGCGCGGCGGCGCCGAGACATAGGCCACCTCCAGCGCCGCCCGCTTCCGATCGAACAGTCCGGCCTCGTCGTCTTGCGGCCGGAGGATGAAGGGGTTGCAGGCGTTGCGGATCACATGGCACCGCTCAGCGGCAATGGTGTCCTTGAACTTTTCCAGGAAGACCCGCCTTTGCGACTCGCTGACGAAAACAATTCCATCGGGAGAGCGCGCATGCTCAGTGTCCAGGTAATGAGCAAAAATACCCAGATCCTGAAACATCACGTCATGGTGGATATGAACCCATAGAAAAACCGGAGTTGAAGGGAAAAGCTTCTTTATCTTTGTCGCATTGTTCGCATTATTATTGATGATGATCGCATCTGACCCGGAAATATCCGAGACGGTTAGATTGATGCAGTTCATTATCTGGACACCACTCTTGCGCGATCCGGATTCGCTAAGAATGGAAAGGGTCACTTGATGACCTTCTTTGGCAAGGCAATCAGAAAAATATATCAGCGATGAAGCGATTCCCCCCATTCCTTTTGTCTCTGTAAAAGAATCGCTCGCATTCGTCTGATAAGGATCAAGGATGAAAAGCTTCATGATTAAAAGATCCTTTTGGAAGCGCATGGAGCGGTGACGTTCATCGGGGTAACGCGTGCATCGTCCTGCGGGCAAGTGTCGTAGATCGCCGGCTGACGCGCTTCATAAGCTTTCCGCCTTTGACTTTCCAGGGGAAGAAGCAACGCTGTTCCCCGTGAAGGTATCCCCCACCTGATACACTGCTCGACTGATCGTGAATTTTTCAAACGATGGGATGGCTTTGAAGGATTGCAATATCGACGGCCTGTCGTAGCGATTGACCTGTCAAATTGGCCTGTGCTATCCGCGCGGATGATGCGCCGGGACCAGACAGGCAAAGTGTCTGTCTCGGCCATGAGGTTTCGCCCAAGCAGTTTTCCCGATCGGGCCGCAGGCTGATCAGGAGGACGCTGCTGCGGGTCGCATGGTTTTCAGATTTCCCGGATCCCCCATTGCATGGATGGGGTTCGGAAAAGCTGTTCGGGACACCTGCCCTCTGTATTGCCCCACGCGTTCGTAGAGCAGGGCGGGGCGCTTGCATTGCCAACCTTTCGGTCAAGATCACGACATGGGACAAGACACCGCGCGCGCCATCGAGCAGTACCGGGCCGGCCGCCGCGACGAAGCCCTGGCCCTGGCCGAGCAGGCGTTGCGCGGGAACCCCGAAGAGTCCGGGGCGCTCAACCTCGCCGGCGCCATCCTGTACGAGCTTGGCCGCCTGGACGAGGCGGAGGAGCGGCTGGCGCGGCTGGTCGCGCTCGACCCCCTCTTCGTGCAGGCCCGCATCAATCTGGCGGTCGTTTGGCAGGCGAAAGGCGCCGGGATCAAGGCCGCCGCCCAGTTCCGCATCGTCGCGGCGCTGATCCCCGACCAGATGGAGGCGCATGAGCGCCTGGGCAGCCTGCTGCACGGGCTGGGCGACCATGTGGGCGCCACCCGCCATCTCCGCCACGCCGTCGGGCTGGCGCCCGAGGATCCCAACCGCCGGGTGCTGCTGTCGGTGTCGCTGATGTCGAACGGCGCCTATGACGAAGCGGTCGACATCCTGTCCGGCGTGCTGGCGCGGAATCCCGACCATGGCGACGCCCGCAGCCATCTGGCCGGAGCGTGGCTGTCGCTCGGCCGTCCCGATCTGGCGGAGGAGGTGCTGTCGGAGGCATCGGCTGAGGTGGGGCCGGATGCCGCTCCCCTGGCCGGCGGCGCGGCCGAAATCCTGGGCCGTGCCCGTCTCTACCGCCGCATCGCCGACGAGGGGTGCCGGCCGCAAGTCCCGGACGGGATGCTGGTGCGTGCACCCTTCTCGGTGCTGTCCGGCTACGGCGATTTCGCCCAGCATTTCGTGCGCAGCCTGATGGAGCGCGGGCAGACCCTGCGGCTGGCCGGGCTGAAGGGCGAGGAGAGCTGGCGCCCCGCCTTTGCCGATCCGATCCTGCAGGCGGCGGCGCGCCGGCTGGACGACCCGATGCGACCCAGACTGGCGCTCAGCATGCTGACCCCGCCGCTGGTCGAGCCGATCCCCGGCGTGCCGACCGTCAACTACACCATGTTCGAGGGGCCCCGGATCCCCGACGGCTGGGCCGCCTGCAACCGGGCGCATGATCTGGTGGTCGTCCCGACCGAGTCCTCGCGGCTGGCCTGGATCGCCGCCGGCCATCCGGAGGACCGCATCCGCGTCTGCCCGCCCGGCATCGCTCCCAACCCGGCGGACGCCGCCGCCCGGCCGATGGCCCTCATGGGGCCGCGCGGACGGGCGGTCATGGACTACCGGGTGCGCGTCCTCAACATCTCCGACTTCGTCGCGCGCAAGAACCTGGACGGGCTGTTGCGGGTCTGGCTGCGCGCCACCCGCGCCGATGACGACGCGATCCTGATCCTGAAGGTGGGGAAGGGCGGGGCGTCGCTGGTCGGCGAGGTCCGCCGGCTGGTCGAGCAGGGCATGCGCGCCACCGGCCGCCGGCTGGACGAGGCCGCCCCGATCGCGCTGCTGACCGACCGCTTCGACGAACAGGGCATCGCCGCCCTCTACGCCATGGCGACCCATTACTTCAGCCTGTCGCATGGCGAGGGCTGGGACCTGCCGATCACCCGGGCCGGCTGCCTGGGCGCCGGCCTGATCGCGCCCCGGCACAGCGCCTACACCGCCTATCTGAACGACGAGGTCGCCCACCTGATCCCCTGCACCACCGGCCCGGCGCGGATGCCCTACAGCGAGGCCTATTACCCGCCCTTCCATGGGCTGGACTGGTGGCATCCGGACGAGGACGCCGCGGCCGACATCCTGTCCCGCGTCATCCGCGACCCCGACGGTGAGCGCCGCGACGCCGCCCGTCACCTGAGGGAGAGCTTCACCTGGGACGCCGCGGCGCACCGGCTGCTGGACGCCCTCGACGGGGTGGGGCGCTGATCCTTCCTGAAATTATTGCCCCGAAAATCACTGCGTGGCGTCGACGAACGCCTCAGCGAAGGCGCGCCAGCTGCGTTCGGTGCGGATGAAGGCCTTGGCGCGGTCGGCGCGGGCCTTGGCGGCGGCGCGGTCGGCATGGATGCGCTCCAGCGCCTCCACCAGTTCGTCGACGGAGGACTCGCCCCAGCCGAAACGGCTGCCGTCGCGGTCGGCGACCGGAACCTGCCGGTCCAGCGTCAGGCACAAATCGTCGCCCTGGGTCCGGCTCTTCAGCAGGTCGCGGTGGCCGGTGTTGTTGGACAGCACCACCGGGACGCCGCAGGCCATCGCCTCCATGGCGACGAGGTTGGTCGCCCCTTCGCAGCGGTTGGGGAAAACGGCGGCGTGGCAGTCGGCCAGCAGACCGGCGATCTGGTGGCGGCCGAGGAAGCCCAGGTCGAGGAATCCCTCCTCGTCGGCGCCGTTCTCCAGCGCCCAGGTCTTCACGTCGACCATGTTGTTGGGCAGGATGCGCGGCGGCTTCGGCACCAGCGGCGATTCCGCCATGGTCATGCCGACCTCCGGCCAGGCGTTCTGCCAGGCGGTGACCAGCAGCGCCTCCGGGTGGCGCTGACGGAAGCGCAGGAAGGCGGCCAGCACGATGTCCTGTCCCTTGCGGAACTCCAGCTTGCCGCCCGAGAAGACGACGAAGCGGTCGCCGAACCGGCCGCTCGGCTCCGCCTCCACCATCTCGGTCGGGTCGATGCCCTGGAAGGCGAGGCCGACATTGTCGAAGCCCCAGATCTCCAGAAGCTGCCTGTTGTAGGTGGAATGCACGACGATGCGGTCGTACTGGCGGGCGCGGGCCATCACCTCGGGCGTGAAGCGGGTGTCCTCATAGGCGATGACGCCGACGTTGCGCCGGCCGCGGAAGCGCGCTGACGGGCCGCCGGCGTTGAAGCCGTTGCCCAGCGCATGCAGGACGTCGAACTCCTTCACCAGCAGCATGTGCCCCTTGGCGTTGTCGGCCATGGCGGCGACCTGCTGATAAGGCGCCTCCAGCGATTGCAGCTTGGCGCGGTTTTCCGGACGCAGGGTTCCCATCAGCGGCTTTTCGAGCAGCAGCGGCGGCCGGCCCATGTCGGCGAGGTACAGGGCGGTGTGGACACCCACCAGTCCCCAGCCGTGGACCTCAGTGAGCTGCCAGGTGAAAGCCAAGTTCGGAATCATGATGGAAAACCCTGTTCTGGCGGCCTGCCTTTGCGGCCGTGGCGCTGCTGTGGGGCGCCTTGCCCGGAGCGGGCGGACGATCCCGCGGCGGTACCGCGCTTGTCAAGTCGGGCGGGCCGAGGTCGAGCGGAAGCGGGCTGGATTCCCCGCCGTCCGGATGCTACGACAGCGACGGCTTTTCATATCGGCATGGTGCGACGGTGCGGACGGAAGCGCTTTTCTCCCTGGAGGGCAAACGGGTCTGGGTGGCCGGTCATCGCGGCATGGCGGGTGCGGCCATCGTCCGTCGGCTGGAACGCGAGCCGTGCGAGCTGATCACCGTCGGCCGTGACCGCGTCGACCTGCGCCGCCAGGCCGAGGTCGAGGACTGGATGGCCGAAGCGAAGCCGGATGCGGTCTTCGTCGCCGCGGCCACCGTTGGCGGCATCCTCGCCAATTCCACCCGTCCGGCCGAGTTCCTTTACGACAACCTGGCGATCGAGACCAACATCATCCACGGCGCCTACCGCGTCGGCGTGAAGAAGCTGGTCTTCCTGGGCTCGTCCTGCATCTATCCCCGTCTGGCCGAGCAGCCGATGCGCGAGGATGCCCTGTTGACCGGCCCGCTGGAGCCGACCAACGAGTGGTACGCCATCGCCAAGATCGCCGGCATCAAGCTGTGCCAGGCCTACCGGCGCCAGTATGGCTGCGACTTCATCTCGGCTATGCCGACCAACCTTTATGGTCTGAACGACAATTTCGACCTGCAGGGGGGCCATGTCGCCGCCGCCCTGCTGGCCAAGATCCACCGCGCCAAGGTGGAGGGGCAGCCCTTCGTCGAGCTGTGGGGCACCGGGTCGCCCAAGCGCGAGTTCCTGTTCGCCGACGATCTGGCCGACGGTCTGGTCTTCCTGGCCCGGCATTATTCGGGTGAGCCGCACGTCAATGTCGGCACCGGGACCGAGGTGTCGATCCGGGAACTGGCGGAACTGATCCGCGACGTCGTCGGCTATGAGGGCGAGTTCCGCTTCGACACCTCCAAGCCGGACGGCAGCCCGCGCAAGCTGATGGAGGTCAGCCGGATGGCGGAGATGGGGTGGACCGCCCCGACGCCGCTGCGCGAGGGCTTCGCCATCACCTACCGCTGGTTCCTGGAGAATGTCGGCCGCGGCACCTTGCGGGGCCTCTGACCCCCGCAAGAGCTGCCGCAGACGGTGTCGGCGTTACAACTGCGGCACATAGGGTTCGACGGGCCAGCCGGCGGCCACATCCTGCTGGGTGCTGAACAGCAGATTGAGGAAATAGTCCGACTGGAGCCGGGTGCCCGGGGGGATCAGCTTGGGAAGCGATCCGTCCGGATAGAGCAGGAAGGTCGAATAGCCGTGTCCTTCCATCAGGGACCGCAGGCTGGCCTGCGAGCATCCCATCTTGCTCAGCCCGAATTCGTGCAGTTCCGCGACGACGTAAGGCACCTTGTGGTTCCTGATCAGGGAGCCGGCGCCCTCCAGGATCCGCTGCTCGGCTCCCTCGGTGTCGATCTTGATCAGCCTCGGCACGGGGAGACCGGCTGCGGCGACCGCCTGCTCCAGGGTGGTGGCCGACAGCGTATGGGCGATCGGATTTTCCGAAGTCTTCTGGTTGCCGGGGAACTGGCCGGGATCCCACAGGGCATTGCCGCCGCTGTCGTCGCTGTTGATGAAGAAGCTGACCTCGCCCTCCTTGTCGGTGACCGGGCGGTCCGAAACGGTCACATGGCTGAAGCCGTTCAGGGCAAGGTTGTTCTTCAACCGTGACAGGTTGTGGGCTCCCGGCTCGATGCTGAGGACCCGCCCGGCCGCCCCGGTGAGGGCGCCCAGAAGAACCGAGAAGAAGCCGGCATTCGCGCCCACGTCCACGACGCTGTCGCCGTCGCGGACCAGACGGATCAGGGTCAGCGAGACGTCCGGCTCGTAATAGCGGCCGCTGCGAATGAAGGACGCGATGGTTTTTTCGTTTTTGTATTGCTCGTCGAGGTCGAGCTTGACCTGCAACTTCCTGTCAGGAAGCTCCAGGTTGATGGTGATCACTGACATGGCGGCTTTCCTGTAGGACCGACTGTTTCTGCACCGGCTGCCGGACCGGTGGTTTCGGGTGAATCATCTCACGCCTGGGAAGCGCCGGCCACCCAGTCGCGCCACATGGCGCGGTAGGCCGCCTCGACCGAGCGGGCGAAGCCCTCGTAGTCGGTCAGCGGGGCGGCGTTCAGCCGGTCGCGCATCGTCCGGCGCAGCGTCGTCATCCGCTCCAGATCGCCGGCAAGCGCCACCGCGGCGGCGATGTAGCCCGCCTCGTCGGATGCCACCAGTTCGCTCAACCCGCAATGGGTCAGCAGGCTGGCGCCGACCCGGGCGACATGGTTGACGCCGGCCACCGTTACCACCGGCACGCCCATCCATAGCGCTTCGCAGGTGGTGGTGGTGCCGTTGTAGGGGAAGGGATCCAGCCCGATGTCGAGGCGGTCGTAGGCGCGCAGATGCCCGTCCGCGGCGTCGATGCGGGCCAGCAGCTCAATCCGGGCGGCATCGATCCCGAATTTGACGAAGGTGTTCAGATAGCGCCGGCGCGTCTCCTCGTCGCCCATTTGGGCGCTCTTGACGATCAGGCGGGAGTTCGGAACCCGCTTCAGGATCTCCGCCCAGACCCGCACCACCTCCCCGGTCACCTTGGAGGTGTTGTTGAAGGAGCCGAAGGTGACATGGCCGTTGGTGCGGAACGGCGGCTCGGCCGGCGGGGCGACGTCCACCGGCGGGCGGTAGCTGTGGAAGCCGTGCGGCAGCCGGACGATGCGCTCGGCGCTCAGCCGGTCGGCCTCGCCCGGCGGTTCGGCGATGGCGTCGCTGAAGCGCCAGTCGATGGCCCGCATGCCGGTGGTGTCGGGATAGCCCAGCCATGTCGCCTGGACAGGAGCCGGCTTGCGGGCGAACAGGGTCAGGCGGTTGTTGGCGGTGTGGCCGGTCAGATCGACCAGGATGTCGATGCCGTCCTGCTCGATCAGGGCGGCGGCCTGCGC
Organism: Azospirillum sp. INR13; assembly: GCF_015390205.1. NCBI lineage: Bacteria > Pseudomonadati > Pseudomonadota > Alphaproteobacteria > Rhodospirillales > Azospirillaceae > Azospirillum > Azospirillum sp. INR13. The sequence continues at coordinate 54,792 of NZ_VUOI01000002.1, forward strand.
ATCCTCCACCCCGACCAGTGAGCGCCAGCCGTCGGCCAGTCCCTTCAGCCGTGCGGTGACCATGTCGGAGCGCGTCGCCGCGTGATAGCAGAATACCTCGAAACGCTCGCGGTCATGCTCGCGGATCAGCGGCTCGGCGAAGAAGGCGACCGAATGGGCGCAGAAGTCGGGCGAGACATAGCCGACGCGCAGGCGGCGTTCGGGGTCGCGCGGGTTGGCGTGGCGCTTGCCGGCGGGCAGCAGCGGGTCGGCATGGCGCTGCGCCCATACCGCATGGGCCTTGAAGATGGTCTCGGGCGGGACGGCGGGGGTGTAGTGCAGGGCCAGCAGCAGGTTGGAATGCATCAGCGCATGGGTCGGATGCGCCTCCAGCCCCTTCTGGAAGACGCCGATCGCCTCATCGATGCGGCCCATCTCCTTCAGCGTCTCGCCCAGATTGTTCCAGGCTTCGGCCGACTTCGGCTCGGCCTTCAGCGCGGCGACAAAGCATTCCACGGCGCGGGCCAGTTCGACCGCCCCCTTGTGCAGGTCGCCCAGGTTGCACAGCGCCGCCGCCATGTCCGGCTTCAGGCGCAGCGCCTCGCCGTAGGAGGCTTTGGCCGCCTCGCGGTCGCCGCGGCTGCGCAGGATGTTGGCGAGGTTGAAATGGGCCTCCGCATAGTCGGGCTTCAGCCGGATGGCGGTGCGCAGCGACTCCTCCGCCTCCGCCGCCCGTCCCAGGTCGAGCAGCAGGCAGCCGTGGTTGCTGTGGACGAAGGGATCGGTGGCGTTGCGGGCGATCGCCCGGCGGTAACAGTCGATGGCCTCGTTCCAGTCGCCGCGGGCGCGCAGGATAACGGCGAGGTTGTTGTTGGCGTTGGCATGGTCCGGGTCGGCGGTCAGCACGGCGCGGTAGCCGGCCTCGGCCTCCGCCGTCCGTCCTGCCCGGTGCAGGGTCAGCGCGCGGGCGAAGCCGGCGTCCGCCGCCTCCGCTCCAGCCGCCGGCACCGTGCCGCGCGGGGAGAGGGCCGGGGCCGGAGAGGCTGGGCGCCTGGCCTTGGCCTGCTTGCGTGAAGGCTTTTTCATCGGGCTGACCGCCTGGTGTTAAGTCTCTGTCGGCAAAGAACCGTCCTGCCGGTCGATAGCAATGACCGTACAGTGTTCGCAAGCAGCATCTCATCCGTCGCCGGGCCTGCGCCCGGATGTGCCGAAACAGACACATGGACTGGGGACATATGATGGACGGGGGATGCTCCCTGGGACAGATGGCTTGCCGCTGTTGGGCGTCTTCTGCTATTCCAGCGGAATCGCGTGGACATTCATCGTCCGCAAGTGGCGGACGCGAACCGCGCATCGTCGCGCCTCCGGGCCTAAGGAGCGCATGGTCGATCGAGACCGGGTGACCGAACGGTATGAAGACCTTGCTTTCGCGACGCAATTCCTATCATTTACGGCGGTTCCTATGACACTCGCTGCGGAAGTCCCCTGCGCCCACACCGGGCTGCATTCCCTGGCCGTCGTCGCGCGCCAGCGTGGTCTCGACGTTTCGGCGGAGCGGCTTCAGCACAGCAACGTCATTGGGAACGAGGAGCTGGATACGGCCCGCCTCCTGCGCGTCGCCAAGTCGATCGGCCTGAAGGCCGAGGCGACGACGCTGGACTGGGAAGATCTGGGCAAGCTCCAGGACGCCTTCCCCGCCATCCTGCGCCTGCGCAACGGCAACTCGATGGTCGTCGTCGGCTTCGGCAAGCAGGGCGATACCGAGGTCGCCATCCTGCAGGATCCGCTGGCCGGGCAGGAACTGATCCTGCCGGTTGACCGCATCCGGCTGAGCCAAGCTTGGGCCGGCGAAATCGTGCTGCTGAAGCGCGACTACGGCCTGACCGACAGCGAGCAGCCCTTCGGCCTGAAGTGGTTCCTGGTGGAGATCCTGCGCCACAAGCGCATCTTCCGCGACATCGGCATCGCGGCGATTCTGATGAGCCTGTTCGCGCTCGCCATGCCGATCTTCTTCCAGCTGGTGATCGACCGCGTGCTGGTCCACCGCAGCATGGGCACGCTCAGCGTGCTGATGATCGGCATGGTCGGCGTCATCCTCTTCGAGGCGGCCTTTGCCTACCTGCGCCAGTACCTGATGCTCTACGCGACGAAAAAGATCGACGCGAAGATGAACGTTCAGGTCTTCAACAAGCTCATCGGCTTGCCGATGCATTATTTCGAGCGGGTCTCTTCGGGCGAGATCGTTAAGAACGCCCAGCAAGCGGAGCGCATCCGCAACTTCCTGACCGGCCAGCTCTTCATGACGATGCTGGACACGGTCTCGCTGGTCGTCTTCCTGCCGCTTATGTTCATGTACAGCGTGCCGCTGACCTTTCTGGTCCTTGGCTTCTCGGTGCTGATGGCGATCAACATCGGCATCATGATTCCGCTGATCAAAGGGCGGCTGAAGGAGCTTTACCAAGCCGAGGTGCGCCAGCAGTCGTTCCTGATCGAAAACATTCACGGCATGCGGACGGTGAAGTCGCTGGCGCTCGATTCCCGCCAGAAGCTGGAGTGGGACCACCGCGTCGCCCGCGCCGCCGAGCAGCGTTTCGACGTGGGCCGCGTCATGATCATCGGCCAGACCATCGCCCAGCCGCTGAACCAGCTGATGATGGCCTGCCTGCTGGGCTTGGGCACCTATCTGGCGCTGAACGGCGAACTGATGATGGGCGTCCTGATCGCCTTCTACATCCTGGCCGGCCGCGTCACCCAGCCTCTGCTGCAGATGGCCCAGCTGGTGCAGCAGTTCCAGGAGGTGTCGATCTCGATCCAGATGCTCGGCACGATCATGAACCATCCACCGGAGGAGGGCCGCACTGGCCGCGGCCTGCGTACGCCGCTGCGCGGCACGGTGGAGTTCCAGGAGGTTCGCTTCCGCTATGCTCCCACCGCCCCGCCGGCGCTCGACGGCGTCTCCTTTACCGCGGCCGAAGGCATCATCCTTGGCGTCATGGGCCGCAGCGGCTCGGGCAAGACGACGCTGACCCGCCTGCTGCAGGGGCTGCACCGTGCGCAGGAAGGGCTGATCCGCATCGACGGCCGTGACCTGCGCGAATACGACCTGGACCATCTGCGCGCGTCGATCGGCGTGGTGCTGCAGGACAATTTCCTGTTCACCGGCACCATCCGCGAGAATGTCTCCGCCGCCAAGCCGGGGGCCACGACCGACGAAATCCTGAAGGTCATCCAGCTGGCCGGCGCCGACGAGTTCGTCGAGCGGCTGCCCAAGGGCCTGGACACCATGCTGGAGGAAGGCTCCTCCAACCTGTCCGGCGGCCAACGGCAGCGTCTGGCCATCGCCCGCGCTCTGCTGACCAACCCAAAGATTCTGATCCTGGACGAGGCGACCAGCGCGCTCGACGCCGAGAGCGAGGCCATCGTCCAGGCCAACCTGATGAACATCGCCCGCGGCCGCACCGTGATCATCATTTCGCACCGTCTGTCCTCGCTGGTGCCGTCGGATAGCATCCTGGTGATGGACCGCGGCAAGGTGGTGGACAGCGGCAAGCATGACGAGCTGCTGGAACGCTGCGCCATCTACCAGCATCTCTGGCACCAGCAGAACCGGCACATCTAGGAGCGCGTCCCTTGACCGCACAGAAGCTTGCGAAAATCGAGACGGCGCGCATTCCTGCCAACGACGCTGCAGCGCGCGTACCGGCCCCGCCGCTCGACAAGCGCGCCAAGGCGCGCGGGAAAGCGGCGATCGGCGCCTTCCAGAAGGATACGGAGGCGATCCAGAACGCCCCCGATCCCTTCCTAGCGCGTTTCACGCTGCATCTGCTGGCGCTGTTCGTGATCGGCCTTATCACCTGGGCGACGCTGTCCTACCTGGACAAGATCGTCGTCGCCCAGGGCAAGATCATCTCGGTCGAATCCAACATCATGGTCCAGCCGCTGGAAATGGCGACGATCAAGAAGGTGCTGGTGCACGAAGGCGACGTGGTCCGCAAGGGCGAGGTGCTGGCGACGCTGGATCCGACCTTCACCCAGGCCGATGTCCTGCAGCTGGAATCCCGCCTCGCCAACGCCGATGCGCTGATCGCCCGGCTGGAGGCCGAGCATGACGGCAAGACCTATGTTCCGTCCGCCGATCGCTACGGCTTCGGCAAGCTGCAGGAGGCGCTGTGGCGCGAGCGTCAGGCGCAGTACCAGTCGCAGATGCAGAACTACGAGGAGAAGCTTGCGCGCCTGCAGTCCAACGTCACCAAGTACGAGATGGACCGCGTGCACCTGAACGAACGGCTGAAGGTGGTGCGCGAGATCGAGAACATGCGCTCCTCGCTGCTGGCCACCCAGGTCGGCAGCAAGCTGAACCTGCTGCAGGCCACCAGCGACCGCATCGACATCGAGCGCAATCTGGTCCTGAACCAGAACGAGCTGCAGGGCAACCGCCACGACCTGCAGGCCCTGCTGGCCGAGCGCGACGTCTTCATCCAGCAGTGGAACGGCAAGATCATCGAGGAGCTGACCACTCAGCGCAACGAGCGCGAAGCGATGCGCGAGCAACTGACCAAGGCGCGCAAGCGCCAGTCGATGGTGCAGCTCGACGCCCCGACCGACGCCATCGTGCTGGAGGTGTCGCCCAAGGCCGCCGTCGGTTCCATCGCCAAGGAGGCGGAGGCGCTCTTCACCCTGGTGCCGGTCGGTTCCGCCCTGGAGGTGGAGGCCAGCATCGACGCCCGCGATCTCGCCTTCGTCCAGGTCGGCGACAAGGTACGCGTGAAGCTGGAGGCTTATCCCTACATGCAGCACGGCGCGCTCGACGGCGAGGTGGTGACGATCAGCGAGGACTCCTTCTCCAGCAAGGACGATCCGACCAAGTCGCTCTACTACCGGGCGCGGATCAAGCTGCTGACGACGACCCTTGACAACGTGCCATCCAACTTCCGCCTGATTCCGGGCATGCCGCTGTCGGCCGACATCAAGGTCGGCGAGCGCCGGATCATCACCTATTTCCTGCGACCCATTCTGCGCGGGGTCGACGAAAGCCTGCGGGAGCCCTGATCTTGTTCGGCAAGCTGCTGAAGCGAAGCAAATCCACCGGTTCCCGCAAGCCCGATTTCCAGCGCGGTCTCGCTGCTTTTGAGGCCGAAGATTATGCCGCCACGGTCGCCGACTGGCTGCCGCTGGCCGAACGCGGCCATGCCGAGGCGCAATACCGCATGGGCCAGCTCTATGCCCGCGGCCAGGGGGTGGTGCGCGATTTCGGCGATGCCGCCCACTGGTTCCGCAAGGCGGCCGAGCAGGGGCATACGGAAGCGCGGTTCTCGCTCGCCCTGTGCTACGCCAACGGCGAGGGCGCGGCGCAGGAGAGCGCGTTGCCGGTGCGCTGGTACAAGACCGTAGCCAAGTCCAACCCGGCGGCGGCGGAAGCCAACCTGGCCCTGCTCTATCCCAACGGGCTGGGCATCGGGCCGGACATTTCCCAGGCCCTGCACTGGTACAGGCTGGCCGCCGAGGCCGGCCATGCCGAGGCGCAGCACCATATCGGCCTGCTCCACGCCTTCGGGCAGGGGGTGCCCCAGGACCATGCCATTGCCGCCGAGTGGTACAGGAAGTCGGCCGAGCAGGGCTATGCCGTGGCCCAGCATGCGCTCGCCTCCCTCTATGCCAACGGCCAGGGAGTGGAGCGCGATATCGAACAGGCGATCGCCTGGTACGAGCGCGCCGCCGCCCAGGGCTTCGTCAACTCCCAGCTGGCGCTCGCCATCGTCTACGAGCATGGCACCGGGGTGGAGGCCGATCCGGCCCGCGCGGCTGCCTTCTACCGTCAGGCGGCCGAGCAGGGCCATCCGGTGGCGCAGGTCAATCTCGGCCTGCTCTATGCCCGCGGCCACGGGGTGCCCAAGGATTACCGCGAAACCCTGAAATGGTGCCGCCTGTCGGCGGAGCAGGGCAACGTCAACGCCCAGTTCAACCTGGGCCTGATCCACTCCAACGGTCTTACCGGTTCCCCCGACCATGCCGAAGCCGCGGTCTGGTACCGGAAGGCGGCGATGCAGGGCAATGTCGGCGCTCAGGTCAATCTCGGCCTGCTGCTGGCCCATGGCTGGGGTGGTCGGCCCGAACTGGTCGAAGGCGTGGACTGGCTCCGCAAGGCCGCGGCGCAGGGTCACAGCGGCGCCATGACCAACCTGGGCGCCCTCTACGCCACCCGCGACAGCAAGGCCTACAACCCGATCCAGGCCTATGTCTGGTACATCATGGCCGCCGCCTCCACCCAGCCCGGTCCCGAGCGCGAAGGGCTGGAGGCCAAAGCGCATGAACTGGGGGCCGCGTTGACCAGCGAGGACCGCCACAAGGCGCAGGTCATCATGGAAGAGTGGAAGAAGAACCCCAAGCTGATGGTGACCGGCTGACGGCAACGGACGGGGGCGCTCCCATCGCCTCTGCCGGCCCCCTGCCGGGAAAGCCCCTGCCGGTGGGGTGCCGTCACCTCTCCCCGCCATTCAGACGGTGCAGGCAGAGGCTGTCGACGGTCACCGTGGCGTTGCCCAGATGGACGATGCGGAACTCCAACCCGCCGTCCGGACGGTAGGAGAGGGTGGGAATCCGGAAGGCGACGGTTGCGCCCTCCGGAAGGCTCGCCGCGGCTAGGCCTCCGGACAGCAGCTTGGTGTCGCCGTTCTGGATGATCTCCATTCCCAGCACGGGCTGGTCGGCAGCGCGGACCCCTTCGGCCTTCCCCGTCACCACCAGGCGGTAATCACCGGCGGGAAGCCTGATGTGCGGGCCGTAGAGCATATAGCTGGGCACTGCATCCACCGGGACCCGGACCGGACCGGCATTCCCGTGGCCGTCGACCACCATGCTGCGCTCCATGCGCTCCAACAATTCCAGCCCGCCATTGTCCATCCGGAGGCTGTCGGCCCGCCGGACGACCAGCGGGTTGCCCAGAAGGGGCTGCCGCCGGTCCGGTCCGGCAAGTGCCGGCCACAGACGCAGGCGCAGAGGGTCGGGGCCGGTCTCCGGCAGATCCGCCGTGGCCAGGTCCGCCGTGGTCGACTCCCGCACCGCCACGCCGTTCCTGCGCAGCCGGGCGGCGAAATCGGCGATGCCGTCGGCATTCCCCTGGAAGGCTTCGTGCTCGTCCAACCCTCCCCAGGTCAGCAGGTCCGGCGTCCGCCCGACCAGGATGCCCCCCGTTCCGGAGAAACGGTGCAGCAGGACCTCCGCCGGCCCGTCCGATCGAGACAGCCGGTCCAGCGCGTGGGCCAGAAAGTCGGGAGGCACCCTGTCGCCGCCTAAAGGGGCGCCGCCCGCCGGTACTCCGGAGATGAGCGCGGTAACGTCGGCGGCAGCGGCAAGCAATCCGGCATTCAGCCCGCGGTTGGGATGCGGCACGCTGTCGGTCTGGCAGCAGGCGATCACCAAATCCGCTTTGCGCGCCGCCCCTTCCGGCACATCGTCGTACAACTCCACCAGGATGCGTTCGCAGCGCTCCCGGTCCACTGTCTGGCGCTCAAGCTCCCCAAACAGGATGCGGTGGTTCCGCTGCGCCCGGTCCACCAGAACCACGGATAAGGCCGGCGTGCCCGCGGTGGTCATCCGCTGACTCCAAGGGCCGCGCCAGCCGTTGCGGGCGATCTGCTGGGTTCGGAAATAGGGGCTGATCAGCCGGGCCCGGTAATTCTCCGTGTCGACCAGCGTCCGTTCGATTTGCGCGGCATTGACGGCAGGATCTTCGGTCGCCGGGCTTCCGCCTTCCGCCTGAAGGCGCAGCAGGATGTCCCGCGCCTCGACCGCGACCATGCTGGAACCGGCAAGCCGGGTCAGCAGTTCGACGGCCTCCTTGCGTTCCGCCTTCCCGGTCAAGGCCGTCAGCTTTTTCGCCAGATCCAGCTGGAAGAACGGAAAGTCCGGGTCGAGGCGCACGGCTTCGCGGGCATGGGCGAGCCCAGGCACTCCACCGCCGGCGGCGCGGGCAAGATAATGGTGCAGCGAGGCGCGTATCAGGCGGATCAGGTCTCCCCGCAACCGTTCCGAGGATTGCGGCTCCCCGTGCTGCTTCCGGTGCGCCTTTTCCGACAGCCCTTCGACCACCCGGTCCAGATAGGTTCGGTAATTGAAGAAGCGCTCGAACAGGTCGTAGGGGAGGACATCGTCCTCCGGGGCAAGCGCCCAGCCGTCCGGCTTGGCCGCCAGGGTGATCTTCATGGCCCGCAACGCGTCGGCGATATCCTGCGCCGTACCGAAATGCAGCCGCGCCCGCAATGCGTTGAAGCGCGGCACGAGGTCGCGCGGTCGACGTTCGATCCACAGTTCCTGAAAGGCGAACAGCCGCGTGCGCAAGGCTGCGGCGGCCGAGCCGGCGGGAACCGGATCCCCAGCCCTCCCGGACTCTTCGCTCGACGCCATCAGGCGGCATCCCAGCCCGATCAGCATCTCGCGCGCCATGTCGTTCGCCGCCCGGCCCACCGCGGGATCGTTCCAGGGGCCGTGCCGGGGGACGTGCCGGGGGTCGTGTTGGTCCAGCACGGCTTCCCCCGGCACGGCTTCCCCCGGCACGGCTTCCCCCGGCACGGCTTCCCCCGGCACGGCTTCCCCCAGCACGGCTTCCCAATGCGCGATGTTGGCGGCCTCCAGCGCTTCGACCGCCTCGGTGCGGCCGCCGCCCGGCTGCCACCCTTTCCAGAAGACGACGCGCTTCTGGACCCGCTCCTGCAGGCCGACCCCGCTGCCCGGTCGCCGCAGCGGCCGCGGCCGGGCCGCCAGCACCGTGCAGAGCCGCAGGTAGTGCGATGCGACGACGTCCGGGGCCAGGGCTTGGCGCAGGCGCGGCGCGGCGCGCCAGGCGCGGGCCTCATGCTCGTCATAGCGGTCGAGCACCTGACGGATGGTTCGCGCCAGCCCGTCGGGCGTGGCCGGGTAGCTGACCAGCCCATGGTCGCTGCCGGCATAGAGCGGCAGCACGCTGCCTTCCTGCACCAGCGTGACGCAGCCCATGCAGGCGGCCTCGATCCCGCGGGTCACCATGCCGCCGGGACGCCGGTAATAGGCGACGGCCAGTCTGCTGCGCGACAGGAGGTCGTAATAGGTCGCGTTGTCCAGGAAACCGTTGAAGCCGGCCAGCCGCAGCCCCTCGATCCCGAGAATCTGGTGGATCAGCGCCGCCTTGTCGGGATGCCAGGCTGCGAACAGGGTGCCGGACAGGAACAGGTCGACGTCACGGTCCCGCCGCCGCAGCCGGGGCAGGCCGGCAGGGTGGCCGAAGCTCTTGGGCACGGTGGTGACGGGCGCATCCACCAGGGGCCGGACCCCGGCATGCTCGGTATGGTCGGTGACCAGGACCTCGTCGAACAGCCGGAGCCAGGGCAGCATCGCCTGGATGTGCATGTCGTAGTCGGCGGTCTGGCCGAGGAGCGGGCAGGGCAGGCTGTCCAGATCGGGCGGGATCTGGTGCCATTCCACCATTTCGCACAGGACGAAATCCGGCGGCGCCTCGCCCCGCCACAGCCGGTGCACCGAGGCATAGGGGGAATTCGGCCGGTCACCCGTTGCGTGGCCGATGTTGGTCAGGGCGAATTTCGGGTCCAGCCCCCCGCCGGCCAGCAGCACATGCGGACCGGCGGAGGGGGACGGCAGCAGCGACAGAACCTTGATCTGCGGTTTGCGCAGCAGGGCCAGCAGGGAGCGCGCATGGGCTTGCCAGGGGGCTTGCCGGGGAGAGGGGGACGACGCGTGCGACGTCGACGCGGCCAGCCGTGCCAGCAGGGCGATGGCGCCGGTTTCATCGCCGGCGATCCACAGGGTGGCGGCTTCGTGGAAACGCGGAGCGGTCCCGTCGAAACGGCCAAGCCCGTCGATGGCTTCGTCGGTACGGCCGATCAGGCCGAGGGCAGCATGGTGCTGCCAGAGATCGTCGCGCCCGAGTGCGATGAGCCCGGTATAGTTCCCCGTTACGAAGAGGTGTTCGGCGTCGTTTCTCTGCATTTCCGCTTCAGCCAGGCCAGGGCGCGGTAGATCCCGATCAGAGTCGCCGCATCCTCGATCTCGGAGTTGTCGGCCATCCGCTCCACCGTTTCCAGGTCGAACAGAGTGGTGGCGCCGAGACCTATTTCGATTTCATCCGATCCGTCCCGACAGCGAACATCCTCCGGGTCGGCCGGCCGGCAGCGGCGGGCCAGGAACAGCAGGCCCCGTGCCGCCATGGTCGCTCCCTCCGGCGTGAAGGAGCCGAGCGGGATCAGGTCCTCCGGCCGGCAAACCAGTCCGGTTTCCTCGGTCAGTTCGCGCCGGGCGGCATCGGCCGGATTCTCACCCTCGTCGATGAAGCCCTTCACCATCTCCCAACTGCGCTGTCCGAGCGGATGGCGATGGTTGTGCAGCAGGGCGAAGCGACCGTCCGTTTCACCCAGCACGGCAATGCCCGTGACCATGCCGGGGCCGGCATGCACCGGTTCGACCACCAGATAGCCGTCGACGGTGGTGCCGTCGCCGCGCAGGTCGTCGGCATACACCCGCCATTTGCTGTTCGCATAGACGAGGCGGCGTGAGGTGAGGATGGGAGGCATCGACCGATATGAGGCAGCAGGTATCCGGGATGGTTGCTGTTCGGGAGGGGGGTCAGTCCGCCCCGACCTCGAACATCGGTTCGTAGACGATGATCTTGCTGCCGCCGTAATCGATGCCGAACTTCACGGTGATCAGCCGGTTCAGCCGTTCGATCAGGCGGCGGCGCAGCTCGGGTTTGACGAAGAACAGCATGAAGCCGCCGCCGCCCGCCCCCAGCAGCTTGCCGCCAGTGGCCCCGGCCGCTCTTGCCTCGGCATAAATCTCGTCGACGGTCGGGTTGCTGACCCCATTCGCGAGCTGACGCTTGAGCTGCCAGGCTTCATGCATCAGCTCTCCCAGTCTGAAGGTCGGCTCGCGTTCGTTGCTGAGGAGCGACACGCCCTCGTCCACCATGGCGCGGATACCCTGCAACTGCCGCTCGCGCCGGTCCAGATTCTCGATCTTCTCCCCGGCGACCTCCGAGGCGATGCGCGACAGGCCGGTGAAGACCAGCAGCATCGACGACAGCAGCTCCTCCCGGCGCTCCGGGTTGATGATCAGGGGAGTGACGGCGAAGCCACCGTCGGTGTGGAAATCGATCCGGTTCAGTCCGCCATAAGCGGCCCAGATCTGGTCCTGGCAGCCGACATTTTCGCCGATCACCGTCTGCTCGATCCGGATGGCTTCGCTGGCCAGTTGCCGCTTGCTCGCCATCTCGCCCCGCTGGGCATAGAGCGCGTTCAGCAGCCCGACGGTGAAGGAGGAACTGGAGCCCAGCCCGGAGCGGGCAGGCAGGTCGGCGTCATGATGGACCTCCAGCCCGCTGTGCGCCTTCATCTCCGAAAAGACGGCGCGGACGGCCGGATGCTCGATCTCCCCGATGCTCTTCGCCAGTTCGATGCGCGAGTAGGCGATGCGGTACTTGTGCTCGAAGAAGGGAGGCAGGCTGCGGACGTTGAGATAGCAGTACTTGTCGATCGCAAGCCCGAACACGGCTCCGCCATGGCGCCGGACCCAGGTCGGATAGTCGGTGCCGCCGCCGAAAAGTGAAATGCGGAATGGTGTGCGGCTGATGATCACGGACGGCGTTCCTTATCGTTCATCCCGGTCGCAACCGCTTGAAATGTCCGGCCCGACCACTCCCCGGCCATTTATTCCGCGGCCACACCCGTCGCATTTTCGAGCAGTGCGCGAGGCAGGGTATGCTTGGTCATCTGCTCGATATGTTCACGCGTTTCCCAGCCGAAGCGCTGGGCCACCATGTCCAGATAGCGCTTGTTGGTAAAATATTCGGTAAAGGCCTGGTCACGGAAGCGCAGCACCTCCGACGCCGTGATCTTTTCCGTCGGCAGCGGGGTGCAATCATGGCTGTGCTGGGAATAGCCGCTCCACTGCTCCGGCAGCGCCCAGCCCTTTTCCAGCGCCATGGAGTAGAGCGGCGAGCCCGGATATGCCATGGCCGAATAGAAGTTGCCGAACTCGCAGTTCAGTTCCTTGGCCAACTCCAGGGTCGCCCGCATGCTGTCCAGGTCGTCGTCGGGCAGACCGAAGATGTAGTTGCCGATGACATGAATGCCGGCGGCCTGGATCGACTGCACCACGGCGCGGATGTCGTCCTGGCTGAAGGATTTGGACGCGCCGTCGCGGACATGCTCGCTGCCGGACTCGATGCCCAGCGCCAGCCAGCGGAACCCCGCCTTGCGGAGCTTTTCCAGCATGTGCGGCTTGACCGTGTCGATGCGGGCATAGGCCCAGATGTTCAGGTCGTGGCCCAGTTCGATCAGCTTGTCGCAGATGGCCAGCACATGGCGCTCGTTCAGGACGAACATCTCGTCGATGAACTTGTAGGTCCTGACGCCGTATTCCCTATAGAGCCGGTCGATCTCGGTGACGACGGCATCGGGCGAACGCATGCGGTAACGGTTCACCCGAACGGCGCGTTGATGCAGCAGAAGCTGCATTTGTAGGGGCAGCCGAGCGAGGTGTAGATGGAGGCATAGGGCTGGCGCGATCCGAGATCGCCGAAACACTGCCAATTGTGGGCCCGGTACTGTCCCATCGGCAGCAGATCCCACACGTCGCCGTGCAGGTCGCCGTCGAGGTCCTTGATCAGGGCCGGGGCGAGGTTGCTGCGGATCGCATCCGTGTCTGCCTGGCGATAGACCAGCCCCTCCACCGAGTCCAGGGAGGGCTCTTCCTCCCTCAACGCGTCGAGGAGCTGGGCGACGGTCACCGGCCCTTCGCTGTTGCAGGCGAAATCGACCGCCTCCTCGCGCAGGGTGCGCTCCGGCAGGGCGGCGACATGACCGCCGACGATGATGATGGGCTGGTCGGGCTTGCGGGCCTTGATCGCCCGGCAGGTCATGCCGGCTCCGACCATCTGCTGCGTCGATGCCGAAGGCTGATGGCCGAACACCACCATCGCCACCAGCCGCGGCGACAGTTCCGCGATCCGCTCCGCCACCTGATCGGCGGTCAGATGCTCCGCCTCGGCGTCGATGATGACGATGGAATTGCCGCGGTCCCGGGCATAGCCGCCGATCAGACGGCACCACAGCGGCGGCTCGATAGCCGTTAACGTCGATCCCAGGGACTGGTAGATTTTGGTCCGCTCACCGGGATTGACGAGGACGAGGTCTATTTGAGCGCGCATCGTGGAACTATCGAAACCATCGTTAGAGAGAACGGCGGGGAATCTAGTCGAAAAGGCACTGTTCGTCTAGGATAAAGGGCGTGAAGCGCCCGCCGAGTCCGTCGGAGAAATGGGAAATACTGAGGTGAATAAGGGTGTTTTGTGAAAGTTCCGGATAATGCTACGTCAATGCTATTGGTTGACTGGAGTAATGTCTGGAAGTATATGAGCGCGGTCTGCCTTGGCGTGCTTGCGCAGGAACACCGACTGATCTCAAGGAGAGGTTGAGTGGATGCGTTGCTGAAGGCTCGACTGCGGACCCTGCCGTCGCGATGGCTTTTCCGCATTGCCCGCGCCCGCCGGACGACGATGGGGGTCACAGCGCACAAGCGCGACCATGCGGCGATAGAGCCTGTTGAACTCACGCAGTTGGCGAGCGTAGATAGCGTGCAGTCCCATCAACGATAGAGTTGCCGCCATGCCGTTTCCCGAGCACCCCTATCCCGACGCGGGGCAGTATCTTGCCGCCTATCGCGAGGAGCTGGTCCGGGCTTGGCATGGATTGGATACCGGCGCCGTGGCGCGGGCGGCGGCGATGGTGGACGAGGCGGTGCGGGCAGGCAGGATGATCTACGCTTGCGGCAACGGCGGGTCGGCTGCCATCGCCAACCACATGCTGTGCGATTTCCTGAAGGGCATTCAGACGGGAACCGGCCTCTCCCCCCGGGTCGTCAGCCTTTCGGCGAACATCGAACTGATCACGGCCATCGCCAACGACATCGACTATGCCGATGTCTTCGTCTACCCGCTGCGCACGATGGCGCAGCCGGGGGATCTCCTGATCACGGTCAGTTCATCGGGCAACTCGGAGAACATCGTGCGGGCGGTCCAGTGGGCCCGCGACAACGGGGTGGGTACGGTGGCGCTGACCGGCTTCTCGGGCGGACGCAGTGCCGGGCTGGCAGATGTCAATGTGCATGTCGAGACGCGCAATTACGGCATCGTGGAGGACGTGCATCAGTCGCTGATGCACGTCCTTGCCCAGTATCTGCGTCAACGTGCCATGCCGGCGGCGCTGGTTGCCGAGAGCGCCTTCTGAAAGGGCACGTCCGCCTTCATCCTGTCCGGGGGCTCAACTCCCCACGGGGCGCAGCCGCTCCAGCAGGTCGGTGAGGGGAAAGCCGGGCGCTTCTTCCAGCGGACAAGCCGGGCTGGGCGTGTCGGACAGGACGGCACCGTCCCCGTCCAGGATCATGGTGCGATACTGGACATGGATCCCGGACAGGCTCCCCGTCCTGTCGAAGCGGGCCAGAAGCTCATAGGGCATCATGACGGTCTGCATGTCGGTTCTCCTGTCGGCGAGGGGGCTCCCCCCAAAGGGAAGATGGGGGAAGATGGGGGAGGGGCGTTACGCGACCGGGCTGCCGTCCGGCCATCGCCAGGTGTCGCCATCGGACACGGCCAGACGGCGGTTCGCGGAGCCGTTGGAGACGTGGGCCAGCCGCCCGGCGGGGGTGGCGGTCGGCAGGGTGGCGACCGTATAGCTGCGCAAGGACAGGTGGCCGCCGGCATCGATGACGGTGGTGCTGTCGTTGTTGTGGCCGACCGTGCCGTCGCTGCGGCAGCGCAGCACCTCGCGCAGGCCGCCGCCCTTGTCGGCGGTCATCATGATCAGGGCGCCCGGTACCGCACCGCCTGCCGGTGCCCCGTCGACCTGCACGCGAAGCAGGCCGACATTGCGCCATGCGGTGCCGTCGTAGCCAAGCGCAATGAAATCCGCGACCACATCGCCATTCACCACCGGCTTGGGCTGGGCCGCCGTGCCGCGGGCGCCCTAGGCCCGGAAGGCGAGGTTCATCGAGCCGTCGATACAGCCGTTGATCGTGTAGCCGCTGAACCGGTCGGTAACGGTCTGGGAAACTGGACCGGTGAAGGCGGGCGATGTCTTCGACGCCTTGGCGTCCAGGGCGCCCTGCAGTCCGGCGACGTCGGCGACCGCATGGCCGTGACCTGTGGCAGCCAGTCCGGCGCGCAGCGAAGCGACACTGGTCCGGCAGGTGGCGGTTCCGGTATCGACCGGCAGGATTTCCGCCCCGGTCAGCGTTCCGGCGTCGGGAAGCTGGTAAATGCAGATTTCAGTCATGGGATTGCCTCGGGACGATTCGAACGCCGGAGCGCGTGACGAGCTGGTCCCCGGAGCGGGTTGCCAGCACCGCGGCCAGTTGCCGTATTGCGGCGAACAGCCGGCCGATCCGGGCCGCCATCACGCCATCTCCGTGATGTACAGCACGCCATCGCTGGCGACGCGCAGCACCGCGAGCTTCTCGCCCGGCACGACACGGAAATATTCGGGAATGCCGGCCGGCAGGTAGTGGGCGTTTGCCGTCGCGGCCGGCGCGTTGCCGAGGGTGAAACGGCAGTGCGAGGTCGCAACGAGTCGCACCACCGTCGTCGTGGTCCCGAAGCCGACGGACGCCTGCGAGTCCGGACCGATCGGCACCTCCTGCGCGACACCTGGTCGCAGAGCCTGAATCCGCTGGCCGAAGTCATCCATTGCCAGGATCGACATAGGATCGATAGCCTTTCTGCTGGAGTTGGCGGTTTTCTCACCTGCCCGCGGGCCTGGACGACCTTGGCGGGTGCCCTGTCCAGCCCACCCTTCCGGTTGCATAGGGGCCAAGACAGCCAATCCTCCGAAAGCGAACCGGAGCCACGGCTTCGGCGAGGTTTCTCTGAATTAATTCCTAAGACTTTATTCCCGTCAAGTGCTGTCTGAAAAAGCCGATATCGCTTGACACGCGAATCCAGATTATGAACATGCACGCGGCGGAAGGCTGGGGACCATGCGGATCGGCATCGATTTCGACAACACGATTGCCTGCTATGACGAAGCCTTCGTGACGGCTGCCCGGGAGCGCGGCCTGCTTCCCGCATCCTTCAGCGGCACCAAGATTTCGGTTCGTGGCGAGGTGCGCGCCCTGCCCGACGGCGAACGGCAGTGGCAGGCGCTGCAGGGGTGGGTCTATGGGGCCGGCATGTCGCGCGCCGTCCTGATTCCCGGCGTTGCCGACGTCCTGCGACAGCTCCGGCGGCGGGGCGACGAGCTGTTCATCATCAGCCACAAATCGGAATACGGTCATTTCGATCCGTTGCGCATCAACCTGCGCGAAGCGGCCCTGACATGGATGGAAACCCAGGGATTCTTCGCTGCCGATGGGCTCGCCCTTCCGCGGGACAACGTCTTCTTCGAAGCCACGCGCGACGCAAAGGTCGGCCGCATCGCCGCGGTCGCCCCGGATCTGTTCATCGACGATCTGCCCGAAGTGCTGGAGCATCCGGATTTCCCGGCCACGGTGCGGCGGGTCCTGTTCGATCCGACGGGGGAAGAGGGCGGGCAGGGGGCTGTCGCGGCGGGGGTGTGCCGCCGGTCCGACTGGCTTTCCATCGGCCGGGAGGTCCTTGCCCTTGGCAATTGACGCGATCAAGTCGTCCAGCGGGCAGTCCGCCGGGCCGCCCACCGATCCCGTCGTCGAGGCGGCCCGCGCGCTGCTTGGAGAGGTTCCGCAGGCGGCCCGGCCGGTCCTGCTGGGCGGCAACAACCGCATCTACCGCCTGGAGTGCGGCGGCCGCAGCGTCGCCCTGAAATTCTATCCGCGCCAGGACAGCGATCCGCGAGACCGCCTGGGTGTCGAGTACGAGGCGCTGGAATTTCTGGCCGCGCACGGCGTCACCTCCATTCCCCGGCCACTGGCCTGCGACCGCGGCCTCGGCTGCGCCGCTTACGAGTGGATAGAGGGCGAGCGGATCGTCACCCCCTCTCCGGACGAAATCGGCGCGCTCGCCAGCTTCCTGGCCCGGCTGCACGGCCTGCGCCTGGCTTCGGGTGCCGGACGGCTACGCCCGGCCTCGGCCAGCTGCTTTGCCCCGGCGCAGGTGGAGGCGCAATTGCGCTCCCGTCGCATCCGGCTCGATCCGGTGCTGGCCGACGAGCCGGCGCTCGCCCGTTTCCTTGCCGAGCGGTTCGATCCGCTGGCTGCGGCGGTGCTGGCCGGCATGCGCCGCCGCCTGGGCGGAGGGGAGGGGTGGGAACGACCGCTGGCCGAGGAGCGGCGGACGCTGAGTCCGTCCGATTTCGGTTTCCACAATGCTCTGCGCCGTGGTGCCGAGGTGATCTTCCTCGACTTCGAGTATTTCGGTTGGGACGATCCGGTAAAGGCGACCTGCGACGTTATGCTGCATCCCGGAACCGGCCTGGATGAAAACCAAGCTGATCGCTTCCTTCAGGCGGTTCGTCCTGTGTTCGTCGCGGCGGATCCAGGATTCGACGAGCGACTCGATTATCTTTATCCTGCATTTGCACTGATTTGGTGCCTTATCCTGCTGAACGAATTCCTGCCGGACAGCTGGGCGCGCCGCGTCCGGCCGGGGATTTCGGAAGACCGCCGCACCGTCCTGTCCAGGCAGCTGGAAAAGGCCGAACGCCTCCACCAACGGATCGTCTCACGTCATGGGCCAAGCTCCTTTGTCTGACCGCATCTCACCGCCGCTCGACGAACGCTCCCTGCATCTGCGCCGGCTCGTGGCCGGTGCCATGGTACGGGCCGGACGCGGCCATCTCGGTCCGGCGATGTCGCTGATCGAAATCCTCCGCGTCCTCTACGACGACGTGATGCGCGTCCGTCCCGGCGAACCGGGCTGGGCGGAGCGTGATCGCTGCATCCTGTCCAAGGGGCATGGCTGTCTGGCCCTTTACGCCATCCTGGCCGACCACGGTTTCTTCCCGGTGGAGACGCTCGACAGCTTCTGCCGCCATGACAGCATCCTGGGGGGGCATCCCGAATACGGCATGGTGCCGGGGGTGGAGGCGTCGACCGGTTCGCTCGGCCACGGGCTGTCGATCGGCCTGGGCGTGGCGCTCGCCCTGCGCATGCGCAAGAGCGCGGCGCGGGTCTTCGTGGTGATGGGCGACGGCGAGATCAACGAGGGGTCGGTGTGGGAGGCCGCGCTGTCGGCCGGCAAGCACGGCCTGGACAATCTGGTGGCCATCGTCGACTACAACCACTTCCAGTCCTATGGCCCGACCGCCGTGGTGCAGGATCTGGAGCCTCTGGCCGACAAGTGGCGCGCCTTCGGCTTCGAGCCGCTGGAGGTCGACGGCCACGACGTCGCCGCCCTGCGCGACGGCTTCGGCCGCCTGCCGCTGAAGGCCGGCCGGCCAAGCGTGCTGATCTGCCACACCGTCAAGGGCAAGGGGGTGCCGCCGGCCGAGAACAACGCCGACTGGCATCACAAGAACAAGCTGAAGGACGCCGAGCTGGAAGCCGTCCGCGCCGCCCTGGGGGATTTCTGACGATGCGCGCCACCTGTCTCAACATGGTCCACGCCCTGGCCAAGCGCGACCCGCGGGTGCTCTACATCGGTTCCGATCCGGGCGCCGGCACCCTGAACGCCATGAAGGCCGAGTTCCCCGAGCGCTTCTTCATCGAAGGCATCTCGGAAGCCAACGTCATCGGCATGGCCGCCGGTCTGGCGATGGAGGGCTACGTGCCCTACGTCAACACCATCGCCACCTTCCTGACCCGGCGCTGCTACGACCAGATCGCCATCGATCTGTGCCTACACAAGCTTCCGGTACGCCTCGCCGCCAACGGCGGCGGCGTCGTCTACGCCCCGCTTGGACCGACCCACCAGGCGATCGAGGACATCGCCATCATGCGGGCCCTGCCCGACATGACGGTGGTGGCCGTCAGCGACGCGGAGGAGATGAAGCGCTTCATGGACCAGTCGCTGGACTGGCCGGGGCCGATCTACATCCGGTTCGGCAAGGGCAACGACCCGGTGGTGTCCCGCCCGGAGAACGGCTTCTCCATCGGCAAGGCGATCCTGATGCGCGAGCCGGGCGACGTGCTGATCGTCTCGACCGGCGTGATGACGAGCCGCGCGCTCGCCGCCGCCGAGGCGCTGGACGGGGACGGCATCGGCTGCGGCGTGCTGCACATGCACACGGTCAAGCCGCTCGACGCCGAGGCGCTGGTGCGTCTGGCGCGCGAGGTGCGGCTGGTCGTCACGGTGGAGGAGCACACCCGCATCGGCGGGCTGGGCAGCGCCGTGCTGGAAGCGTTGAGCGACGTTCCCGGGCTGCGCATGCCGACGGTGGCGCGGCTCGGCATTCCCGACGTCTTCTCGCACAAGTACGGCTCGCAGGACGACCTGCTGCGGCTCTACGGCCTGGATGCCGGCTCGATCGCCGGCACCGTGCGCGCAACGCTGGCGGCGGAACGCGGCGCCGTCCTCTGACCATCCCATTCTTTCAATTCCTTTGAGACGCAGGCGGTTCCGATGACGTTCAAGGTCCGGTATTCCTACCTTCCCCAGCAGTTCGACGATCAGGCCATCTCCGAAATCCTGGAGGAGCTGCGCCTCTTCGTTCCCACGGGCGATTTCACGCTGGGCAAGCCGGTGGCCGAGTTCGAGCGGCGCTTCGCCGAGCTGATGGGCGTCAAGCATGCCATCGGCGTGGGGTCCGGCACCGACGCGCTGAAGCTGCCGCTGAAGGCGCTGGGCATCGGCCATGGCGACGAGGTGATCACGACCGCCAACACCTTCATCGCCACCGTCGGCGCCATCAACGAGATCGGCGCCCGGCCGGTGTTCGTCGACTGCGACGACAGCTTCTGCATGGACGTCGACCAAGTCGAGGCGGCGATCACCCCGCGCACCAAGGCGATCATGCCGGTCCAGTTCACCGGCTACATGACCGACATGCGCAAGCTGATGCCGATCGCCGAGAAGCACGGCCTGCCGGTGGTCGAGGACGCCTGCCAGGGCATTCTCGCCGACATCGAGGGCAAGCGGTCGGGGACCTGGGGCATCGCCGGCGGCTTCTCGCTGCACCCGCTGAAGAACCTCAACGTCTGGGCCGACGGCGGCGTCGTCGTCACCAACGACGACGCGATGAACGAAAAGCTGCGGCTGCTGCGCAACCACGGCCTCAAGAACCGCGACGAGGTCGCCATCCTCGGCTACAACAGCCGGCTGGACAGCGTGCAGGCGGTGGTCGGCAACTGGCTGATCGGCCAGACCCACGACATCGCGGACAAGCGCATCGCCAACGCCGAATATTACGACCGCGGCCTGGGCGAGATCCCGCAGATCCGCATCCCGCCGCGCCCCGCCGACTGCAAGCGCGTCTACCACCTCTACATCGTCTTCGCCGAGGACCGCGACGCCCTGCTGCAATACTGCCTGGATGCCGGGATCGAGGCCAAGGTCCACTACCCGATCCCGCTGTACCAGCAGGAAGGGCTGAAGCATCTGGGCTACAAGGCCGGAGATTTCCCGGTCACCGACCGCCATGCCCGCGAGATCATCACCTTCCCCGCCGACCAGCATCTGACCCGCGAGCAGCAGGACTACGTGATCGACACCGTCCGCCGCTTCTACGCCACCCGCTGAGGAGTCCGGTCCTTGCGCGAGATCCCCTACGTCAACTTCGCCGCCCAGTTCGCCGAGGAGCGCGAGGAGCTGCTCTCGCGCATCGAAGCGGTGTTCTCCCGCGGCGACTTCGTCGGCGGCCCCGCCGTCGACCGGCTGGAGGAGGAGCTGGCCGCCTACCACGGCGTGCCGGCGGACCGTGTGGTGGCGCTCAACTCCGGTACCGACGCCCTGATCCTCGGCATGAAGGCGCTGGGGATCGGGCCGGGCGACGAGGTGATCACCCCGCCCAACTCCTTCGTCGCCTCGGCCGCGACCATCGCGGCAATCGGCGCGACGCCGGTCTTCGCCGACGTGCTGGACGACCAGACCATCGATCCGGACGCCGTCGCCGCCGCCATCACCCCGCGCACCAAGGCGATCATGCCGGTCCACCTGACCGGCCGCATCGCCGAGATGGCGCCGCTGCAGAGCCTGGCCGAACGCCACAGGCTGGCCATCGTCGAGGACGCGGCCCAGTCGATCGGCTCCTGGTATCATGGGCGGATCAGCGGCACCTTCGGCGACATCGGCTGCTTCTCGCTGCATCCGCTGAAGAACCTGAACGCGGCGGGCGACGCCGGTTTCCTGATCGCCCGCGATGCGGAGGTGGCGCGGCGCGTCCGGCTGTGGCGCAGCCACGGGCTGGTCGACCGCAACACCGTCACCGAATTCGGCACGGTGTCGCGCCTGGACGGCCTGCAGGCCGAAATCCTGCGGTTCCGCCTGACCCGGCTGCCGTCGGTTTTGGAACGGCGGCGGCACAACGCCGCCCGCTACCGCGAGCTGCTGGCCGGCCTGCCGGTCTTCATCCCGGCCGAGCGGCCGGACACCGTCGACACCTACCATACCTTCGTCATCCAGCTCGACCGGCGTGACGAACTGCGCGACTTCCTGGCGTCGCGCGGGGTGATGACGGCCATCCATTATCCGGTGCCGCTGCATCTCCAGCCGGCGGCGGCCGGGCTGGGCAAAGGACCCGGGTCCTTCCCCCGGACCGAACGGCAGGCGGCCCGCATCGTCACCCTGCCGGTCAACCAGTTCCTCAGCGACGAGGATCTGGTCTACGTCGTCGAACAGATGGCCGAGTTCTACCGATGAGCGGTCTGTCCTTCCTGACCCCGGACGAGCAGGCGGTCAACGACTCCTATCTGGAGCGCGGCCATGCCATCCGCCCGGTCAGCGACCGGGCGGCGCTGGACCGCATCCGCGACCGGGTCGCCACCCTGGCGGCGGAGCATCTGGGGCTGGCCGCACCGGAGGATCCGGGCCGGTTCCTGAACCACATCCACGAGCGGGTGACGCCGGCGACGCTGAACGCGATCCGGCTTCACGTCATCCGCGGCATCAATGCCGAGCCCTGGTTCCGTCCCGCCTATTTCAGGCTGGCGCGGACGACGCTGGAGACGGTGGTCGGCAACGAGCTGTGCATGCAGCGCCGGATCAACCTGTCGATCCAGCTTCCCGACGACGACGGGTCGCTGCTGCCGGTCCATGCCGACACCTGGTCGGGCGACAGCCCGTTCGAGGTCGTCGTGTGGCTGCCGCTGGTCGACGTCTACGGCACCAAGACCATGTATCTCGCCCCGCCCGACATCGACGCGCCGGTGCAGGCCCGCATGGCGGAGATGACCAGCGCCGATGCGGTGTTCCGCAGCATCGAGCCGGCAGTGCAGTGGCTGTCGCTGTCCTATGGCGAGGTCCTGGTCTTCAACCAGAACCTGATGCACGGCAACGTCGTGAACCACGAGCCGGAAACCCGCTGGAGTATGAACTGCCGCTTCAAGAGCGTGATGTCGCCGTTCGCCGACAAGAAGCTGGGCGAGTTCTTCGAGCCGATCACGCTGCGCGCGGCGACCCGCGTCGGCATGGAATACACGCTTCCGGGGGGATTCTCCGATGAGTGAGGTGCAGGGGGCGGAAGCACAGGGCTACCGCGGCTATATCGGCAGCCGTCCGCTGTTCGGCAACCGCGCGGCGCAGCATGTGCAGAACATCGTGCTGCGCGACTATGCGCAGCGCCGCGGGCTGCGCTACCTGCTGAGCGCGGTCGAATACACCATGCCCGGCTGCTACCTGATCCTGGAGGATGTCCTGAACGAGCTGCCGCAACTCGACGGGGCGCTGTTCTACAGCGTCTTCCAGCTGCCGCAGGCCCGCGAGCGCCGGCTGGCGGTGCTGGAGCGGGTGCTCGGCCTGGGGAAGGAACTGCATTTCGCTCTGGAGGAGATGGTGCTGAGCAGCCCCGCCGACATCAGGGCGATCGAGGATCTGTGGCTGGTGCAGCAATTCCATGCCCGACAGGCACTCGGCGGCTAAGGCTTCCAAACGGCAGTGGTGGAATTGCGATAAATGGGCTGCAACAGCACACGAGACGTTTTTCATGACTGAAGCTCCTGCCGAGCATGTTTTGCTCATCGGGCTTCCCAAGAGCGCCAACGTCTTCATCAGAAATACCTTGATGGAAACTCTTGGGCTTCAGTCTGCAACCTTTGTGATTCCCGGAGTCCGACAGATCGTCAACCCGATGGCGCTCTTCAACTTCGTGGAGGGGCCTCCGGCTGTCGGTGGGCAGCATATGGCGCCGGACGATTACAATCTCGATCTGCTCGATGGTGCAGGCCTGCATCGGATCGTGCTGTTGGTCCGGGACCCTCGCGATGCGTTGGTATCGTGGTGGCATCACCTCTAGCGTCCCGACATCGCCGCCGCGCGTTGGGTTCATGCAGACCAGGAGGCTACCGGTGCGGTAACCTCTGCGTATCGGGGGCTGGACCGGGTGGGGCAGATGGATGAACTGATCGAGAACCTGTTTCCCAAACGTCAGGCATGGCTGTCCGGCTGGAACCGTATCCAGCGTTCCGATTCACGTTTCGAGGTGCATCTGGTCCGCTATGAGGATTTCCGCGCTCAGCCGGAGGCCACCCTGTCCGCAATTCTGACGTTTCTCGGTCATGACCGTTCCATCGTCCTGCCGACGATCGAACGGCCTGCCGGTGGCGGAATCGACCCCAAGACCCATTTCCGGCGCGGAGAAAGCGGCTCCCATCGGGACGAACTGCTTGCAAGACAGGTGGAGCGATTGAGGTCGTTGGCCGACCGCGATCTCTTCTCCGCCTTCGGCTGGACGCTTTGACGCCATGACGGCGCTTCACACGCAGCCTGCCATTCCGCCTGCCCGTCCGCCGCTCGACACCCGTCTGCAGGTGCTGTGCGTGGGCACCGGCCGGGACGGCACCATGTCGGTCAGCCGGATGGTGCAGGCGCTGTTCGATGCGGAAGGGCAGGGTCGGCAGTGCTTCCATGAATATGGTGCCCGCACTCTCTACCAAGCCTACTGCTCCTGGCGGGAAACCGGGGAGGAGCGGTATCTCGACGAGATCGACGCGCTGATCCGCGATTGCCCGTACGATGCCATCGTCGGCAACGGCTATGCCCCGATCCTGCATCTGCTCGAAGGGCGCCTGCCATCGTCGGTGCGGATCATCCACCTGCGTCGTCGGTCGAAGCCGGATTGTGTGGCCAGCCTGGTCAAGGACGCGCAGCTCTTCCCGCAAGCCTACCGCTACTACACCAGCGATTCCGCGGAGCATTCCAAGCGGATCGCCGCCTTCCACTATGGCGAGGCGACACGCGCGCAATGGGATGCGGCGCCTTTGGAAGCCAGGTTCGACTGGTACTATCGCAAGACGCATGCGCTGATCGATGCGGCGAAAGGCCGTTTCGCCGCATCGCTCGACCTCGCCACCGAGGATTTGGATCGGCTTGAGAGCCGGCAGGCTCTGGCCGGCTTCATCGTCGGCGGGTCGGCCGCCGCCCCGCCGCCGGTCCGCGTCAACGGCCACGTCCATCTCGCCACCGATCAGGTTGCCGAAGAACACCGGTTGCGGGTGCAATGGCTGTTCGGCCATCTCAACATCCATGATGTGCTGGCTGACGACGCACATCTGGTGCGCTATGCGATCGACCGCTACGTGACCTGGACCGGTTATCAGGTGACTGGCCAGATTGGGCAGATCAGCCCGGCCGACATCCGGTCGCCCCAGGAAATTCTGACGCATCTGCGATCGGTGCGGCGGGCGTTGCACGACTGTGACGCCATGTTGTCGGCCTGGGAGCGGGAACTGGGCGCCACCGAGCCGTTGTCGGGAATGGATGCGGGGCTGGTCGAGTGCACGGGCATCGCCGATCCCCACAACCAGGGTTTCCGGGTGTCGGCCCAAGGAAGCAGGACCCTTTACACTCTGTCCGCCGACAGCGATGCCTTCGCGCTGAGCCAATATGATGGCAGCCAATGGCGCCATGCGCTGCGGGTCGAACGGGACCGCTCCGTCACCGTCGGCGGGGGCCCGGTGTTCGATGACCAGGGTATCGCCACGCTGCGCTCCTTCCAGGTCGCGGCTCTGCCCGCTCCGAACCCGGCCGGTCGGCTGATCCACGTGTCGGATGGCGGTGATGGACGACGGCTGGCGGTGTCCGACGGCGATTGCTGGCGCTGGACCGACGGAACGCAGGTCGCTTGATGTCCGTCCCCGCGTCCCGCCCGACATCGCCGGCCACCCTCACGCCTCCTGATCGATTCCCCAAGCAAGGTGATTCAATGGCCCGCATCGATTTCATCCAGGCTCTGCATTCCACCACCAAACGCAATTATGTCCAGCGGGTGGTCGATCACGACAAGGCGGAATGCGCCGCCATCGCGCGCCAGTTCGGCCGTGATTATTGGGATGGCGAGCGCCAGTACGGCTATGGCGGCTACCGTTACGACGGACGCTGGCGCCCCATCGCCGAGGCGATGGCGAAGCATTACGGCCTGAAGGCCGGCGACCGCATCCTCGATGTCGGTTGCGGCAAGGGGTACCTGCTGTACGAGTTCACCCAGGTCGTGCCAGGGGTGGAGGTCGTCGGTCTCGACATTTCCCAGTATGGCATCGACCATGCGAAGGAGGAGGTGAATCCCTTCCTTCACCAGGGAACGGCGGCGAGCCTGCCCTTTGCCGATGGCAGTTTCGACTTCGTCGTCTCCCTGGGCACGCTGCATAACCTGGAAATCCAGGAGCTCTTCTCCGCAGTGCGTGAGATCGAGCGCGTCGGGAAAGGCACGCAGAAATACATAATGGTCGAGAGCTATCGCAACGAACGGGAGAAGGCGAACCTGCTTTATTGGCAGCTGACCTGCCAGAGCTTCCATTCCGAGCAGGGCTGGGCCTGGATCTACGGCGAAGCCGGCTATCGAGGCGACCACGGTTTCATTTTCTTCGAGTGACCGCACTCCCCAGACAGGAAAGCCCTCGCTGCTGATAACAGCTCGCAGCTGTAAAAGACCGTTGGCAAACCGTAGGTGGCACGCTAAAAAGGGTAGGCATTTTGTTATAAGTTGAGAGAGTATGGGGAAAGAGAGACGGCGGTCGTTCTGTTACAGGATGGAAATATATTTTTGATCTGTAACGGTGGAGGGCTGTCAGCGGCAGGTGCTTCCCTTTCATCCACTTTGACTTCTGTTTGTGCGCTGGTGTCGGAACTCCTTCCTGATCGGATTTGGTGCCGGCAATAGGTCCGAGGGGTACGAAATTGCCGATCGTTACGACAACCAAGGCAAAGATCCGTCCTTTGCGCGAAACAGTCGAGGTCACCGGGACGGCCCGTTCCGAAGGACGGTCCATCGGGCTGTTCCAGGGTGCGGTGGATGTCTCGGACGTCGAGCAGCTGCGCCGTCTCGAAGACTTTGCTTTCCAGGTCGACATGGTGGTTGTCGCCGTACCCGTGCGTTCGGGGGCGGGGGCTCCGCAGCCCGACGACATCGCCAATGCGGAGATCGCCGCCGGCCTGGAGTCCGTCGATCTCGTCGCGCTTTATCCCGCCGGCCATGAGGAGACGGTGCGGGGCCTGATCGCTCCGTCGGCGCTTCTGTCCGGTCTGTTGCCGTCTCCGGCCAACCAGACTGCCATTTGTCCGGCCGAGCAGTTGCCTGCTGCCGGCACGCCCCCCCGTCCGGGAGAGATGGAGTTGCCCGATTTCCGCATGGCCCTGTCCCTGCGCCAGAAAGGCGAGCCGGCACGGGCCGTCACGCATCTGCACAAGGCGCGGACCCAACAACCCGCCAGCATCGCCATCCTGCACGAGCTGGGGATCTGCCAGCGTCTGACCGGCGATGTCCAGGGCAGCATCCCGACCTTTCTGGAGGCGCTGCGTCTCGCCTCCCGCAACGAGACGCTCCACCATCTTCTCGGCCTGTCCTGGCGCGATTGCGGACAGCTGGAGCAGGCCGTCCAATCCTTCCGCGCGGCCATCGCGATCCGGGACGACGTCGCCGAGTTCCACTACGATCTTGGAGTGGCGCTGCGGGGGACGGGACAGCTGGCGGCGGCGGCGAACAGCTTCCGGCGCGCCGCGGAGCTGAAGGGCGGCGATGCCCAAAGCCTGCATCAGGCGGCCCTGGCCCAGTTCGAGGCCGGGCTGCTGGAGCCCGCGGTCGATACTCTGCGCGCAGCCATCCACCAGCACCCGGCCAACGAAACCTTCCATCATCTGCTCGGCCTGTGCCTGCGCCAGCTCGGACGGCTGATCGAGGCCGCCGCCGCCTTGCAGTGCGCCATCGACATCAACCCGAACGTCGAACTGTTCTTCCACGACATCGCCATAGCGTTGCGTGATCTCAACGATCACAACGGCGTCATCGCTATGATGGAGAACATCATCCGCCTCAACCCCGGCGACCCCAACGCCTATATGCAACTGGCCGACGCCTGGCAGCAGAAGGGCGAGCATTACCAGGCGCTGCGGTGGTTGAGGCGTTTCCTGCGCGAACAGAACCCCGACCTGCTTGCCGTCTGGCTGGCACTCGGCCATTGCCTGCGCGAGATGGGGCGCCTGGACGAGGCGATGCGGATCTACCGCCATGTGTCGGAAATGGCGGAGCGCAGGCCGGAGCTTGCCACCAACTGCCCCGGTGTTCTCGCCGCCGCCTGCGAATATCGCGGCGATCCGGTCGGCGCCGCCCATTGGGCCGAAGCGGAGCGGATGCTGTGGGAGGACGATGCCATCGAGGCCCGGCGCAACGGGCAGCCGATGCAGCGGGTCATCTCGTTCGGCAAGCTGAACGGCAGCATCGGCGACCTCGCCATGCGCTTCGACCTCTATGTCAAGGCGGCCAAGCTGGGCCTGACGGACGGGCATGACGCGGTCGTGCTGGCTCCACCCGAGCATCCCTTCGTCAATCCCGCCTTCATCGACCATTGGCGGCCCTATCTGCGTTTCGAACATGATCCGGCGACGGTGGCGCGGCTGCGTCATGCGCCCTGGGGCCTGCAGGAGCAGCTTCAGGAGTTCCGCCTGCGTGGCGACCGTTACCGGTTCTTCCCCTCGGTCTATGCGCGGGTCACCCAGCTGTGGGACGGCCAGAACCGCCCGCCGCTGCTGAGTGTCGGTGAGGCGGACCGGGCCCGCGGCTGGCAGGCTCTGACCCGGCTGGGGATGAAGGAGGGGGACTGGTTCGTCTGCCTGCATGTCCGGGACGGCGGCTATTACCGGGAATCGGAGACCGGCTGCAATTCGCTGAGCCTGCACCGCTCCGCGCCCATCGAAACCTACCTCCCGGCCATCGACCACATCATCGACCGCGGCGGCTGGGTGATCCGTCTGGGCGACCGTTCGGCCCAGAAGCTCGACTATAAGCGCCAGGGTTTCATCGATTACGCCTGGTCGGACGAGCGGTCGGACTGGATGGACATTTTCCTGATGGGAAGCTGTCGTTTCCTGATTGGCACCAATTCGGGACCGATGTGCGTCGCCGCCGCCTTCGGCACGCCCTGCGCGATCAGCAACTACATCCCGTTCTCCATCGCCGCTCCAGGGCCGAACAACCTGTTCACGCCCAAGATGCTCTATTCGCGCAAGCTTGGGCGTTACCTGACCTTCAACGAGATGCTGGCGCCGCCCTTCCGTGACGCCAACCGCCATCATCTCTACCGGCTGTTCGAACGCAAGCTGGGCGTGCGGCTGGAGGCGAACGGGGCCGAGGACATCCTGAACATGACCCGCGACATGTTCACCTGGCTGGAGAAGGGGGAGGCCGCAAGAGGGATGGCGGCGGACCCGCGCCACCGCCGGCTGGCCGAGCTGTGCGGTCAGAACGACTGCCATTACGTCGCCAAGCTGCCGCAGAGCTTCCTGGATCGCTTCACCGATGCCGGCTGTCTGGACGAGCGGGACTTGGCCGAGGAATTCTTCGACCGCTGGCAGCACGCCTTCCCGCGGGTGGAGGCGCCGGCAGACCTTCACTTCGTCCATGCCCCGCCCACCAATTACCCGCCGATCTACGATCGGCTCAATGGCAGACAACTCGCTGGAATGCAGGGATAACCTGCTCCCGGCGGAAGGGACACCGCCGGAAGAGGGCGAGCAGGGAAAGGCAGAAGGAGTTATCGAGCTGTGTTAGAGGACGAGATTCTGGAGAGAGGGGCTCCTGCCGCTCAGCCGGAACTGGCGGTGCGATCCGCCCGCGACAAGATCCGCAGCCTGGAGGAACTCGCCGCCATCGCCGGAGCAGCCCAGGACGGGGGGAGGACGGTGGCGCTGTGCCATGGCGTCTTCGATCTCGTCCATCTCGGCCATGTCCGCCATATCGAGCAGGCACGCAGCCATGGCGACCTGCTGATCGTGACGATCACCGCCGATGCCTTCGTCAACAAGGGGCCGGGACGCCCGATCTTCCCGGAACGCATGCGGGCCGAGATGCTGGCGGCGATGGAATGCGTCGACTATGTCGGCATCAACCACGCCTCCTCGGCCGAGACCGTGCTCGCCGCCGTCCGTCCCAACGTCTACGTCAAAGGCGCCGATTACGAGAATCCGGAAGAGGACGTCACTGGCAAGATCACGTCCGAGCGTGATTGCGTGGAGCGGCTGGGCGGCCGCATCGTCTTCACCCACGACATCACCTTCAGTTCTTCGTCGCTGATCAACCGCTATCTCGACGTCTATGACCCGCCGGTGCGCGACTTCCTCGACCGCCTGCGCGACAATGGCGGCCTGAACTCGCTGCTGGATCTGATCGAGCGGATCGCCGGCTTTCGCGTGCTGGTCATCGGCGACACCATCATCGACGAGTACCAGTATGTGAACACGCTGGGGAAGTCGGCGAAGGAAAACATCATCGCCACCCAGTTCAAGGACCGGGAGGTCTTCATCGGCGGCGTCTGCGCCACCGCCAACCATCTGGCCGGCTTCTGCCGCGAGGTGGAGGTGATCTCGACCATCGGCGGGCACGACAGCTTCGAGGAAGAGATCCGCGCCCACCTGAAGGACAACGTCACCGCATATCTGGTCCCGGTGCCCGGCCGTCCGACCACCCGCAAGAGCCGCTTCGTCGACCCCGGCTATATCCGCAAGCTCTTCGAAGTCTATTTCATGGACGATTCTCCGCTGCCGCCGGATGTGCGGGATAGGGTCGACCGGACGATCGCCGAAAAGGCGGCGGGCTTCGATCTGGTCATCGTCAACGACTTCGGGCATGGGCTGATCGCCCGTTCCACCATCGAGGCGATCAGCCGGAACGCCCGCTTCGTCGCGGTGAATGTCCAGGCCAATGCCGGCAATTTCGGCTTCAATCTGGTCACCAAATATCCGAAGGCCGATTATGTCTGCATCGACGCCCCCGAGGCGCGGCTTGCGGTCGGCGAGAAGTTCGAGGATATCAACCACGTCATCAGCGAGATGCTGCCGGAGCGCATCGACTGCGACCGCTTCGTCGTCACCCACGGCAAGCACGGCAGCTACGCCTATGCCCGTGAGCAGGGCGTGGTGATGGTTCCGGCCTTCACCAAGACGGTGGTGGACACGGTGGGCGCCGGCGATGCCTTCTTCGCTATCACCGCCCCGCTGGTGGCGGCGGGCGGCGACATGCTGCAGGTTGCCACCATCGGCAACGCCGTCGGCGCGATCAAGGTCGGGATCGTCGGACACCGCACGTCGGTGGACAAGGTTCCGGTCATCAAGTACCTCACCGCATTGATGAAGTAAGCGGCCCGTAAAGGATCATTGGGAATGACGCAGAAGACTTGGAACGTGATGGTCACGGGCGGCGCCGGCTATGTCGGCAGTGCGCTGGTCCCCAAGCTGCTCGACGCCGGCCACACGGTCACGGTGCTCGACCTCTATCTCTATGGCGAGGACGTGCTGGACGGCGTGCGCGGCAATCCGAAGCTGCGCGAGGTCAAGGGCGACCTGCGCGATCCCGCCGTGGTCGCCGATGCGCTGAAGGGCTGCGACGCCGTCATCCATCTCGCCTGCATCTCCAACGATCCGTCCTTCGAACTGGACCCCGACCTTGGCCGTTCGATCAACCTGGACGCCTTCCGTCCGCTGGTGAAGGCGTCCAAGGCGGCCGGCGTCAAGCGTTTCATCTACGCCTCCTCCTCCAGCGTCTACGGCATCAAGGAGGGCGTGGAGGTCACCGAGGATCTGCCGCTCGAACCGCTCACCGACTATTCGCGCTTCAAGGCCCAGTGCGAGGAGATCCTGGAGGAGGAGCGCGAGCCCGGCTTCGTCACCCTCACCATCCGGCCGGCGACCGTCTGCGGCTATGCCCCGCGCCAGCGTCTGGACGTCATCGTCAACATCCTGACCAACAACGCCGTGAACACCGGCAAGGTGAAGGTGTTCGGCGGCGACCAGCTGCGCCCGAACATCCACATCGACGACATCTGCGACGTCTATCTGCTGGCCCTGCAGAAGGCCGACGAGGAGATCGACGGCCAGATCTACAATGCCGGCGAGAAGAACCATTCGGTGCGCGATCTGGCGACCATCGTCCGTTCCGTCGTCGGTCCGCATGTGGAAATGGAGACGGTTCCGACCGACGATCCGCGCTCCTACCATGTCTCGTCGGAGAAGATCCTGAAGGAGCTGGGCTTCGCCCCCAAGCGCACGATCGAGGACGCCGTGCGCGACCTCGTGGAGGCCTTCAAGGGCGGCAAGCTGCCGAACTCCATGGAGGATCCCCGTTACGTCAACATCAAGCTGATGCAGAAGGTGAAGCTCAGCTGACCGGTCGGGAAGGCAAGGCCCGTGTCCCCTGAAACCTCTTCCGCTCCCCGCTGGCTTGTCGTCAGCGGAGACGGCGCCATCGGCTCGGCCCTTGCGGATCATCTGGCAGCCAGGCGGGCCGGGTCCGGCGAACCTGTTTTGGTGACCAGCCGCAGGCCGGACTCCGGACCGGCGCCTGGACGGCCGGGGGTCGAAAGGCTGCGCCTCGACCTCGCCGAACCGGAGGCTTTCTGGCCGGTGCTGCCGGAGGGGCCGGGGGTGGCCTTCATCTGTGCCGCCGCCGCCCGCCATGAACAGTGCAAGCGTGATCCGGCCGGAAGCCGCGTCGTCAATGTGGAGGGGACGCTGGCGCTGGTCCGCCGCCTGCGTGCCGGCGGCATGAGGGTGGTCTGGCTGTCGACCAACCAGGTCTTCGACGGCAGCGTTCCCCACCAGCGGGCCGAAGCTCCCCCATCGCCGCGCAGCACCTACGGTCTCCAGAAGGCGGAGACCGAGCGCGCCCTGCTGGCGATGGGAGAAGGAATCTGCATCCTGCGCCTCAGCAAGGTCGTCACCCCGGGAATGCCGCTGGTCGAAGGCTGGCTGGCCGCCTTCCGCGAGGGGCGCAGCGTCAGGCCCTTCCATGACATGGCGATCGCCCCGGTGGCGGTCGATACCGTCGTCGAAACGATGGTCCGCGCCGGGGAAAGGGGATTTTCCGGGATCCTGCAGCTCACCGGCCCGGATGACATGGGCTATGACGAGGCGGCGCGGCTGCTGGCCGAGGCCGTGGGGGCGCCGGCCGGGCTGGTCGAACCGGTCAGCTGGCGCGATGCCGCCGTGGATCTGGAATGGGTGCCGCAGCACACCACACTGGACCTGACCCGGCTGGTCGATGAGATGAGAATCCGACCGGAGGACGGCCGGACGACCTTGCTGCGTGTCTGCCTCGGCCGGTCGCCGGCGGAGCGACGGGACAAGTGAGCGGAGCGACGGGACGGGATAAGGGAAGTGCGGTGC
The DNA here is from genome assembly GCF_015390205.1 of Azospirillum sp. INR13. Classification (NCBI taxonomy): domain Bacteria; kingdom Pseudomonadati; phylum Pseudomonadota; class Alphaproteobacteria; order Rhodospirillales; family Azospirillaceae; genus Azospirillum; species Azospirillum sp. INR13. The sequence goes on from NZ_VUOI01000002.1 coordinate 87,460, forward strand.
GAAACATCTATGTTCCCTGGACCGTCAAGGGATACCCCAACGGCGCCCATCCGCTGCTCAGCCCGCTGACGGAGCCGCTGCCCGATCCGCTGCCCGGTCGGGACAGGGCGCTGACGTTCCTTGGCCCGCAGTCCGGCCGCAGCCTGGACGAGGCACGGACCGTCGCCGCCGCCTTCGTCCGGACGGCCCGTGCCACCGCCGCGCGCTTCCGCGGACATCCGGTGGTGCGCAGGGAGGACGTCGTCGATTTCGTGCGCACCCGCAACGCCGCGCTGCATCTTGGGCAGCCGCCGCGGACGGACCTGACCTTCCACCACACGGTTCCCTGGAGCATCGGCACCACCCCCTGGGTGCTGCATCTGGAGATGCCGACGCTGGCCTTCCTGCCCTACCTGTCGCATGGGAAGCCGCCGGACCGGCCGCTGCGCAGCATGCCGGTCTATTGGCTGGTGCGCGACCTGCTGGAATCGCCGGCCTGTCGGGCGATCTTCACCCATCTGCACGGCACCGCCGGCGAAATGGGCAGCCTGTTCGACAGCACCGCCATCGCCGCCAAGACACACCATGTTCCGCCGGGCCCCGGCCTGACCGCTGCCGACGAACTCCGGCTCGCCGCCGGACGGAAGGCCCGGCGCGGTTCGCCGCAGGTTACCATCCTGTTCACCAACTCCTGGCACCAGCAGGAGGAAAGCTTCTTCCTGCGCGGCGGTGCGGAACTGGTCGAGGCCTTCTTCTCGCTGAAGGAGGACTGTCCCGACCTGCGCCTCGTCCTGCGCTCGGCCCTGCCGGCCAGCCTGGGGACCGATACCATCGCCCGGCTGCGCGCCGATCCGGCCGTGCGCGTGATCGACCGGCCGGTGAGCGATGAGGAACTGATAGGACTTTATGCGGAGGCCGACATCTTCGCCCTTCCGGCGGCCGGCCTCCATTGCCTGTCGGTCTTGCGGGCCTTTCATGCCGGGGCGGTGTGCGTCACCTCCGATGCGCCCGGCTATGAGGAACTCGTTGCGGACGGTGTCACCGGCATCGTCCTTCCCGGCCGGCGTTCGACGATCTACGGCACCGATCCGGAAAGCGGCTGGCGCTGGGACGACTACCGCCCGATGTTCCGCCGCGATCCGGTGATGGTCGGGCGGCTGCGCCAGGCGCTGCACGACCTCTGCCGCGATCCGGACCGCCGGTGGGCGATCGCCGACCGGGCGCTTGCCGTTGCCCGGACGCGCTTCACCATGGACGGCTGGCGGCAGGGCGCCATGGAGGTGCTGCGCACCGCCCTGGATTGCGGCTCCGGCGGCAGCCCCTCCTCCTGACCATCCTGCCTCCCGACCGTGCCGCTCATGCCGCCGGTGCGGCTCCTTGGGTGACGTCGGCGCGGGACAGCAGGACACCCCCCTGGCCGTTGCCCGTGTAGAGGTGCGTCCCCTCTTCATTGACCAGGGCGAGGTTGAAGACGATCCGCTTGTCGTCGATCGGCATCGCCGCCCAGATGCGCACCCAGCCGGCCGGTCCGGGAATGACGCCGGTCTGCGCCACGTCACCGGTGGTGCGGAGTACCGCTCCCGCCGACAGATCGAAGAAAGCGACACCGTAGCGGGAGGTGGCTCCGTCCTGAATCTCCAGCCTCAGGGCGTTGCGTCCCTGCGGCTTGGCCCAGAAGGCGAGGGTATGGAGCCGTTTCGGCAGGGCATCGCCCAGATCGAAGTGAATCCGGTGCTGCGCGTGATCGGCATCCTCGGTCAGCAGGGCGCAGCTTTCCTGTCCCAGGGGGCCGGGAAGGGCGACACGACGGGCGGCAACCTGCTCGATCACGCCGACGCCGGCGGCGATGCCGTCATCGGCGCTCCAGACGACCGTACCGTCGGGGCGCTCCTCGCCACCGATGACGACCCCATCCGGCAATCCCTGCGTCAGGGCGAGATTGGCCATCAGAATGCCGCTGCCGCCGTCGCCTTGATAGACATGGGTGCCTTCGGGATTGACCAGGGCGAAGTTGAAGACGGCACGCGCGCGATCGAAGGGCATTGCGGCCCAGACATGGAACCAGCCGTCGGCGCCGGGCGTGATGCGGGCGTCCAGGATGTCGCCGCGGCTGTCGCGCAGCGTCCCGGTCAACAGGTCGAAGACGGCGACGCCGTATTTGACGGCATCGCCGTCGCGCATTTCCAGCATCACGGCGCCGCGTCCCTGCGGCTTGACCCGGCTTTCGACGGTGTGGACCCGCTCCGGCAGGATGCCTTCCAGGATGAACTCGATCCGATGGTTGCCGAAATGGCCGTCCTCCGCCATCAGGGAGGTTTCGGCCTCTCCCCGCGGGCCGGGGCCGGGCACGCGCTCCAGGGAGACCCGGTCGACTTGCCCCTCGCCGGATTTGGCCAGGACATCGACCGACCAGACGACGGTGCCGTCCGGACGTTCGGCCTCCCCATGTCCCTCGTCGATGGCGGCGGTCCGCAGCCAGGCGAGATCGCCCCTCACGATCGTGCGCCGCATCAGCGGGTTGCGCAGCACCTCCTCGAACTCGTGGTAGCGGGGGTGGGTCAGCATGTGAACGGCCCGTTCCTCGTATTCCTGCGAGGTGAAGGCGCCCATGTTCATCAGCCGCTCGAACAGCAGGGCGTCGGCGCCCAGATCGATGCCCATCTGCACGAAGGCCGGCATCTCATGGAAGTTGTCGAGCTGGTAGGTGTAGGACAGCAGAAGGGCCTGGATCGTTCCCTGCTTGCGCAGCCGCGACAGGAAGGCCAGGTTGTTCCAGGTTTCCTCGTAATAGGCGCCGCGCCGCAGTTTTTCGAAGGTTTCCTTGGTGGTGCCGTCCAGCGAGACCCGGACATATTCGGTCTTGTTGTGGATGCCCGGGAACCTGTTCCACTCATCTTCCGAAAAGCGGGTGCCGTTGCTGATGATCCGCACCTTCAGGTCCGGACAGGTCTCGTCGCTGATGTAATCCAGGACGCGGCGTGCCGGCGCACTGGCGAACACCTCGCCGGCCGGGTTGATCATGATGGAGTCGGCGCGGTCCAGAAGCGGCAGGATGGTCTGTTCCACCACTTCGATCAGCGCCTTCTGCCGGTCCTTGGAAGCCGCATAGACCGACGTCCGGCAGGATGGGCAGGACAGGTTGCAGGTCTCGTCGATGCCGAACAGGATGTCGCGGGTGCGGGTGACGGTCACGTCGCCGGTGTCGATGGCATGCCGTAGTTCGGGATCCTTGAGATCCACCTTCTTGGGCAGGGCGTTGTTGCACATCGTCTGGCAGTTCAGATGATCGCAGTACTTGAAACTGCCATCCATCATGCTGCGGCGGATGTCCTGGACCACGGGAGAGTTGAGCACCGCCTCCGCCCCGCTGCGCAGGTCGCCGATCACCGTCGGCAGCCAATGGGAGCAGCAGACCTGGACCGGCAGGTTGCCGTGCGACCCGTGCATCATGTCGAAGCGGGTGAAGGGATGCTCGCAGAAGCGCTCCTTCAGATAGCTGTCGTCATCCTTGCAGACGAACTTGCGCAGATGCGGCGGGATCGGTTCGCCCCGGGCGACGAGTTCGACGCAGTGCTTGACCGTGCGCAGGTGGAAGGTGCGGCCACCCGAGGTCCAGCCGATCAGACCCATCACATGGTCGATCAGGCCCATGACCCGGTCCGGCGTGCCGGTGGCGGCGCAATGGCGGGCGAGCGCCATCGTGATCCCTTCCGCCACCGCCAGGACGCGGTTCATGGTCCCGCTGGCCATCAGCGAATGCAGCCGCGTACAGGCGTTGGCGAGTTGGAACAGCGCCTGGACGCGGGATTCGATCGTGCCGACCGCTTCGCCGCCGAGGATGAGGGTCAGGCGGTGGTCGGCGGCCTCGTGCCGCGGACGGCCGAGAAAGGCGTCGCTGACATCGACCACCGACAGGGTCGAGGTGGGGCTGGCCTCGTACAGCCAGGTGAAGAACAGCAGGGCGGCCTCGTAGGGATCGATGCGGATGCCGCGGTCCAGCGCACGCAGGAGGGAGGCTTCGGCATGGAGGCTCCGGCTCTCGAGATCCGCGGCCGGTCCTTCGAAATCGTCGTGCATCACCTGTCGCGGGGTCAGCGCGCCATCGGCCGAGGAGATGTGGACGGGCAGGACCTGCGAGACGTTGATGAAGCCGCTGATGTAGTCGCGGGTATAGCCCAGCAATTCGTGCCGATAGCCGAGATCGGAGTTCTGCTGCTCGTCGTGGGCGATCCTGGTCTTGGCCTGGCTCAAAGCCGCCTGGGCCTGCACCAGGCGGCGGTCGATGCGCTGCATCTTGGCCCGCAGCAGTTCGGACAGCAACTGCCAGCCTTCGAAATCCCCTTCCGTCAGGGCCGCCGCCCGTTCCGCGTGCGACAGGGCCGCGTCGACCTCGCCCTGCTCCTTCAGCACCCAGGCCAGCCCCAGATGGGCGGTCGCATCGTCTGGGTTCGCGTCGACCGCCTCGTGCAGCAGCTTGCGGGCCTGCGCCATGTCACTGCTGGCGATGGCGGCGAGGCTGTCGTGCCTGATGAACGTGTGCCTTGCCCAGCCGGGAAGCCGATCGGTCACGGTTGTGGTGTCGGAGACGAGCATTGGGCACCTTCGATGCGGCGGCAATTCTGAATGGAATATATCTTTTTAGACGGAACCCAGGCAATGAAACCCGGTCACCCCATCAAGGTTCAGGCTTGAAATCCGATAGCTTCCTCAAACCTGGGAGAGTGATCGGAGTCGGCAGTGCATCAGGCGTGGGCAAGTTTGCGCGAGGCATCGCGCGGGGACTTATGTGGCTTGGCAGGCGGAAGTTGGCTTTGAAGCGCGTCCAGTGGCAGGGCGATCCAACTCGGACGTCCCATTCGGTCGCATCGGCGGTCCAGCGCGACGAGCACCGATCGGCACAGGGCTAGACTGGGGTTCCCGGCCGTTCCGGCCCGCGCGGGGCAGGCCGACGGAAGCAGCCGTTCGACTAACTGCAGGAGCATCACCACCCGCTCCCGAAGCGGGAAGGTGGCATCCTCGACGGAGAGTTCGATATGGGTGACGTCCTGCCGGGAGTCCCCGGGACCGCTTTGTTCCGGGCCGGCTTGCGGTGCTTCATCCCGTTCGCGGCTGGCCGGGAAGGGGCCGAGGATCCGCACATGGCAGGTGTCGTCCGTGCGCAGCCAGCTTTCGAAGTGCGAGGCCGCCTTCCCGACATCGTCCCGCAACGCGGCGGCGAAAGCCTGCAGCAGCGGCGCAGCCCCCTGCCATGCCGGATCATCCTGCAACTGGGCGGCGGCGGCGGTGAGGTGACCGGCCAGAACCGTGCCGTCGATGTCGCGCGTGCCGTCGCTCTCCGCATCGGTGCGGGAGCGGGTGATCAGGTCGAAGCAGCAGACAGCCAGCACCCCTCCGACCGTGCGGCGGACGACCCGGGCATCGTTGTGGCGCCAAGGTGCGCCGCTCCCCTCCGTCTCGCCGCCCGTCGCCATGGCGTCGAGATAGGTCGCCTCCATGAAGTGATGCAGCCCGTCTCCGGCCGGATCGAGCCGGACCGTGGTGGCGAAGCACTCCGCCGCCTCCGCATGGTCGCCGCGACGGCCCAGGCACAATCCCAACGCATGATGCGCAGCCCGGTCCTCCGGCGCCAGCCGGACGGCATGGCGGGCCCGCGACACCGCCTCATCCAGACGCCCGGCACTGCGCAGGGCGTTGGCGAGATCGATATGGAAGGTTGCGACCTCCGGCCGCAGGAGCGTGGCCCGCTCCAGGCAGGACAGGGCATCCTCGAACATCCCGTCGGCCATCAGTGCGAGTCCCCGCAGATGATGGAGGCTTTCGTTGGCGGGCACGAGGGCAAGTCCGGAGCATGCCGACACGGCGGTCAGAGCCGGCCGTCCTGCGTGGAAGGCGATACGCGCCAGATCCTGGTGAAAGGCCGGCTCCAGCGGCAACAGGCGCAGAGCTGCTCCCATATGCTGCACCGCCTCCCCGAATTCGCCCCGTTCGACCGCCTGAAAGGCGCGGCGGTGCAGTGCTGCCGCTTCGGCGTGGACCTGCGGTGACGGGGTTGGCGGGCTTGGCGCCTTCCGGGGCAAGCTGGCGGATGCTTCCGGTTGTGGTGCGGTATTCGGAACCGCCAGGTCGATGCCGAAGATTCGCGCCTTGCTTCCTCCGAACAGGCGGGACGCCACCGTAGACCAGTTGCCGGCAACGGCATCCGTCGTGACGACGAAGTCGACGGCCTGCAAGGCGGCAACCCGGACGGCACGGTCGTCGTGTCCGCCGGCAAAGCCGTCGGGATTCCTGTCGGTCCGGATCAGGGCCACCGCCACCGCGCCATGACGGACGGCGATTTCGTCCAGGGTCCGCATATGGTCGATGCTAAGGGTATCGAAGGCGCCGAAGCAGACGGCCGGCATCCGGTCGCCGCCCTGCGGTCCGCCCTGGAGTTCATCGAAGGCGCTGAGCACATCGGGAATGTCGCTGATCTTGTCCGAGGCGCGGCGGCGTGACACCCGGCGCGGCATACCCAACCCGTTGGCCATCGCACATTCCCTTCCATCAGACGAAAACGGCGTGATCCTGATCGACGGACAGCAGGTCGTGGAGGATCAGGTTCTTGGCATGCTGGACGCAATTGTGCTGGCACAGCTGCGACGGGTCGTGCGACCGGAGCCGGTCGCGGTTCTCGTCGGACAGCCAGAAATCCTTGAAGCGGCGGTCGGAGATCGACCCCAGAAGGCCGTCGGCGTTATAGGCCTTGTCCTGGCAGGTATAGACGTTGCCGTCGGCGCCGATCACCGTCAGGAACTGCAGGAACGGACAGGACGTGTACTCCTTGTCGAAGCGGTCCGACAGCTCGTGATAGTGGTTGACGATGTGGAAGCTGCCGTCCTCCAGTTCGCGGGCACGGGCGATCTGGTCGGCGACCGTCGACAGGATCGGACGGTGGTAGTCGTTGTTCTCCCGCCCGGAATTGGACACGACGACGCCGGCCAGCTTGACGTGGTTGACGCCCACATCCTTCAGCATGCCGCAGACATCGAGGATATGTTCGCAATTCTCCTTGCCGACGATGAAGCTGACGCCCAGCACGCAGGAGGAGCCGCGCTGCTGAAAGGCCCGCATCTGGTCGAGCAGGCGCGTAAAGGCGCCTTCCGGTGCGCCGCGGCTGCGGCTGTAGCTGGCGTCGTCCCAGGCGTCGATCGAAATCCGGATCCAGGTGCCGTGGCTGGCGAAGGCGTCGGCCATCCGCCCCTTCAGGTTGGCGCCGTTGGATAGGCAGCCGATCCGCACCCCGCCGCCGGCCAGCCGCTCGATCACCTCGGGCAGGGGCTTGTACAGCAGGGGTTCGCCGCCGCCGGTGAAGGTGACCGCCTTCACCCCCATGTCGACGATGTCCTCGACGATCTCGAACATCTTGGCGGTCGGAATGGCGCTGTTCAGGTCCATGTCCTCGCCGAGCTGAAGATTGTCGGCCCGGTAGGCGCAGTACCAGCATTTGTGATTGCAGCGGTTGATCGGCTTTATGCGGATGTGCACCGGTGCGACCACCCGCCCATCGCGCAGGGCCTGCAGGCGGTCTCCATAGCGCAGGAACTTGAGGTTGCTGTAAATCTGCGCCATTTGACGTCCTGGGGCTGTACCGTTTCGGCCGGCCTACGCCGTAGGATGATGTATGCGGATCGGCCGGGTATATCCTAATACATCGGGATGCGGGACGCTCGCAAGTTGAGGTTCCCGATGCCTGCCGCCTTCTACCGAGACAACATGTCGCGCACCGCTGCCAGTTCACCGTGAATGTCACGCGGCGACAGGATGGAGGCGAAGGCCAGCCGTGCAGGATCGCCGCTCCGTGCGACAAGTCCCATGGCCCGCAGCGCCCGCTTCACCTTCACCTCGTTCTCGTTGCTGACCGCCAGCAGGACCAGGAAACCGCCCCGCTCCGCCCCCCGCTTCGCCAGTTCCGCCAGCACGGCGCGCCCGCGGATCTGCAAATCCGTACCCGGAAGATAGCCGCCCGCCACCTGCGGCCGGTCGTCGATCACTTGGTCGATGAGGTCTCCGATGCCCAGCCCGTCGACGACGGTGCAGCCGCGATGCCCGGCGCCATACAGGACGATGGTCCATCCGTTCGCCCGGGCGCGCCCCAGCGTGTCGTGCATCAGCGCCCGGTATTCGGCCACCCGGCCGGCAAAGGCCCGCGCCTCCGCCAGGAAACGGGCGGGGGAGGGCCAGACATGGGCGGGATCGCGGCCGCGGCCGGTGCGCCGGCCGACCACCAGATAGGTTCCGCCGCCGCGGTTGTAGATCCGTTCGGCCACCACCTCGTAGCCCTGGCGCTCCAGCAGGGCCTGGATGGTCTCCGGCACGAAGTAATTGACATGCTCCTCCCACAGCACCGACAGGTCGCCCATGGCGACCGGTTCGCGCACCGCGGGGATCTCGAAGAACACGAAGCCCCGCTCCTCGATGACCTGCTCGATCGCGTCGAAGAACCCGTCGAGGTCGGCGATGTGCTCCAGAAGCTGGCGCGCGACCACCGTCTCGAAGCGACCATGCTCCCCGGCGATCCGCCGCGCCGCCGGGCCGTCGAACAGGCAGGGATGGACGGTGAAGCCAGCCGCCGCCGCCGCCGCCGAAGCTTGCCGGCTGGGCTCCACCCCCACCACCAGCTCGACCCCGGCACGGGTCAGCGCATCGAGGAAGCGCCCGTCGTTGCAGGCGATCTCCAGAACGGAGCGGGCGTCGGTGAAGTTCAGGACGGTCGATATCTCGTCGGGAACATTGTCCTGGATCTGGTGGGTGGTGGTCAGCACGTCGGTTTCGACATACAGCACCTCCGGCGGCAGCGGATCGGCGAGTTGCAGCAATCCGCAAACCGGGCACAGCAGGGTCGCCATCGGGTAGCGGGGCTCGGAGTCCCGGCCCGGCGCGGTGCGGATGCGGGTGAGCGGCATCGCGCCGGGATCGATCGCCGTCTCCAGCGCCGCGGAACCGCACATGCTGCACGTCTTCGCCATGGCTCGTCCTGTCATGATACGGTGCCGCGGCCGAAGGGGCCGGCCGGCAGGAGGAAGGGCTCCCGCGGGCGGGGGAGCGTCATCGCTTGTGCCGCGGGATGCGGCAACCCTAATATCCCAAACCTTCCACCCGGAGCAACCCGCGACCGGGAAACGGCCGAACCGGAACGCAGTCAGGGTAGCGATGCGGATCTATGTTTCCACCGTGGTGTGGGGCGGGGCTTACGTCCGCTTTTTTCTCGACCACGCCCTCCCCAGCCTTCTCGCCCCCGGCAATCTGCCGGCCCTGGCGGCGCGGCATCGGGTCGTCCTGCTGATCTACACCGACCGCAGCGGCCATGCGTCGATCAACGAGCGCCTGTACCGGCATTACGCCGACATCGCGCCGCTCGCCGTCGATTACGTGCTGATGGACGCCGGCGAGATCGCCACCGCCCACAAATACGACGTGATGTCGGCCTGCCATCGCCATCTCGTCGCGATGGCCCATGCGCGCGACGCCGGGATCGCCTTCGTCATGCCCGACAGCATCTACGCCGACGGCAGCTTCCGCTCGCTGCTGCCGGGGATCGCGGAGGGGCGGCGGGCGATCCTGATGCAGGGAATCTCGGCGGCCCGCGACGGTGTCCTGCCGGCGCTCGCCGCCTCGCCGCGGGCGTCCCGGCGTGGCGGCGTCCTGTCGATCCCGCCCCGCCCGCTGATGCGCCTGGCGCTGGACCATCTCCATCCGGTGACCGAAAGCCAATTCGTCGACGCCCCGAACTTCACCGCCCATCCGTCCTTCCTGCGCTGGAGACTGGGGGCTGACGGCTGCCTGACCCATTGCTGGCACCTCTTCCCGCTGTTCGTCCATCCGGTCCGCCGGGCCGACGGCTTCCTGACCACCATCGACGGCGACTTCGTCGGTCATGCCGTGCCCTGCCCCGACGACCGGATGGTGATCGGCGACAGCGACGATTTCCTGATGGTGGAGGTTTCCGACAGCGGCAAGCGGGACTTCATCGCCGACCGGCCGGCCGATCCGCAGCGCGTCGCCCGCTGGGCACGGGCGAATGCCGACACCTACCACCGCCATTCCGTGCGCATGCCCATGGTCTTCCATGACGGTGCCGACCCGCGGCTGCTGCAGGCGGTGCGGCAACAGGCCGCAACCTATGTCGAGGACATCCTGTCGCGTCTGCAGGCTATGGACGGCGTGAACCGGCAGCATTCCGATCTCCCGCACAAAGCCGCCCCGGTGGGTGTCCCGCCGATTTCATTCTCGCCTTGAGCGAAGTAAATCCGTATTAAGATCGGCGTTCTCGCGCCCTCATATGCGCGTTCTCCGACCATCAGAACCTGTTCCCACATCCGCAGCATGAACGCATGGCCTCCGGTTGATGATCGACGCACCCTCAACGACTGGCTGGCCGGGAACTGGCCGGCCGGCAATGGGGGTGACGATGCCGTCGGAGGCGGACTGCCGGCCTTCACCTTCGTCGAGGCCGATGGCACGGTCGACAGCCTGACGCGCGCCGCTCTCTTCACGCGCGCATCGGCCTTCGGTGATGCCTTCCGCGCGGCTGGACTGCCGCGGCAGGGCGTGCTGTTCGTCCTGCTTCCCTCCGGTCCCGACCAGATCGCCGCCTTCCTGGGCGCGATGATGGCGGGACTGGTGCCTGCCATTCTCGCCCCGCTGACGGACAAGCAGAATCCCGACCATCACCGGGCGACCCTGAGGGAACTGTTCCGGCAGGTGGGTCCCGCGGCGGTCGTGGTCGCCGGGGCGACGCACGGCCAGCTTCCCGATACCCCCTGCCCGGTCGTCCGGGCGGAGACGGTGTGCGGTTCCTTCGGAGGCGATCGAGCCAATTCCGATCAGGTCGATCCTGATGCCTTCTGGCCTGCGGCCCGGCCGGAGGAAACCGCCTTCCTGCAGTTCAGCTCCGGCACCACGGGGATGCGCAAGGGCACGCTGATCCGCCACGACATGGTGGTGGCGCAGCTGACGGCCTTCCAGGCGGCGCTCAGGCTCGACGGCAGGCGCCACACCATTGCCAGTTGGCTTCCGCTCTATCACGACATGGGGTTGCTCGCGACCTTCGTCCTGCCGCTTGCGCTGGGCGTGCCGGTGGTGTGCATGGACCCGATGGTGTGGGTGCGCTCTCCCTGGCTTTTGTTCGACATGATCGAGCGCCATCGGGCCACACATTGCTGGATGCCGAACTTCGCCTTCCTCCACCTGTGCCAGACGGTGCCGCCCGAACGTTCCTGGGATCTTGGCAGCATGGAGGCCTTCGTCAGCTGCTCCGAGCCGTGCAAGCCCGTCGCCTTTGACCGCTTCGTCGAGCGGTTCGGCACCATGGGGATCGGCCCTCATATGCTGGCGACGAGCTATGCCATGGCCGAGGCGGTGTTCGCCGTGACGCAATCCGCTCCCGGCGTCCCCGTGCGGCGGCTGACGGTGGACCGTCATGCCCTGCGGACGGCGGGTGTGGCCATCGAAGTGCCGGCCGGGACGTCAGCTCCCCAGGCGGATCCCCAGGCGGATCCCCAGGCGGATCCCCAGGCGGATCCCCAGGTGGAACCGGAAAACCTTCTGTCCTGCGGGACGGCGCTGCCGGGCTTCTCCATCCGCATCGTCGATTCCGCGAGCGGAGAAATCCGTCCCGACGGTGCGGTCGGGGAGATCCATCTTGCCGGCCCCTGCCTGTTCGCCGGCTATCTCGGCAATCTTCAGGCGACCGCCGCGGCACTGCCGGACGGCTGGTTCGCCACCGGCGACCTGGGTTTCCTGCATGACGGGCACCTCTACGTCACCGGCCGCTGCAAGGACGTCATCATCGTCAACGGCCGCAACCACCATGCCTTCGACATCGAGATGGCGGTATCGGCGGTTCCCGGACTGCGGCCCGGCCGGGCGGTGGCCCTGCCCGAGCATAATCCCGAGGTCGGCAGCGAGCAGGTCCTGATCCTGGCCGAGACGGATCTGCCCGAGGAGGAGCATCGCGCTTTGCGGCGGCGGGTCCGGCAGGCGGCATCGGATGCGTTGGGACTGACGGCGGTCCGGGTCGATTTCGTACCGTCGCAATGGCTGATCAAGACCAGCAGCGGGAAGATGTCGCGCAGCGAGAACGCCGCGCGCTATCGTGCCCGGCAGGAAGGCACCTGCGGAAGATCTCCCGCCGCGGCAACGTCGTGAAAAAGACGGGCTGCGCATAGTCAACGGAGCATGGCGGAAATGGAAAAAGCGGATTTGGCCACGGACGTCATGGCGCGGCTGCAGGAGGTTTTCCGGCGGGCCTTCTTCGACGATGGGCTGGAGGTGGCCGAAACGGACACCGCCGCCGATGTGGACGGCTGGGATTCCCTGTCGCATGTCCGCCTCCTGCTGTCCATCGAACGGCAGTTCGGCATTCGCATCGCGCCGGGCGAGGCCGACCGGCTGGCCGATGTCGGCGAACTCGCCCGTCTGATCGCCTCCAAACTGCAAGCAGCCTAACGGCCGAATAACGAAGGATGGTCGTCCATGAGCGGTGAGACTCCCGATTCCCGCCAGCTTTGCCTGATGGTGGGGACCTGCATCACCTTCGGCCTGCAATATCTCCTGTCGATGTCGGAGGAATTCCGGCAGCGCTACCGGCTGCAGGCGTACAGAACGCACCGGCACCAGCAGTTCATGTCGGATTTCGCCATCGGCGACGAGGAGCTGAATGCCGCGTCGGTGTTCATCTACCACACGCCCGGCTGGGCCGACTGGGGGAACGAGCAAGGCTATCACGAGCTGCTTGCCCGGGTGCCGGCCCATGTCCAGCGCATCTCCATCCCCTATCCGATCTTCCCGCCGCTGTGGCCGTTCCACGTCTACGATCCGCGCAACGACGCTCCGGACCGCGCGCTCTTCCCGCACGGCGCACCCGCCCACTACCCTTATGGCGACGGCGTGGTCCTGCGCATGATGCGGCAGGGGCTGCCCAAGGAGGAGATCATCCGCCGCTATCTGGACATGGATGTTTCCGACGAAATAGGGCTGGATGCGCTGCTCGAGAAGAGCATCGAGATCCAGGCGGTGAAGGAGGAGAACACCGACGTCAAGGTGTTGGACTTCGTCGCATCGGAGTTTCGCCGCCAGCCGGCCTTCCTGACGATGAACCATGTCGGCAACCCGACCCTGATCCACATGGCCGACCAGATACTCGGCCGCCTGGGCTGTGCACCGCTCGGCCCCTTCGCCCATAGGGGGCTGTTCCATCTGGTCTCGCCGCAGATGCCGATCCATCCGTCGGTCATCCGTCATTTCGGCCTGACCTACGTCACGCCCGAGTCCCGCTACGCTTTCGATACGTTCCGCAACCTGACGCTTGAAGAGTATCTGTCCTTCTACATCGACTTCGCCTGAGCCGGGCCGCGTCATCTACCGGATTTTGCCATGTTCCTTGCCAAGCCCTCCGCGCTCGACGTCATTGCGCACCCATATGTCCTATGGACCTGCAGGTTCGGTGACGAGACGGCTTGGTGCAGCCGGATCGACGGGCGGACCACGCCCACCGCGCTGCGCAGCGACCCGCTGGGCTTCCTGTCCTATTTCGACTATGAGACGCCGGCATCCCCGACCTTCGTGGAGACCTACGGCAAGCTGCCCGGCGACCGCATCGTGCTGTTGACCGGCGGTTCGACGGTTCATGGGGTAGGGGCGTCCGGCAACCGCCGGACCATCGCCGGCCAGATGGAGCGTTTCCTCAACGACCTGCAGACCAAATGGCATTATCGTGTCATCAATCTGGGCATGACGGGCTGGTCGGCTTATCAGCAGGCCATCGGGCTTGAGTTGTGGGGAAAGCCCTTCGATCCCGATTGGGTCGTGGTGCTGAACGGCGCCCACGACGCCATGGCGGCGTTGCAACCCGGCCCTTCGTCCGCCACGCCGCCCGGTATTTCACCGCTGGTTTGGCCGGACGGCTCCAACCGGTCGGTGGACGGTGCCCGCCTCTGGGGACCGCTGCCGCCGCCGCTGCCTTTGCGGCGCAGGGGCTTGTCGTTCCTTTCTTCCCGTCGGTCCGGCCGTGCCACGGCCGGCGAGACCGCGGCGGCGCTGGGGCGCTGCCTTGCAGCCTATATCGAAGCACAGAAAGCGATCCTGAGCCGCTTCCGCCGCGCCCGCTACATCGTCAGCGTACAGCCCTGGGCCAATCTTCCCGGCTGGTCTTCGCGGGAGGCGGATCCGTTCCCCACCTATTGGACCACCTTCGCCGCCGAAGACCGCGCCGTTCACCACGAAGCGCTGCTCCGGCTGCATCAGGACCTCGACGCCTGGAGCGCGCGGGTCCGCGCCGGCGCACCCTCGGTCGACGAGACCACCGCCCGCGAGGCTGTCCAGTGGTTCCTGATCCGCGCCGCGTTCGACAACATCCTGTCGCTGCAAGTGGCCCCGGAGGACGGGCCGGCCGCGATCAGCCACGTCAACGTGAATGCCGTGCTTCCCGAGGATCCGGCAAGCCGGCAGCCCCTGTTCCTCGACCCCATCCATCTGACCGACCAAGGGCAGGAGATGGTGGGGCGTTTCTTCGCGCAGCACATTCTGGCGGCGGACGGCTTGGCCTGACCGCCATGGCCGAGGTCGGCCACCTCAGGGGGCGTGGTCGGCCGCGGTCCCGCTGAAGGCGGTTCGGGCGAAATCGTAGATCATGCGGTCGATCCGGGTCCTCCGCTCGATCTCGGCTTCGATCTCCGGCGACAGGCGGTCCGTGCGATCGCCCTCACCGGTCGCACCGAGGCGGTGGCGGGCGTGAATCTCGGGAGTGTGCGATGGCCGGGGTCTGCCGAGCCGGGCATACAGCCGGTCGAGGTCCTGGTCCATCCGCTCCTGGAAACCGACCATGAAGAAACCACGCAGCCTTTCGGTCACGATGCGGGCGATCTCCGGCGCTTCGGCACGGAAGAGTCCGGCGTCGTCCCAACAGGCCGGGCCGGTCAGATGGCGCGCCATCAGGTTGTCGGTCACACCCGCCACCAGTTCGGGATCGTCGTCCCGCAGGAAACCGAGAAGATCATGGTCGGCGGCCTTCCGGGCAAGGAGATTGCCGCTGTCCGGTTCCGTCCGGCCGAGATGACGCAGGAAATAATAGTGGGACAGCAGCCGCCGCCGAGGATCCCGCAGGAAGGTGATGAGTGCCTTGCGGCCGGGGATCCACCGCTCGATGTCGTCGAGGTAATAATGCCCCGAGAACATCATGAAGCTATTCAGATAATCCGCGGAGCGATTGATCAGAGGACGTTGCTGTGGGTAGACAAGATGCCGCGGATAGAGAGCATATGCCGGTTCGTTGTTGAAAATCACGGAGGTCAGGGAGCTGCCGGCTGTCTTCGGAATATGAAGAACGACAATCTTTCCCAAGGATTCTAAGCTCATCGTTTTCAGTGCCTGGAGCAAGAAACTGGAAATGTTTACTTCCTATAGCACTGCGAATGTATGTGCGCAACCGTAAGTACTGCACCCATTCAAAAGGAGAAAGGCGCCACGTCGGCCGACGGGCGCCTTTCAACCGGAACGGCCGCCGGTTCAGCGGCAGGCCGCGTCCAGAACCTTGTGCAGGCGGGTGATCTGTTCGTCCAGCGGGAAGGGATGGTTGCCGACGAAGAAGCCCTGGTCATGCGCCAGATTGGCGTTCTCCACGCCGCCGACCACCTCGTAGTCGTAGTGCTTGATCACGTCGTGGCGCAGGAAGCAGCCGCCGGTGATGATGCGGAAGCCGATGTCCGCCTCGGTAAGGGCGGCGAACACCGCCTTGCGGTCCTGGGGGCGCTTCGGGTTCAGGATGATGGTGAAGCTGAAGCAGGAGCTCTTGCCGTTCTCGCGCTGGATGATGAATCGCTCATCCCCGGCGAACAGCGACTGGAACAGGGCCAGGTTCTTGCGGCGCGCCTGGGTGAAGGCCGGAAGCTTCTTCAACTGCTCCAGGCCGACGGCGCCTTCCATCTCCAGCGGACGGACGTTGTAGCCGGGCAGGATGAAGCGGTAGGCCTCGAAATGGTCGTTGCCGCCGCGCTGGTACAGCGGGGTGTCGTGCGGCAGGTCGCGGGTCCAGCCATGGGCGCGCATCGCCTTGACCAGATGGTAAAGCTCCAGGTCGTCGGTCAACACCATCCCGCCTTCCATGGTCGAGATGTGGTGCGAGAAGAAGAAGCTGAAGGTGTTCAGGTCGCCGAAGGTGCCGGTCTTCTTGCCGCCCAGCTCGGCATCCATCGATTCGCAGTTGTCCTCGATGAAATAGAGCCCATGCTCGTCGGCGAAGCGGCGCATCACGTCGAGTGCTGCCGGGTTGCCCAGGATCGACACCGCCATGATCGCGCGGGTGCGCGGCGTCAGCGCCTGCTCCAGCTTGGAAACGTCCATGTTCAGCGTGTCGAGTTCGACATCGATGAACTTCAGCTTCAGGCCGTACTGCTGCAGCGGGTGGTAGGTGGTGGCCCAGGAGATCGCCGGGACGATCACCTCGTCGCCACGCTGGAGCGGGCGCTCCTTCTTGTAGAACAGGGCCGCCACCGCGACCAGATTGGCCGAAGAGCCGGAATTGACCATCACGGCATGCTTGGCGCCGAAATACTTGGCGAAGGCGGTCTCGAAGGCGGCGACATTCTCGCCCATGGTGAAGCGCCCGCTCTTCACCACGCGCTGGATCGCCTCAACCTCTTCCTCGCCCCAGGTCGGCGCGGCAAGCTCATAGAACATGGATCATCCCCGGATAGTTGGGCGGCGCCGGGATGTCCGCCCGTGCGCCGCGATCAGGACTTGGACCAGCCTCCGGCAGACCGGGGCTGTCGGATTGTGCCGGTCAGAACGGGCCCTTGAACTGCGCCTGATAGGCGAGTCTGGCATGCTCCGGATCGGGGCTCCAGGCCGCACCGCCCGGCCGGGCCATGGCATAGGCCGCCTCGGCGATGGTCGAGGGGTTGGGATAGAAATGCCGTTCCAGCGCCGGCGTGGTCGGGCAGGTGGTAGGCGCGAACCCCATGCGGCGGACCAGCAGCGGCCCCGACCCGCCCAGACGCTCCGACACCTGCGACGCGATCTCGGCACTGGCACCGCAGTTGATCCAGCTGTTGTCGACCACCAGCAGCCGGCGGGTGCGGGCCACGGAGTCGACGATGGTGTCGATGTCCAGCGGCACCAGCGTGATCGGGTCGATCAGGTCGACGCCGACGTCCACCTCGCGCAGCAGTTCGGCGGCGCGCAGGCATTCGATCGCCATGTTCGACACGCCGACCACGGTGATGTCGCCGCCTTCCAGCATGCGGCGCGCCCGGCCGAACTCGACCGTGTAGGGGGCCTCCGGCACCGGCGCCTCGGTCGGATAGAGCAGGCGGTGCTCCATGAAGATGACCGGGTTGTCGTCGCGGATGGCCGCGATCATGCAGCCCTTGGCGTCATAGGCGTTGGACGGCGCCACCACCTTCAGCCCCGGCACATGCATGAACATCGAATGCAGGCCCTGGGAATGCTGCGCGCCCTGGCCCCAGGACTTGCCGATCATCGAGCGGGCGACCATCGGCACCTTCACGGCACCGCCGTACATGTAATGGGCCTTGGCCGCCATGTTGATGAGCTGGTTCATGCACAGCAGCAGGAAATCCATGCGGATGTGGACATGGATCGGCCGCATGCCGGCCATGGCGGCGCCGATGGCGACGCCGGTCATGGCGTCTTCCGAAAGCGGGGTGGTGAAGACCCGTTCCGGCCCGAAGCGCTCCAGCAGGCCGCGGGTCGAACCCTGGATCGCCCTGTGGTCGTCGACGTCCAGGCCGAAGACGAAGACGTCCTCGTCGCGCTGCATCTCCTGCGCGACCGCCTCGGCGAGCGCATCGACATAGCGAAGCTGGCGGGTGGCGCCGGCGGGCGCGGCACCGTTAGGCGAAGACATGACGGTACAGCTCCTCGGCTTCGGGGAAGGGGCTCTGCTCGGCGAAGGCGACGGCGGCATCGATCGCCGCCTCGGCCTCGGCCTCGATGGCGGCACGCTCGGCTTCGGGCAGCATGGCGGCCAGATGCGGCACCTGGTCCATTTCCATCCAGCGTTCCGCCTCGGCGCGCGGACGATAGCCCTGGTCGAAATCCTCGTTGGGGCCGACATGCTCGCGCCAGCGGTAGGCGTGGCATTCGATCAGCGCCGGTCCTTCGCCGCGGCGCAGCTTTTCCACCATCCCGGCGACGGCGTCGCGCAGTTCGAACAGGTCGCCCGACGTGATCCTGCGCGTCTCGATGCCGAAGGTGGCGACCCGCTCGCAGAAGCGGTCGGTGGCCCAGCGCTTCGATTGCGGTTCGTGGATGGCGTAGAAATTGTTCTCGCAGACGAACAGGATCGGCAGCTTGTGCAGGGCCGCGAAGTTCAGCGTCTCGTAGAAGCAGCCCTCTTCCGAGGCGCCGTCGCCGAAGAAGGCGGCGACGATGCGATCGGTCTTCCGCCGCTTCATGGCGAGCGCGTAGCCGGCGGCGATCGGAATCGTGGTGCCGACGACCGCCGAGGCGCCCATGACGTTGGCGTTCGCGTCGATCAGGTGCATCGATCCGCCGCGCCCGGCAGAGCAGCCGGTCGCCTTGCCATACATCTCCGCCATCATCGCCTTGGGATCGCCGCCCTTGGCCAGATAGGCGGCGTGGCCGCGGTAGGTGCCGGACACCACGTCGTCGGCGCGCAGAATATCGCAGACGGCGACGGAGATGAATTCCTGCCCGATGGAAAGATGGACCGGACTCTTGATCGCGTCGCTTGGGTAGATCGCCGCGACCCGTTCCTCGAACCGGCGGATGAAGTACAGGGAGCGATACAGTCGGGCGATGGTTTCTTGCGTGTACTCGGACGGCATTGGCTCGATACTCGCGAAGCGATTTCTGGGGATCGATCCGGTCAAGGTCATCGGACTCGTTTTCATGAAATCATGAAGAGATCTGGGAAACGCTTTGCCGAACCCGGAACCATGTCGAAGCACGAAGACGGAAGGCGCAGTGCTTGTAACGCGGTGCCATTCGCCAGATCAAGCCGGCCGACTTTTTGTCGCCGACTTGATCTTGCCGGTTCGATTTGGGGGAGCGGGCGCCCTTCCGCAGGCGGGGCCCGTCCCCGGTCCGTCAGACCACGTTGCCGTAGACGGCGTTGCGCACCATCCGGTAGCCCTTGATCAGTTCGCGGATGCCGTCATCCAGCGAGAAGGCCGGCTTGTACCCCGTCGCCTCGATCCGCTCGTTCGAAACGATGTAGTCGCGCTTGTCCGGATCCTCGCCGATCGGCGCCTCCAGGAAGACGAACTTGGGCAGGTGCGTCTGGATCCGCTCGCACAACTCCCACTTCGACAGGTTGGCATCGGACAGACCCACATTGTAGGGGCGGCCCTGCATCGTCTCGAAATTCTCCAGCCCGTGCAGGAAGGCGCGGGCAACGTCGCGGACATGGATGTAGTTGCGCTTGAAGTGCGGCTCGAACAGCACCACGGCACGGTCGTTGACCGCACGGTAGACGAAGTCGTTGACCAGAAGGTCGATGCGCATGCGCGGCGCCATGCCGAACACGGTCGCCAGCCGGAAGCTGATCGAGTTGCCGCGGTCTAGCACCGCCTTCTCGGCGTCGACCTTGGTCCGGCCATAGAGCGAGATCGGGTTCAGCGGGCTGTCCTCGGTGCAGAACTTGCCCTGTTCCCCGACGCCGTAGCCGGAGTTGGTCACCGGCATCACCAGGCGCTGCGACGGCGACAGGATCCTGGTGAGGGTGACCACCGCGTCGCGGTTGATCGTCTCGGCCCCGATCTTGTCGGCGTCGCACAGCGGGGCGCCCACCAGGGCGGCCAGCGGGATGACGACATCGGCGGTCTTTGTCAGGCTGCGCAGGGTCGCCTCGTCACGGGCGTCGCCGCGGACCAGATCGAACTTCGGGTTGGCGCAGACATGGCTCAGCGACGCCTGACGGAACATGAAGCTGTCGAGCACGGTCACCGAATGGCCGGCGTCGAGCAGCGCCGGAACCATGATCGAGCCGAGATAGCCGGCGCCGCCGGTGACGAGGATATTCAGGGACTGGGACATGATGTGACCTCTACCGGCAAGACGGAGCGGCCGCCGTCAGCGGCACGGGGCACGCGGCGAGCGGCGGGACAGGCGGACGGTGCTGGGCCGGTCGGAAGCCGGCGAAACCAACGGAACGAACCGGGGCATTGGTAGTCCGGCACCCATTGAGGGCGCAAGGACTGTGTGGACGGGCGGAAAGGCGCCGTGATAGGTGGATTGTCCCAACCCCCTGCCCACCTCCGGCACAGAACGCGCATCGCCCCATGAGCATGCCCATCCACGGCACCACCGGCACGCCGCCCGCGGCCGTTCCCGCCGACAGTTCCGTTTTGCCACCGCTTCCCCGTCAATGCGTCATCCTGGTCGGCGGTCTCGGCACCCGGCTGGGGGACCGCACGCGGCTGACGCCGAAGCCCCTGCTGGAGGTGGCGGGCAAGCCCTTCCTCGATCACCTGATCGGCAATCTCGCCCGCTTCGGCTTCGAGCGGGTGCTGCTTCTGGGCGGCTACCGGGGCGAGGTGCTGCGGGACTATTGCGCCGCGGCGGCCACCGACGATGGCCGGTCGAGCCGCTTCGGCGTCGCGCTCTCCTGCCTGATCGAGGGGGAGCCGGCCGGCACCGGCGGCGCCCTGGTCCAGGCCGGCGACGCCCTGGACGACCGCTTCCTGCTGTTGAACGGCGATTCCTTCTTCGACATCA
Source organism: Azospirillum sp. INR13 (assembly GCF_015390205.1). Lineage (NCBI taxonomy): Bacteria > Pseudomonadati > Pseudomonadota > Alphaproteobacteria > Rhodospirillales > Azospirillaceae > Azospirillum > Azospirillum sp. INR13. Next base: position 108,175 of record NZ_VUOI01000002.1, read on the forward strand.
ACTATCTGGACCTGACGGCGCCGCTCGGCGACGGGACGCTGGCGCGGGTGGCGCTGCGCCGGGTGGAGGATGCGGCGCGCTACGGCGCCGTCCGCCTGGAGGGCGAGCGGATCCGCGCCTTCGCCGAGCGGCCGGAGCAGGGGGGCGCGGGCCTCATCAACGGCGGCATCTACTGGATGGACCGCCGCATCCTCGACCATATTCCCGCCGGCCCCTGTTCGCTGGAACGCGACGTTCTGCCCGGGCTGGCCGAACGGGGCGAACTGGCCGGGCGCCGCTACGACGGCGCCTTCATCGACATCGGCATTCCCCAGGATCTGGCTCGGGCCGACGGCTTGGCGGCCGGATGGCACCGGCGCCCGGCCGCCTTCCTCGACCGCGACGGCGTGCTGAACCTCGATCACGGCTATGTCCACCATCGGGGCCATTTCGAGTGGGTCGACGGGGCGATGGACGCCGTCAAGCTGCTGAACGATCGCGGCTATTACGTCTTTCTCATCACCAACCAGGCGGGCGTCGCCCACGGCCATTACGAGGAGGAGGCGATCCACACCCTCCATGGCTGGATGCGGGAGGAACTGCGCCGCAACGGCGCCCATCTCGACGATGTCCGCTATTGCCCCTACCACCCGGAGGGAGCGGTCGAGCGCTATCGCCGCGCCTCCGACTGGCGCAAGCCGGAGGCGGGCATGCTGCGCGACCTGATGGCCCATTGGCCGGTGGAGCGCACCGGCAGCTTCGTCATCGGCGACCGCGACACCGACATGGCGGCGGCGCGGGCCACCGGCATTCCGGGCCACCTCTTCACCGGCGGCAACCTGCTGGAGCGCGTCCGCGGCATCCTGGGTGAAAACAGGGGCTGAAGCCCCCTTTTCTCCTCAGCCGGCTCTCGTCAGCCCGCCGGCAGGATGAAGCCCTGCGGCGGCCGGCCGGCGCTGTGCAGCGACCACATGACCTGATAGGCGCGTTCCAGGTTGCGGGTGAAGCGGCGGCTGTCGAACAGCGGCACCGTCATCCGCCCCTCCTCCAGCCGCTTGCGCAAGGCCGCGCGCCGTCCGGGATCGCCGGCGAGCGCCACCGCCATCTCCTCATACTCGGCCAGCGACCGCGTGACGGTGTCGGGCAGGCCGGCGGCGCTCAGCAGGCTGGCCGCCACCCGCGAGGCGAAGGTCCCGCCCAGGCACGTCACAACCGGGCAGCCCGCCCACAGCGCGTCGCTGGTGGTGGTGTGGCCGGTGTAGGGCAGGGTGTCGAGAGCCAGGTCGGCCACCCGGTAGCGGGCGATGTGGTCCGGCAGCGGGCGGGGCGGGGCGAAGACCAGCCGGGCCGGATCGACGCCCTGGGCCTTGGCCGACGCCGTCAGGTTGGCGGCCGCCAGCGGGTTGGCCTCGAACAGCCACAGCACCGATCCCGGCACGCGCTTCAGGATGCGCATCCACAGGCCGAACATCGCCGGGCTGATCTTGTAGGCGGTGTTGAAGGCGGCGAAGACGACGCCGTCCTCCGGCAGGCCGCATTGCTCGCGCGACGGCACCTGCTCCGGCAGCGGGCGGCGGCGGTCGTTGATCTGATAGGCGTCGGGCAGGATCGCCAGCCGCTCGGCATAGAAGGGCTGATGCTCCGGCGGGGTGACGAAGCGGTCGCCGATCACATAGTCCATGTGCGGACAGCCGATGGTGCCGGGATAGCCCAGGTAACTGACCTCGATCGGCGCCAGCCGGCGCGACAGCAGGTCGAGCCGGGTCTGCTTCGTGTAGCCCTTCAGATCGACCATGATGTCGACGCCGTCGTCGGCCATGCGGCGGGCGACGGCATCGAGCGGCACGCTGCGGATGTCGCGGAAATGGTCGAAGGCCTGGACCAGCCGCTTGCGCATCGCGCTGCCGTCGTCGGGCCCGTAGGAATAGGCCAGCACCTCGAACCGCTCGCGGTCATGCAGTTCGAACAGCTCGGCCGCCAGATAGGCGGTGGCGTGCTCGTGAAAATCGGCCGAGACATAGGCGACGCGCAGCCGGCCGTCGCGGCGCGGCTCCGGCCGTGCCGGCATCGGCGGTGACGAGGCGCGCTTGATCAGCCGGTCGAAGAACATCCGGGCGGCGCGGTCCTGCTGGGCCGGCGTGGTGTCGATCGACAGGGCGGCCAGCGGGATGACGACGCCGGCATCGCGGTCGATGGTGTCCGTCACCATCCGGCAGAGGCGGTCGTAATCGTCCCAGGCGCACAGAGTCTGCTTGAGATAGAGGTGGTAGCACAGCGCCTCGGTCTTGGCCGGGGTCAGCACCACCGCCCGGTCGTAGGCGGTGTGCGCCTCGGCGAAGCGCCCCAACTCGCGCAGGACATGGGCATAGCCCAGCATCGCCTCGCCGTGGCCGGGATCGGCGACCAGCGCCCGGCGCAATGCGCGCTCCGCCTCCGCCACGCGATGGCTTTCGCGCAGGGCCACGCCGAGATTGGCGGCGGCGAGCGCGTCGACGGGACGCAGCCGCAGCGCGCGGGCGAAGTCGATCGCCGCCCCGTCGCGGTCGCCCAGCGTCAGCCGGGCCGAGCCGCGGTTGACATAGCCTTCCGGCGTCGCCGGGGACAGTTGGACGCAGCGGTCGTGCGCCGCCAACGCCTCGCCCATGCGGCCCAGCGACTGCAGCACGGTCCCGAGATTGCCGTGGCTGTCGGCCAGGTCGGGCCGGACGGAGATCGACTGGCGCAGGATGGCTTCCGCCTCCTGCGGGCGGTTCTGCATCATCACCGCCACGCCCAGCAGCTGGAGGACCTCGCCCTGGTTGGGAACGGCATCCAGGATCGCCCGGCACAGCCGTTCGGACTCCGCGGCCCGGCCGGCCCGGAAATGGTCCAGCGCCAGCCGCGCCGCATCGGTGATGGTCATGGACCCCGGAGGCGGGGCGGAGGACGTCGTCCCGGCGGTCATCGTCCACTCTCCGGGGCGGAGAGTGCCGCCACCTCCGCCGCCACTGCCGCCGTCACCCTGGCCATCACTTCGGCCCAATCGTTGGACGTCGCCTGACGGAACAGGCGCATAGTCGGATACCATGGGCTGTCGAGCCGGTCGCGCATCCAGCGCCAGTCGGCGAACCATTTCAGCACCACCCAGGTCTGCCGCCCCATGGCGCCGGCGAGATGGCAGACCGAGGTGTCGCAGGTGATGACCAGATCGAGGTTGGTCATCACCGCGGCGGTGTCGAGGAAGGCGTCCGGGCCGGCATCGAAATCCGCCCCCAGCTCCGTCACCGCCACCCGGTCGCGCAGCCGCTGCAGATGGTCGAGGCCCGACACCTTCTGCAGGCTGTAGAGCCGGACGCCAGGCAACCGGCCCATCGCCTCGAAACACTCCAGCGGGATCGACTTGCCGGTCTCGTTGCCGTGCCAGTTGATGCCGACGCGCAAGGCCGGGCGCCGGCTGTCCTCCAGCCGCGCCAGCCGCTCCGCCCAGCGGGCCGCCAGCTCCGGCTCGGCGCGCAGATAGGGCACGCCGCCGGGGACGTTGTCCGGCATGGTGCCCAGCCGGTGCATCAGGCTCATCAGCGAGACGTAATAATCATAGGCCGGCAGCGGCTCGCCGAAGGCGAAAAGCCCGTCCAGGTCGGGGGCGGTCGACAGCACGCGCTTCAGCGCCGGCTGGCATTCGTAGAGCACCCGCGCGCCCATCCGCTTCAGCACGCCGGCATAGCGGATGTACTGGAAGGAGTCGCCCAGCCCCTGCTCGAAATGCACCAGCAGGGTCTTGCCCGCCAGCGGCTGGCCCTGCCACAGGACGCCCGGCATGTTGCGCTTGCGCCAGACCCCCTGCTCCAGCCGACCCTCGTAGGCGACGGTGCCGTTGGCGTAGTCGCCGGCCATCAGCAGGCAGGTGCCGAGATTCTTGCGGTATTCCGGCTTGCCGACGTCGATGGCGAGCGCACGGCGGTAGTGCAGCGCCGCCTCCGGCGGATGGCCGAGGCTGAGATTGACAGCGCCCAGGTTGTTGTAATTGACGGCCACGTCCGGTTCGACGGCAAGCGCCAGCCGGTAGACGGCGCGCGCCCGTTCCCCGTCGCCGGCGAACATGAACAGGTTGCCGAGCGTCAGCAGCGTCCCCGGATAATCCGGCTTCAGGCGGGCGAGCTCCCGGAAGGCGATCAGCGCATGGTCGAAGTTGCGCTGGTCCATCAGGATGCCGCCCAGTGCGTTCAGCACGTCCGGATAGGCGGGGCGCAGGCGCAGAGCCTGGCGCAGCGGTTCCATCGCCTCGTCCGGCCGGCCGGCGGCACGCAGGCAGAGGCCCAGATTGCCGTGCAGGTTGGCGACGCCGGGATGCTCTTCGGCCAGCCGGCGGTAAAACCCGGCCGCCTCGTCGAAGCGGCCGGCCTGGAACAGGACGGCGCCTTGGTTGAAGGCCTGGATGAAGGCCGGCGAGAACTCGGAAATGGCAACCCCCAACGCTTCGGCCCCCAACGCTTTGGCCCTAACAAAGCCTCGCCCGCGCGGATGGACCTGCCGCACGGAACCGCGGCTTCTTACCCCAAGAGCCCGTCCGGCGGCAATAAAGGGCTGCCCTCCCCGGTTCCGGAGTCCTACCCCCGCGGCTTCCGGCCGATGGCGGCCCAGGAGATCTCGTTGACCCAGGCGAGTTGCACGTCCTCAAGCCCGGCGCCCTTCATCAGCGTCTCCACCTCGTCGCGGCGCCAGTAGTTGGCGATCTTCGGCAGCATCTGGTCGAAGACGATGGAGCGCAGATGCGCGAAGTCGAAGCGGCGGATCAGGCGGAAATATTCCAGCCGGTCCAGTCCCAGCCGCAGGGCCAGCCACAGAAGCGCGGTCGGCGGCAGGGACAGCGCATGGACCAGCCCGATCGGCAGGCGGCTGAACAGCGCCTTGCGCAGCGGGTCGGCGAAGCGGACGATCCAGCCGTTGTTCTCGCGGCCATAGACCCAGATCATCACCCGGCCGCCCGGCTTCACCGCGCGCACCATGTTGGCGAGCGCCGTTTCCGGGTGGGCCAGATGGTGGATGACGCCGATGGAGAAGGCGAGGTCGAAGCGCTCTACCTCGTTCAGCTCATAGGCGCTCTGACGGCGCACCTCCATGGCCGGGTGCGGCGCCAGGGTGGTGCGGGCCGAGGCAAGGCTGCGCTCGTCGATGTCGATGGCCAATCCGCCGGCCGCGCCGTAGCTCATCGGCCAGTGGCTGTTGCGCCCCATGCCGCAGCCGACATCGACGAAGCTCAGGCCGCGCCAGTCCTCCGGCTTCAGGAAGGGCGTCCAGCGGCGGAACTGCTCCTCGTAGATGTCCTTCAGTTCGGCATAACGGCCCCACTCGTAGCCGAAGCGGTCGGCCGACCCGCTGTGCACCGCGGAGGCGGTGTCGGGAGCGGCGGAAGGGGGCGGCGCTTCGCTCATCGCGGCGGTCCGGTGTTGTGGGTGGGGCAAGGGCGAGGTGTGGGCAGGCGGTATGGCGGCTATCGGTAGAAGCCGGGGGGCGGGCTTGTCAAGCCGGGCCGCCCGCTTCGCTTGTCCTGTGTGGGCGCGTGATGCTGTCCGCTTGTCGCCGTCCGCCGGTTTGTGCCAAACATGGGCACCGTCGATGCGGACGGCATATATGGCGACCTCGGAAGACATGATCGCGATACTGGCGCACCGTGGGTTCTGGACGGAACCGGCCGAAAAGAACAGCCGGGAGGCGCTCGATCGGGCGTTCCGCGAAGGCTTCGGCATCGAGACCGATATCCGCGACCGGAACGGCGCGCTGGTGGTCAGCCATGATCCTCCGCTCGGTGACGGCCTGATGACCTTCGACGAGCTGCTGGAACTGTACCGGCGCCATGCGCCCCAGGCGGGTGGCCAGGGGGCAGGTGGCCGAGCCGGAACGATGGCGCTCAACATCAAGGCCGACGGCCTCCAGGGACCGCTGCTCGACGCTTTGGCGCGCCATGGCGTCGACGACTGGTTCGTGTTCGACATGGCGGTACCCGACGGCATCCTCTATCTACGCCGCGGTGCTGTCGCCTACACCCGGCAGAGCGAGTATGAGCGGGAGCCGTCCTTCTACGAGCGGGCGGCCGGCGTCTGGCTCGACGCCTTCGAGAGCGACTGGATCGACGCCGCCGTGATCGAGCGGCATTTGGCCGCGGGCAAGCGCGTCGCCCTCGTCTCGCCCGAACTGCATGGACGCCCCCATGCCGCCGCGTGGGAAAGCTGGAAGGCCGTCGCCTCCCGGGCCGCTCCCGGCATGCTGTCCCTCTGCACCGACTTCCCCGACAAGGCGCGCGAGTTCTTCGATGTCCCCTGAAACGCCTGCCGAAACGCCGGCCCGGGTCAAAGCCGTCCTCTACGACATGGACGGCGTGCTGATCGATGCCAAGGATTGGCATTACGAGGCGCTGAACGAGGCGCTCGCCCTGTTCGGCATGGAGATCAAGCGCGACGAGCATCTGGCGCTCTATGACGGCCTGCCGACCCGCCGCAAGCTGGAGATGCTGAGCGCCAGCCGGCAGCTGCCGGTCCGGCTGCACGGCTTCATCAACGAGATGAAGCAGCGCCGCACCATCGAGCTGGCCTACTCGCGCTGCCGCCCCTTCTTTCCCCACCAGTACGCGCTGTCGCGCCTGCAGGCGGAAGGCTACCGGCAGGCGGCTTGCTCCAACTCCATCCGCAACACGGTGGCGGTGATGCTCGGACAGGCGGCGCTGCTGCCCTATTTCGAGTTCTACCTGTCCAACGAGGACGTGGTGCAGGCCAAGCCTCATCCGGAAATCTACCTGACGGCGATGCAGCGGATGGGCCTGTCGCCGCAGGAATGCCTGATCGTCGAGGACAACGAGCACGGCATCCGCGCGGCGAAGGCCAGCGGCGCCCACGTGATGGAGGTGGGGGACGTGTACGACGTCACCTATGACCGCATCCGCCGGCACATCGCCCGCGCCCAGGGAGAGACGCCGTGAACATCCTGATCCCGCTGGCGGCCCCCGACCGCTATTTCTCCGCCGACGAGTTCCATTTCCCCAAGCCGCTGGTCGAGATCGACGGTCGGCCGATGATCGAACAGGTGGTGGCGCCGCTGCGCGGCGGCTTCCCGGATGCCCGCTTCATCTTCATCGTGAAGGAAGAGGACTGCCGCCGCTTCAACCTGAACGACGTCCTGCGCCAGATCGCCGGTCCAGAGGCGGTGGTCATTCCGCTCCGCGCCCTGACCAGGGGGGCGGTCTGTTCCTGCCTGATGGCCATCGAGCATATCGAGACCGACGAGGAACTGATCGTCACCAACGGCGACCAGGTGATCGAGGCCGACATCGCCGCGGTGGTCCATCGCTTCCGGCGGCAGCGGCTGGACGCGGCGGTGATCACCTTCGATTCTGTCCATCCCCGCTATTCCTACATCCGCTCCGGCGACAACGGGCTGGTGGTGGAGGCGGCGGAGAAGCGCGTCATCAGCCGCCATGCCATCGCCGGCTTCTATTATTTCGCCGCCGGCCGGCTGTTCGTCGAGGCGGCGATGGACATGATCCGCCACGACGTGCAGATCGACGGCGCCTTCTACATCGCCCCCACCCTGAACGAACTGGTGCTGACCGGCCGCCGGGTCGGCCATTGCCCGGTCTCCGCCGACCGCTACCACAGCTTCTATGCGCCGACGCTGATCCCGCAGTATGAACGGCTGCTGCAGGGTCGCCGCCTCGCCGGCGGCGCCGGGGCCGCCACGGGACCGAAGCGGCTCAACGTGCTGATCCCGATGGCCGGCCGCGGCAGCCGCTTCGCCCGCGTCGGCTATGCCAAGCCCAAGCCCTTCATCGACGTCGCCGGCCGCACGATGATCGAGCGGGTGCTCGACAATCTGGCGATTCCCGGCGCCCGCTACATCCTGATGGGCCGACGCGAGCATTTCGAGGCCGAACCGGAGCTGGCCGCCCAGCTGGAGGCGCGGCCGGACGTGGTGCTCTGCCCGGTCGATCTGGAGACGGAAGGCACCGCCTGCACCGTCCTGCTCGCCCGCGGGCTGATCGATGGCGACGAGCCGCTGCTGATCGCCAACTGCGACCAGATCGTCGATTTCGACTGCGCTTCCTACATCGACGATGCCGTTCGCCGCGGGCTGGACGGTTCCATCCTGGTGTTCCGCGACAGGGACCGCGACCCGAAATGGTCGTTCGCCCGGCTGGGCGAGGACGGGCTGGTCCGCGAGGTGCGGGAAAAGGTGGCGATCTCCGATCTGGCGACGGTGGGCATCTACCATTTCCGCACCGGCCGGATCTTCATCGACGCGGCCGTCGACATGATCGCCAGCAACGACCGGACCAACGGCGAATTCTACACCTGCCCGGTCTACAACTACGCCATCGCCGCCGGGGCGCGGGTCGGCGTCTTCGAGATCGCCGCCGATGCGATGCACGGCCTCGGCACCCCGGAGGATCTGGAGCGCTATCTGGCCTGTGGTACCTGTGTTGATGGGGTCGGCGCCCCGTGAACGCCATCATCCCGCTGGCCGGGCCGGACTTCATCCATCCCCGCTTCGGCATCCGCCCGCTGGTCGAGGTGGAAGGCGAACCGCTGGTCCGCCGGGCGATCACCGGCCGCCCCTGGTGGCGCGACGGAACGCTCGGCCCCGCCGATCTGGTGTTCGTCCTGCGCGACCTGCCGGAGGCGCAGACCGTGCAGGACTTCCTGCGCGACTGGTTTCCCGGCTCGCGCGCCCTGCGCCTGTCCGACCTGACCGGCGGCGCCCTGCTGTCCGCCCTGGCCGGAACGGCCTTGCTGTCCCACCCGGCGGCGCCGGTCTGCGTCGATCTGGTGGACATCCTCTATGACGGCCCGGCGATGGCCGGTCTGTTCGCCGATCCGGCGGTCGGCGGCGTCCTGCCCTGCTTCCAGTCTGACGAGACCTGCTACAGCTATGCCGAGATCGCTACCGATGGATCGGTGGTCCGCACGGTGGAGAAGCGGGTGATCTCCTCCCACGCCTCGGCCGGGACCTATCTGTTCCGCGACGCCGCCCTGTTCCTGCGTGCCGCCGCCCATTCGCTGGAGCATGCCGACACCCTCGCCCACAAGGGGGCGCTGTTCCTCTGCCCGGCGATGAACGGCGTGATCGCCGAGGGGCTGCGGGTGCTGCCGGTTCCGGTCGGCAACGTCCGTCCGGTCAGCAAGAGCTTTGCCGAGCCGGCCGGGAAGGACGCCGACGTATGATCGCTCCCCGCGACGTTTCGGTGGTGGTCCAGGGTCCCTGGAGCCCGGACCAGACCCCCCAGGCACTGGCCAGCGTGCGCGCGCATCTGCCGGGCGCGCAGATCGTCCTGTCGGTGTGGAAGCAAGGCCCGGATTTTCCGGCCCATGCCGTAGACGCCGACACCGTCCTGCTGAACGCCGATCCGGGGGCGGTCGACCTGCGCGGCCTGCTTCATCCGGATATCGAGTATCGCACCGCGACCGCCTCTTCCAACTTCAACCGGCAGGCGGACTCCACGCTGGCCGGCCTGCGGCTGGCCGATCGCCCCTATGCGCTGAAGCTGCGCACCGACATGGTGCTGGAGCATGCGGGCTTCCTGGCCTATCCGGCGCTTTTCCGGGGGATCCCTGTGCCGATGCGGGTGTTCGGCGAGCGCATCGTCACCACCAACGTCCGTTGTCCGCAGCGCTCCTTCGCCATGTTCGTGCAGGATTTCTGCTCCTTCGGCCGGACCGAGGACATGCGGCTGCTGTGGGAGGCCGAGCGGCATCCGTCACGCGAGGCGCTGCTCGCCATGCCGCGGGAGGAGCGGGATGTCCGGATCCTGGTGCCGGAACAGCAGCTGGTGGTCTCCGCCCTGCGCCGCCGGCACGAGATCCCGATGCCGAATTCGCTCGCCAACGGCCCGGCCCTGGCGGAGCTGACCGAACGGGCGGTGGCGGGGAACTTCGTCTGCCTCGACGTTCGGCGCTTCGGCGTGCGCACGCTGAAGCCGTCGCTGGAGTGGGTCAACAGCGCGGATGCGATGCGGCTGTCCTGGCTGTGGATCCTGCGGGCGAGCTACGAGGAATATCTGTCCTGGTGCCGGCGCCATTGCGGCGAGGCCGTGGATGCGCTGATCGCGGAGTGTGGCGACGGCTACGCCCCGGCGATGGAGGATGCCGCCCTCAAGCAGCGGCTGGTGACCGCTCCCAACACCCTGGCGCCGCAGCCGTTGTTCGACGAGGCCCTGCGCTGCTGCCTCGCCGGACGGAACGACGATGCCCTGCATGGGGCGACCACCCTGCAACGCGCCGGCCTGCGCGATCCGGCGCTCGACCGGCTTTTCGAACGGCTGGGCCACCGGCCGCCGGGGTGATTTCCGGAGTAGGACCGGGTGTTCAGGCGGAAGGCCGGCCGGGCTGCCCGCCGCATCGCTCCTCGCACCAGTGGCGCCACATCAGCCGATAGGCGCTCTCCAGGTTGCGCATGAAGCGCGCCTCGTCGCACAGCGCCGAGGTTCGGACCCGCTCGCGCATGCCCATCCGCAGCCGCATCAGCCGGCCGAGGTCGCCAGCCAGTTCGGCGGCGATGGCGGCATAGCGGTCGGGGGTGGCGGCGACCAGCTCCGGCAGGCCGATGGAGGCCATCAGGCTGGAGCCGACGCGGGCGGCGTGCCGCCCCCCCGCCAGCGTGACCAGCGGCGCCCCCATCCACAGCGTGTCGCAGGTGGTGATGGTGCCGTTGTAGGGGTGCGGATCCAGCGCGATGTCGATGCGGTTGTAGGCGGCGAGATGGCCCGCCGCATCCTTGATGAAGCCGACGAGGTCGAGCCGGTCCGGGTCGATGCCGGCGGCGGCGAAGCGTGCCCGAAGCCCGGCGGCGGTGCCCGGATCGGACAGCGGCCGGTCCTTCAGCAGCAGGCGCGCATCCGGCACCCGCCGCAGCACCGCCGCCCACAGCCGGACCGTCTGGTCGGTGATCTTGGACAGCTTGTTGAAGGAGCCGAAGGTGACGTGTCCGGTCGCCCCGGCCGGCAGCGGCACCACCGCCGGCGCATCGGACGGCGGACGGAAGCACAGGAAGGGCGGCGGCAGCCGCACCAGCGTCTCCACCGCATGGCCGTCGGTGGACCCGACCGGGTCGCTGACCGGATCGACGATGCGGTAGCCGACCGTCTCCATGCCGGTGCCGTTGGGATAGCCCAGCCACGTCACCTGCACCGGCGCCGGCCGGCGGGCCAGCATCGGCAGCCGGTTCAGCCCGGAATGGCCGGCGAGATCGACCAGGATGTCGAGGCCGTCGGCCTGGATCAGCTCGGCGAGGGCGGCATCGTCCAGATGGCCCACCGTGCGCCAGCCGTCGGCCTGCGCCTTGAAGCGGGCGGTGTAGGCGTCGGCATGGGTGTCCGGCAGGATCGAATAGCAGACGATCTCGAAACGGCTGCGGTCGGCGGCTTCGAACAGCGGCGTGAGGAAATAGGCGCCCAGATGCTCGCGGAACTCGACCGACAGGTAGCCGATGCGCAGCCGCCTCTCCGGGTCGGGGCGGTTGGCATGCGCCACCGGTGCCGCGGCGGGCCGGCCGAAGCGCTCGTCGAAGCGGCGGTGCTCGGCCAGCAGCCGGTCACCGGGAAGTTCGAGGTAATTCAGGCAGAGCAGACGCTGGCTGGCGATGCGCGGATCGCCGGGAGCCAGCCTTTCGGCCTGTCCGAAACACAGGGCCGCCGCCGCCGCCTCGCCGCGCATCTGCCGGACCACGCCCAGGTTGAACCACAGGTTGGCTTCCTGGTTCGGGTCTGCCTGGATCGCCCGGCTCCACAGCCGCACCGTCTCGTCCAGCCGGTCGTTGCCATAGGCGTCGCCACCCAGCCCGACCCAGGGCCTGGCGTAGTCCGGCCTGAGGGCCAGGGCGCGGCGCAGCGCCGCCACCCCCTCGGCCGGCCGGCCGAGTTCGCTCAGGACGAAGCCCAGATTGTTCCACAGGTCGGCCGCCATGCCGTCCCCGGCCAGCAGCTCGCGGTAGAGCGACGCGGCCTCCTCCAGCCGTCCGCCGACGAAGGCGTCGAGCGCCCGGCGCTTCAGGGCATCGTTTGAGGACGACGCAGCGGAAGACGGCCGGGCGGCCGAGGGAACGGTGGGCAGGGACATCAGGCCAGTCGGGCTTCGACCTGTTCGCACAGATAATGGTACAGGCAGATGTGGACCTGCTGGATCAGCGGGGTGGAGCGCGAGGGCACGTCGAGCAGGATGTCGCTCAGCTCCGCCATCTTGCCGCCGCCCTCGCCGGTCAGCGCGATGGTGGTCATGCCCAGGCTCTTCGCCACCTCGAAGGCGGCGATGACGTTGCGCGAGTTGCCGCTGGTCGAGATGCCCAGGATGACGCCGCCCGGCTCGCCATAGGCTTCGGTCTGGCGGGAGAAGACGGTGTCGTAGGAGTAGTCGTTGCTCCAGGCGGTCAGCACCGCCGGGTTGGAGCTGAGGCAGATCGCCTTCAGGCCGCGGCGCTCCTTCAGGAAGCGGCCGACCAGCTCGCCGGTGATGTGCTGGGCGTCGGATGCCGAGCCGCCGTTGCCGCAGACCAGCAGCGCCTTGTTGGCGCCGAGCGCCGCAGTGACGGCGGCAACGGCGGCCTCCACCCGGGCGGGATCCAGGCTGTCCATGGTGCGCCGCAGGACATCGATGGCGGCGGTGAGGCAGCCGTGCAGGGCGGCGGCGGAGTCCTGGGAGGCCATGGGCGGAACACCTTTGTGCTGAGGCGGACGATATGGGGCGGGCAGGAGGAGTGCCGGGGCCGGCCTGGACGGTCTCCGGTCCGGTGCGCAGTGCATCCTACGGATCACCGTCGCCTGTCAACCGGGCGCCACGCAATGACCGCTTTGCCACACCGGGCGGAAAGCTTATTTTCCACCGATGCTCCCGAAAGCGGGAGAGTGGATGGCGGAACTGGCCCATGACAACGCGAACGGTCCGATTAGGGCCCCTCAGCGTGAAGATGTACTGTGCGATTGGCATGATCGCCGTGTCTTGGGCCCAGCTCGAGGACATGGTTTCGCTGTGCATCTCACGCCTTCTCGGCACCGACCATACCGATTTCCTTCCCATCGCCTCCAACATGCAGGTCAAGGCCCGCTTCGACGCGCTGAAGACCATCGCCACCCTGCGTCTGCCCGCCGACGAGGCCAAGGCATTGATCGCCCGCTGCGACGAGGCGCTGGAGCTGGGGCGGGAGCGCAACAAGATCCTGCACGGCTCCTGGATCCAGGGGGAAACCGACGACGTCGCCATCCGCCTGAACTACCGCGCCCATGGCCGCGTTTCCGCCAATGCTCCGGTCATCTCCGCCCGCGAGATCGCCGAGATCAGCGACCGCATCACCATGCTGACCGAAGGCTTCGCCCAGATCCTGCAGCGGCTGGGTCTGCTCGATCCGAAGAATCCGATGCGAAGCCCGGCGCGCGCCGCCGGGGGCGATGGCGGCGGCAAGCCGCGGGAGGCGGTCGAGGACTGAGGCGCTCCCGCCGTTCCCCTTACCGCCGCCTCCTACTTCCAGGGATCGAAGGTTTCCAGGGCGGCGTTGCCGGGGGCGGGGCGCAGCAGCATGTGCGGGGACGGGTTCAGCGCCGCGGCGGTGGCGGCGAAGGAACCGGTGCTGATCGCCAGGATGTCGGAGCGGGTCAGGACATGGAAGTCCTGCAGATAGTCCAGCCCCTCCCACTGGATCGGGAAGTCGTCCTTCGTTACCGGGGAGAAGCGGGCAAATTCCGGCACCACCTTCGGCTCGTCGGTGGCAATGAACAGGACCGGATCCTCCAGCGTCGGCCACAGCCCGTCCAGCCAGTCGAGATAGAGCGACAGCGGCGTGTAGTCCTGGTTCCACCAGTCGGTCTGGCGGATATGCACGGCGACCAGGGTACGGCCGCGGCGGCGCAGCATCTCCACCGGCGGTTCCAGGAAGCGGTCCCAGCAGGACCGCGGCGTCAGCCAGGACAGGATGTCGGCCCGCCGTTCCTTCACCATCGCGTCGACGGGCGAACCGCCCAGGAACAGGTCGCGGTCGCGGAGCGGATTGGCCACCCGTTGCGCGAAGCCGTCGGCGAACTCCCTGCGGCCGCGCAGCCAGCCCTGGAATTCCGGCAGGATCGCCGGATCGAGCCGGGGGTCGTCGAGGTCGAAGAAGGCGTGGCCGACCCAGTCTGGGGTCAGGAACTCCATGCCGTAGGTGTCGGCATAGAGGCGGACGGCGACATACTCGTTCACGGTCTGGGCGAAGCGGCCGTAATTGCCGAGCGAGGCCATGCTGAGCCAGGGGCGGTCGCGCCTTGGCTCCCGCCGCCGGTTCCATCGGGCGTCCGGCGCCAGCGAGCAGTCGAAGCGCATCAGCGAATAGGCGATGTAGGCCGGCGAATAGTTGTTCTTCAGCTCCACGGCCCGTTCCAGCAGCGCATAGGCGCCGTCCGCGTCCCCCTTGGCCCTGAGCACCTCGGCAAGCCCGGTCATCGCCTCGGCATAGTCGGACCGCGCGCCCATGGCGCTGCGGAAGGCCAGTTCCGCCCGGTCCAGCTCCCCGGACAGCAGCAGGGCGATGCCCAGGTGATGGATGGTGTCGGGGGAGGCCGGGTTCCGGCGCAGCGCGAGGCTCAGGATCGGCACCGCGGCCGCCGGGTTCCGGGCCTTGTAGGCGGCTATGCCCTTGACCAGCAGCGCACCGGCGTCCTCCGGGGCAGCCTCCAGGATGCGGTCGCAGATGGCGCTGCTGATGTCGAGCCATCCGGAATTGCAGTAGTCGAGCGCCTGCCGCACGGCATCGGGCAGGGACAGCCGCTGCCCGGCTATGGTTTCGATCCGGATGGACATGACGGTTCCGAAGGCTCTTGCTAAAGGGCTACCCCACATGGATCGGCCTGACTTGCACCCTTGTCCGCGAGGGGTCAAGTTGCCTCGTTGCAAAGCCTCAAGATTTCACCGATCTTCCCGGCCGTTTCGCCAGCACCCGTCCCGCTCCAGGATGCCAGTTCCGACATGACCTCGATCCAAGACATCCTGAAGAAGGCCGTCGGCCTGCATCATGGCGCGGAAGCCGGCCGCGCGGCGGCGCTCTACCGTTCCGTCCTGGCGCTGGAACCCGCCCAGGCGGATGCCCTGCATCTGCTCGGCCTGCTGGTCCGCCGCGACGGCAGGACGGCGGACGGAGCGCTGTTGATGGCGCGCGCGCTGCTGCTGGAGCCGATGCATTCGGGGCGCTCCTCAACCGCGCCCTCACCTTGCAGCAGCTCGGGAAACTCGACGAGGCCGCGGCGCATCTCCGGCGCAATCTGGAACTGGACCCGGCGTCCGACATCTCCCTGTCGCGCCTGGCCAGCGAAGCGCTCGCCTGCGGCCGGCTGGCGGAGGCGGGCCGGCTTCTCCGCCGCTCCGCCGTCTTGGGAGCGGCCGGCGGGACCCCGGCCGACCGGCAGCGCCGTGCGCTGGAGCGTCTCGCCACCGCCCGCGCCCTGCGCGAGGACGCGGAGGACCGGACCCTGCCGCCGGGGCTGGTGGTGCGCGGGGTGTTCCGCGACAGCAGCGGCTATGCCTTCGCCGTCCGCCGCTTCGTCAGGGGGCTGGTGGAGGCGGGAATCCGGGTCCGGCTGGTCGACCTCAACTATGCCGACACCGACAATCTTCCCGACGACCAGATCGATCCGCTGCTGTTCACGCTCGACCGGCCGGTGCGGGCAAAGGCGGTGCTGACCATCACCACCCCGCCGGCGGTGGAAGCGGTTCCCGGTCTGAAGACCATCAATTACACCATGTTCGAGGCTCTCGACATTCCGCCCCTATGGGCGGCGCAGAGCCGGCGCCACGACCATGTCGTCGTCGCCACCGGGTCCTCGCGCGAGGCGTGGCTGCGCGCCGGCCATCCGCCCGACCGCGTCCATGTCAGCCCCGCCGGCGTCGACGCGGTGGAGGCCGGCAGCATCCCCCTCTCGGCCATCGTCGACAGCGCGGGCCGCCGCCTGTCCGATTACCGGGTGCGCGTCCTCAACGTCTCCGACTTCAACGACCGCAAGAACCTCGACGGTCTGCTGCGGGTCTGGCTGGGCACGACGCGGGCGGAGGATTCCGCGGCCCTGCTGCTGAAGGTCGGCAAGGGCGGCGGGGTTTCCGACGGCATGCGCGACCTGCTGGCGCGGGTGTCGGTGCGGACCGGCCGGACGCTGGCCCAGGCGGCTCCGATCTTCATGGTGGAAGGCAAGCTGTCCGATGCGGACATGATGGGGCTGCATGCCGCCTCCACCCATTACTGGAGCATGTCGCACGGCGAGGGCTGGGACCTGCCGATGGCCCAGGCCGGCGCCATGGGCCTGACCCTGCTGGCGCCCGATCACAGCGCCTACCATGCCTATCTCGACGACCGGGTGGCGCACATGATCCCCAGCCCCGTCACGCCCGGCATCACCGCCTACGCCGCCCAGGACTGGTGGAGCCCCGACGAGGGCGAGGCCGCACGCCTGCTGCGCGCGGTCATCGACGATCCCGACGGCACCCGCCGCTCGGCACAGGCCCACCTGCTGGAGCATTTCAGCTGGCAGGCCGCCACCCGCCGCCTGATCGACCTTCTGCGGGAGCTGGACGCGCTGTGACCGGTCCCATCATGCCCAACGCGAACCTGCCCGATCCCGTCACGCTCTTCTGCTGCCTGGCCCCGCCCGACTATTACCGCCGGCCGCTGTTCTCCGACCGGGAGGTGTTCTGCGGCCCCGACTGTCCGACGGTGGAGACGGGCGACGGCTTCTCCTCGCTGAACACGCCGCACGGCGAGTACGACCTGGCGGCGGTCGTCGCCCGGCTGCCGGCGCACCAGCGGCCGGAGCTGATCGTGGTGAAGGCCGACGCCACCCGGCGCAACCTTCCGCGCGGGCTGGACCGGCTGCCCGGAACCAAGGTTCTGCTGGTCGGCGACAGCCATCATCTCGCCGGCCCGCTACGCACGCTGCTGGCCTATGGCGCGATGGAGAGCTTCGACGCGGTGATGCTCGACCACACCCGCCAGCATGCCCACGTCTTCCTGGAGGCGGGGTTCGAGCGGGTCTATTGGATCCCGGCGGTCGATTATGCGCTGCGCCGGCGCGACATCCTGGCGGAGCCTCCGGCTGAGTTCCGGTTCGACCTCACCTTCGTCGGGCAGATCGGCGCCTTCCACCCCTGGCGGCGCCATGTGCTGGACCGGCTGACCGCGGCGGGGCTGCCGTTGGTGGGCATGCGGGCGGAGCCGGAGAGGGCGGCCGACGTCTATGCCGCCTCGCGCGTCACGCTGAACTGCTCGCTCAACGGCGACCTCAACCTGCGCGTCTTCGAGGCGCTGGGAGCCGGCGGCTTCCTCCTCACCGACGCGCTGTCGCCGGATGCCGGGCTGGAGCGCTGCTTCACCCCCGGACGCCATCTTGCGACATACCGCTCGCCGGACGAGCTGGTAGAGCTGGCGCGCCATTATCTCGACCACCCGGGCGAGGCGATGGCGATCCGCCGCGCTGGACAGGCGCATCTGCTGGAGTTCCACAGCCCGCAGGTCAAGCGCGCCCAGTTCTTCGCCGCCGTGTTCGACGACCGCGTCGATCCGGCGCTGGAGCTGCGCTCCGAACGGCGCGGCCTGAGGGCGCTGCCGGCGCGGGGCATAGGGTTCCAGCGCCGCCTCGCCGCATACGAGGCGCTGCAGCTGCTGCAGCTGACGGCATCGCGGCTGACCGTGCATACCGGCGCGGGGCAGGGCTCCGGTGGGGGCGCGGATGAAGACGGCTTCGCCGCCGACCTGCGCGCCATGGTCCGCGACCTGCCCCGCGTGGCCTTCGCGGCTGCGGACGGGATGCCCCAGCCGGTGGCCCTGCCGCTGCAGCCGTCCGCCGATCGGGTGCGGAATGAGGCGGTGATGCTGCTGCCCTGGCCCGACCGGGCGGAGACCGACCGGCGGATGGTCCGGCTGCCCGGCGCCTCCGCCCTCTGCCCCACCCTGTCGTCACGCGACCATGCCGCGGCGACCGCCCATCTGGCCGACTGGGGCTTCGTGCCGACCGAGCCCGGCGGCATCCTGTTCCAGTGCGCCGACGCCCTGCGCTATGCTGCCCGCTCGCTGTCCGATCCGGTCCTTGCGGCGGCGCTGACGCCCGACCTCAAGCGCGCGCGCCTCGCGGCGCTGGAGCCGCTGCTGTGGACCGCCGACCAGATGATGGGGGTGGCCCAGCTCGCCAACCGCCTGGGCGACGGCGCCCTGACGGAGCGCTTCCTGCTGCGCTGCGCCGCGCTGGACCGCCAGCAGCCGGACGCGCTCGTCGGGCTGGCCCGCCTCTGCGCGGCGGGCGGGCGGCGGGCGGAGGCCGCCGTCTATCTTGCCGAGGCCCGGCGGGCCGCCCGGCTTGCCGATTTGCCCGATCCGGCTCCCGACCTGGGCGCCGACGCGCTTTCCGACGCGGCCGATCATCCGGCTCTGGAGCGCTACCGCGTGCTGTTCCGGCAGGCGACGGTTCCCTCGACCGGGCGGCCCCGCCGCATCCTGGTGGTCACCAACCTGTTCCCGCCGCAGGAGTTCGGCGGCTATGGCCGCAAGCTGTGGGAGTTCTCGGCCGAGCTGATCCGCCGCGGCCATACGGTGAAGGTGCTGACCGCCAACGTGCCCGAACTCGCCCGGCCGGGCATGTCGGGGACCGAGGATATCGAGGCGCATGTCGAGCGTTCGCTGACCCTCTACGGCTATTGGCGGGACGGGCGCGCCTTCACCCACGACGACTTGGCCCACTGCGCCGCCCTGATCCGCGCCAACATCCGCCGCGTGCTGGAGACCGCCCGCGACTTCCGTGCCGACGCCTGTCTGGTCGGCAACCTCGACATGCTGGCGACCGAGTTCCTCGACCCGCTGACCCGGCAGATGGGCGTGCCGGTGCTGCATTGCCTGGGCAACCAGCATCCCGGCTACGCGCCGGAGGCGGCACCCCGCTCCCCGCTCTACCGCGCCGGGCCGGCCAGCGGCTGGGTGGCGGAGCGGCTGACCGCCGGCGGCTATGGCCTGTCCGCCACGGTGATCCATCCCGGCGCCCGCGTCGATTATTTCCACCGCGCGGTGATGCCGGCGACCGACCGGCTGCGCATCGCCTTCGCCAGCCTGTTCGTCAACTACAAGGGGCCGCAGACGCTGGTCAACGCGCTGGGGATCCTGCACCGCGAGGGCATCGACTTCGACTGCACCTTCGCCGGGGAGGCGCCGGACGCCGATCTCGCGGCCCGCTGCCGCGATTTCGTGGAGCGCAACGGCATGGCCGGCAAGGTGCGCTTCACCGGCTTCCTCGACCGCCGCGGCCTGTCCGACCTGTTCGCCCGCTGCAATGTCCTGGTCTTCCCCAGCGTTTTCCAGGAGCCCTTCGGCATCTCGCAGGTGGAGGCGATGGCTGCCGGCCTGACCGTGATCGGCAGCGGCACCGGCGGCAGCGGCGAGGTGCTGCGCGACGGCGTCGACGGCCTGTTGTTCAAGGCGGAAGACCACGAGGCGCTCGCCGACCGCCTGCGCAGTCTGGTCAGGGACCGCGCCGCCTGGCAGCGCATGGCCCTGTCCGGCCGCGACCGTGCCCGCGACTTCACCGTCGCCCGCTCCGTTGACCGGATCGAGGCGGTGTTCGAGGAACTGATCGCCCAGAAGGGATGACCGGAGGGAACCGCAGCCCGTCGCCTGCGCTCTATTGGCCGCCCTCTATTGGCCGGTGGAGAAAAAAGGTCGGGGTCTCCCTCCCCTTTCGATCGGGGAATGAAAGGTTGTAAAGTGGCGGGAGCCACAGCCCGCGGCGAAAGACATCCTCCCGGTCATGACGAACACCCTCTCCGACCTCTCCGCCGCCCCGATGCCTGCCTGTACATGCCTGCTGTGCAATGCAGCGAGCTGGGGTGCGGCCCCCCTGTCCGCCGGGCTCGATCCGCAAGGCGCGCTGCCGCAGGGCGCCGCCTCGTCCACCGTCCAGGCCCTGCTGGCGACGGGGACGCCGCGCTGGGGCAGCGGCGCGGTCGGCAGCGGGGCGACGGTCACCTACAGCTTCATGGAGCAGGCGCCATCCTATGCCACCACCGCGGACGGGACCGGCTTCGCGACGCTGTCCAGCGCCCAGCGCGACGCGGTGCGGCAGGCCTTCGCCGCCTGGAGTTCGGTCGCCAACATCTTCTTCGTCGAGACCTCCGACAGCGCAAACAGCGGGCAGGGCGGGTCGATCCGCATCGGCACCAACCGGCAAAGCTCCAGCGCCGCCTACGCCTATTATCCATCCGGGTCGCTCTATGACGGCGGCGGCGACATCTATCTCGCCAACAACACCTCGACCAACACCAGCCCGACGCCGGGAACCTACGGCTACCTGACCATCCTGCACGAGATCGGACATGCCATCGGGCTGAAGCATCCCGGCAACTACAACGCCACCGGCGGCGGGGGCGAGCCGCCCTACCTGTCCTCGGCCGAGGACAATTACCGCTACACGCTGATGTCCTACAACCGGCACCCCAGCCTGGGCTTGAACGGGCTGCTGACGGGGCCAGCCCTGTACGACATCGCGGCGGCCCAGTACCTGTACGGCACCAACACCGACACCCGCATCGGCGACGACCGCTATGTCTTCGGCAGCAACAGCACGCCCTTCTCCCAAGCGATCTGGGATGCCGGCGGCACCGACAGCATCGACGCCGGCGGGCAGGCGTCGGCCGTCACCATCGACCTGACCCCCGGTGCCTTCAGCTCCATCGGTCCCAACGGATCGGGCGGGCTGGCGGTGGGGAATCTGGCGATCGCCACCGGCGTCACCATCGAGAACACCACCGGCGGCGCCGGCAACGACATCCTGATCGGCAACACCGCCAACAACCTGCTGATCGGCGGCGCCGGCGACGACACGCTGACCGGCGGCGCGGGCGACGACACGCTGCAGGGCAACGGCGGCATCGACACCGCGGTCTACAACGGCAGCCGCTCCTCCTACACCGTCACCGTCACCGCCGACGGCGCCACCATCTCCGGCGGCGAGGGCACCGACACGCTGACCGACGTCGAATACGCCCTGTTCGCCGATACCCGGATCAGCCTGACGCCTCCGGCGGTCACCGCCAAGGCCGGCCGGGTTTCCATCGGCTCCTCGATCAACCTCGCCAGCCTAGTGACGGCGACCGATCCGGCCGGCGGCCTCGTCACCCAATATGAGCTGGTCGACAACACCAGCGGTGCCGGCTCCATCATGGTCGGCGGGGTGGCTCAAGGGACCGGCGCCGTGGTCTCGCTGAACGCCGCCGCCTTCGCCGGCGTCACCTTTGCCGCCTCCGCCCTGACCAGCCTCGACGAGCTGTCGGTGCGCGCCTACAACGGCGTGGCCTGGAGCCGCTGGATCGGCTTCATCGTCTCTTCCCGTCCGGCCAACCGGCCGCCGACCGTCCAGGGCGACAAGACCCTGACCGTCCTGGAAGGCGGGCCGGCCATCGCGCTCGGCATCGACCGGCCGAGCGACCCCGACGAAGGCGACGTCATGGCGGTGACGCTGGCCCGGCTGCCGGCCGCCGGCACGCTCCGTCTGGCGAACGGCACCGCCGTCACCGCCGGGATGACGCTGGGCACCGCCGATCTGGCCGGCCTGACCTATCAGGCGCCCTCCGGCACCCCGGCATCGCCGGGCTCCTTCGCCTACACCGTCACCGACAGCCAGGGTGCGGTCAGCGGGCAGACTGTGACCTTGCGGGTGACCCCGCTGGCCGAGACGATGGCCGGCTTCGACCCGCTGGCCTATCTCGCCTCCAATGCCGATCTGGCCGCCGCCTTCGGCACCGACGCGACGGCGGCGCGCGAGCATTACCTGGGCTTCGGCCTGGCGGAGGGGCGGGCGACCCGGTCCTTCGATCCCCTTTCCTACCTTGCCGCCAACCCGGATCTGGCGGCGGCCTTCGGCGCCGATCCTGCGGCGGCGAGCCGGCATTATCTGGCGCTGGGCCGACGGGAAGGCCGGCCGGCCGGCAGCTTCGACCCGCTGGCCTATCTGGCCGCCAACCCGGATCTGGCCGCCGTCTTCGGCACGGACACCACGGCCGCCACCCGCCATTACCTGTCCAGCGGCCAGCGGGAGGGGCGCAGCACGCGGTTCGACGGCTACGGCTATCTGGTGTCGAACCCGGATCTGGCGGCGGCCTTCGGGCTGGACCCGGCGGCGGCGGCCCGCCATTACGTGACCTCGGGCCGGATCGAGGGGCGCGGCATCACCTTCGACCCGCTGGCCTATCTTGCCGCCAACCCCGACCTTGCCGCCGCCTTCGGCACCGACACCGCCCGGGCGGCCAACCACTACCTGTTCAGCGGCCGGCGGGAGGGGCGCGGCACCAGCTTCGACGCTCTCTCCTATCTGGCGGCGAACCGCGACCTCGCCGCCTCCATCGGCAACGACCCCGTGCGGGCGCAGGAGCATTACATCCGCTACGGCCGGCTGGAGAACCGCGCCATCAGCTTCAACGCCCACGACTATCTGCTGGCCAACCCGGACCTGCTGAGCGTCTTCTCGGGCAGCGAGCAGCAGGTGAAGCTCTATGCCGTCCTATACGGCCACATGCCGCGGCGCGACGCCGCCGGCTTCGACGCGCTGAGCTATCTGGCCGCCAACCCGGATCTGGCAGCAACCTTCGGCACCGACACCGCGGCCGCCACCGCGCATTACCAGTCCACCGGCGAGATGGACGGGCGCCCGACCCGGTTCAACGCGCTCGCCTATCTGATGGCCAACCCGGACCTGAGCGCCGCCTTCGGCAGCGACCAGCAGCAGGCGCTGGTCCACTTCATCCAGCATGGCCGCAACGAGCCGCGCCCCAACCCGATCGGCTACGTCCGCCCGCAACCGGCCGGCTTCGCCGCGGCGGATGCCGGACTGCTGGCGGTGGCGATGGGGTAGGGGATGGGGTCGCCCCCCAACCGTGGCCCCGACCTTATGACTTGCTCTGGCGTTGAGCGATATGGACGGCGGCGGGTTCGTTCGCGACGCTGTCCCAAACCTCTGCCAGCGTTTCGATGCGGGAGAACAGGACGTTGCAGGTGTAGGTCTGCCTGACCTCGGTTCCGGGCGGCACGAGGCGGGGCAGGGCTCCGTTATGGTCGAGCAGGAACATGTGATAGCCGTGATCCAGCATGAACCGACGCAGTTCGTTCTGGGTCGTGCGGTTCCTTGCCAGTCCGGGGAGATTCAGCTCCGCGGCGATGAAGTCTATCTTCTTCCCGCGAAGAAGACCTTCGGCACCCTTCAGGACGTTCAGTTCATGTCCTTCGGTGTCGATCTTCAGCAGGCGGATGCTCTCAAGGCCGCTGCGGCTTGCTAGGCTGTCGAGCGTTTCGGCGCGCGCGACGAACTGCGTGATGGTGTCGTTGCTTTCCAGCGCTTCTCCCGGCGTCTTTTCGGGAACGACGCCGCCGTTGCTGTCATTGGGCCCGTTCGATCCGAAGACGATCTGTCCGTTGCGGTCGCTGATCGCCACATTTTCCACGGAAAGATGCGAAATGTCGTTCAGCGCGGCGCTGTCACGGATCAGCTTGGCAAGGCCGGGGTTGGCTTCGGCAGTCACCACGCGGCCCTGCGCCCCCACCTGGGTCGCGGCAAGCATCGTGAAATAGCCTGCATTTCCACCGACATCGACGGCCGTATCGCCAGGGCGCAAAGCTTTCAGGAACAGCAAAGACGTTTCATGCTCGTACATTTGGCCGCTGAGGAAATGGGCGATGACGTCACGCTGCGCCATATCCTGCGGGTCGAGCTGCAAAAAGAACTTCATTCCATTTGCAGCAACGATGTCAAATTTCTGAAGAGCCATGTCTTTGCTGATCCGTCGCTGAGAGCCCCGGGCAATCTATGAGGATGGACTTCATAGATCAACGCCGCAGCCATCCGGAAGACTTGAGACGAGAGGATTTCAGAAGCCCGTCTCTCGGATCAGCACCGACGCGGCGATGCGCCAGAAACGCTCGGCGATGCTGCGGGCCTCGCCCGCCACGCGGACGATGCCGCGGGTCACGCGCTCCGGCCCCTCCTGCGCGTTGCCTGCAGCTCCGGGTGCAATGTCGGCCGGCTCGACTTCCAGGCTGATGCGGTAGACCGCCTCCACCGGGGAGAGCGCGCTGCGGCCGGCACCGCCATGCGGCTGGCCGGGCTGCGGTCCCGCCTGTCCCTCCACCGCCACCGGGCCGCCATTGACCGAGGCGAGCGCCGGCACGTCCAGAATCGATACGGCGACCGGATCGACCGCGCGCACCCGCGCCGCGCGCCGGGGAGCGAGAGGGTCGTCCGGATGGAACTCCGCCCCGGCACCCGGGCTCAGCCGGTCGAAATCGCCCTCGCCGACATAGCCGACCAGTTCGCCGCTGCCCGGCGCCACCACCATCGCCAGCGGCAGCTTCGGCCCGATCCAGCGGCCGGGGGTCAGCGCATCCTCCATGTCGCGCACGGTGCCCGACAGGGGAGCGCGCACCACCAGCCGGTCGCGGCTGTCGAGAAGCCCCTGCCGCTCGGCCAGGGTGGCGGCCAGATCCTCCTCCATCGCCCGCACGCGGTCGAGCTGCTCGCGGCTGGCGGTCATGCGGGCGATCTGTTCCTGCATCCACTCGATGCGCAGCTCCGCTTGGCGCAGCTTGCCCTCCAGGTCGGGGGCGGTCAGGCGGAACAGCGGCTCGCCCTCCACCACGCTTTGGCCGCGGGCGACCAGCGTCTCCTCCAGCCGGGCGGGGAAGGGGGCGTATACGGTGGCGAAGCCGGACGCCCGCCAGACCACCGGCACCGACACGGTGGTGGTCACCGGCAGCAGGGTCAGCCCGACCCCCGCCGCCAGCCCAGCCAGCGTCAGCCCGGTGCGCAGGTTGACCCGGAAACGGTCGCGCAAGGACCACCAGACCTTCGCCTCGTGCAGGAGGGGCCGGGCGATGAACCAGCCGATCTCGATGACGAACAACAGGATCCCCAATACCTTGATGGCGACGTGGTAGACCAGCAGCGCGATGCCGAGGAACAGCACCAGCCGGTAGACCCAGGTGACGTAGGAATAGACCAGCAGGATGCGGCGCCGCCCCGCCGGCATCTCCTCCGGCGGGGCCATGCCCAGGCCGAACAGCCATTCCCGCAGCTTCCAGCGCGCCATGGCGAAGCCGCGCTCCTGCAGGTTGGGCACGTCCAGCGCGTCGGACAGCAGGTAATAGCCGTCGAAGCGCATGAAGGGGCTGAGGTTGATCGCCAGCGTGGTGATCCAGCTCACCGTCGCCAGGAAATAGGCGGCGCTGCGCAGCGGCCCGTCGGGCAGGAAGCTCCAGGCCAGGGTGGCGAAGACGGCGATCGTCAGCTCGGTCAGCATGCCGGCCGCCCCCACCGCCAGCCGCTGCCGGCGCGAGACCAGCCTCCAGGCGTCGGTGGTGTCGGTGTAGAGCACCGGCCACATCACCAGGAAGGCCAGCCCCATGGTCGGCACCCGGCAGCCGTAGCGCTTGGCGGTGTAGGCATGGCCCAGCTCGTGGCAGATCTTGGTGCCCAGCAGCGTGACGCCGTAGAGCGCCAGCCCTTCGGGCGAGAAGAAATGTTGGAAGGTGTGCAGGAAGGCGTCCCATTGCCGCGCCACCAGCAGCCCGGCCAGGACCGCGGTCAGCAGCACCAGGACCAGCCAGGCCCGGCTGTAGAAGGGCGCCACCAGCCCCACCGTCGCCGACAGGAAACGGTCGGGCCGCACCAGCGGGATGCGGAAGAACAGGTAGTTGTGGACCAGCCACCAGAACCAGCCGGTCTTCCGCGCCGCCGCCTGACGGGCCAGAAAAGCGGTGTCGACGGTGACGGTCAGGTTGTTGGCCGCCAGGAACTGGTAGAAGCCCATGATGTCGTCGAGCGTCGGTTCGAACAGGCTCTCCTCCGCCACCGCCGCGGCGATGGCGGCCGGGTTGGCGTGGTGCCAGTGCGCGATCAGCGCGAAGGCCTCCGGCCCGATGCGGAAATAGCGGTTGCGCACCGGATCGTGGATGGTCCAGCCCGGCGCCCCGTCCTGCCCCGCCGGTGCCGGCAGCAGCGCCAGATCGTCGCGCAGGCCCGGCAGCCGCAGGGAGGCCCGCGGGTCGGCGGGGGCGGAACCAGCGGCGCCGGCTTTGGCGGCGCGGAGGCTGGCGCCTGGACCAGCGGGAGGGGTGAGGGCGATGGACACGGGAGGACGGCGTCCTTTTCGGGAAAGCGGGTCAGAAATGGCGTGGAGCTGTGGAGCGGAGGCGGCGCCGAGCCTGCATCGCCGTTGACGGTGTGGGCGAACGGGCCCAAGTTACATGTAACCGATGATGGGGGCCCGCCATGCCTGCAATCCGCCAGAGCTCGCGCGAAAAGGTGAAGGCGCATCGTGCGCGGCTTCGGGCGCAGGGGCTGCGTCCGGTGCAGATTTGGGTCCCCGACGTCCGCAGCCCGGCCTTCGTCGCCGAAGCCCGGCGCCAGTCCCTGGCCGTCGCCCGCAGCCCGCAGGAGGCCGACGACCAGGGCTTCGCCGATGCCGCGGGCTGGGGATCGCTGGATGACGGTGAATGAAGCGGGGCGAGATCTGGACGGTGGCCGGCGGGGCCGACTATGCGGGAAAGCCGCGTCCTGTCGTCATCCTGCAGGACGACCGCTTTTCCGGCACCGCCTCGGTCACCGTCTGTCCGTTCACGACCGATCCGACCGACGCGCCGCTGTTCCGCCGGCTGGTCCAGCCGACCGGCGGCAATGGCCTGAGCCAGTCCTCCCGCATCATGGCGGACAAGATCATGACGGTTCCGCGGGCCAAGGTCGGGAATCGGATCGGCGTGCTCGAAGCCGCCCATCTGGCCTGGATCGGCAAGGCCGTCCTCGTGTTCCTCGGTCTGGCCGGAGGCGGCTTTGCCGAGGAGGAGGCATCCGCTCAGGTCCTTGCCGAGTGATGGAGGGGGCAGGCTTTCCATCCCCGGTTCCTTCCCCTCAAATTCCCAGCGACTGGCGCAGCAGGGCCAGCGGGCGGCGGAACAGGTAGAGCGCCAGCGGCACGCGGTCGCCCAGGATCTTGGCGGTGCCGCGCAGGCCGATGCGCGGCGGGACGTCCCCCGGAGTCTGGCCCGGTTCCAGCGCCGCCTTGACACGGTAGGACAGCACGCCGGACGCCGACAGGCCGGCTTCGTAGCTGGCATGGGTCAGGCGGGCCCGGAGGGGGTGGAGCGGATCGACGTTCAGGAACAGCTCCACCGGCGAACCCGGCTCCAGAACCAGGGCGTCGCCGACCGGCACCATGATGTCGATCTCCGGCGCCTGCGGGTCGGCCAGCGTCAGCACGCGCTCGCCCACCGACAACGGCTTGCCCAGCCAGTCGTTAACGTCGGTGAAGACGGCGATGCCGGCGCGCTCGGCCTTCACCGTGACCCGGTCCAGCAGGTCGCGGGCGAGCGCCAACTCGGCCCGGCGCAGCTCCACCTGGGCGCGGAGCTGGGCGACGCGAGCCTTGGTCTGCGGATCGGCGAAGGCGGCCTGGGAGGCGGTCAGCAGTTCGGCCTCCGCCTGGGTCAGGCCCTTGCGCGCCACCTCGAAGCGGCTGCGCAGCACGGTGGAATCGAAGCTGAACAAGGGCTGTCCGGCAGCCACCGCCTGGTTCGGCTGCACATGGAAGCGCTCGATCACGCCGTCCAGCGGGGCGGCGACGATCACCGGGTTGCTGGTCTGGATCTCGGCCGGGGCCAGGGTCGACATCGGCACCGGGATGGCAAGCGCGCCGGCGGCGGCCAGCAGGACCAGCAGGGGCAGCAGGGCACGGCGCAGCCCGCGCCGCTTGGCGCGCTTGCCCGACAGCGCCCACCAGGCATGGCCGTAGCCCTCCGCCAGATGGCTCAGCAGCAGGATTTCGCCGTCGGTCCAGGGCTCGTCGCGGCCCAGCCACAGGCCGGCCAGGGACGGAGCGGCCTTGCTCCGGCTTCCCGCCGGGACGCCGGGCGCGGTTTCCCGCTGGGGTTCCGGCTTGCGCAGCGGGCACCACAGGACCTGTGCCGGCCCCCATTCGCCCCAGGCGCCGCGGACGTCGGCGGGCAGGGCAGCGGGGTCGACGACATGGACCGTATCGGCCTGCGCCCCGGCGGCGACGGCGCGCACCGCCTGCTCCAGCCATTGGGCGAAGGGGGCGTTCGGTTCCAGCACCGCGATGTTGGACACCGCCTCCAGCGTCGGCCGGCCCCGGTCCGCCAGGGTCAGGAAGGCGGCCTGCCGGTAGGCGATCAGCCGGCGGGTCTGGTTGACGATGTGATAGCGCAGTTCCGGCGCCGTCGCCTGCCGCCACGCTTGCCGCTGCAGTTCCAGCAGCATCAACAGGCCGTTGACCGGCTGCGGTGCCGCTTGGGTCGTCGCTTGCGGCGCCGCCTGCTGGGGCGGGGTCTGGGCCATCACGGCGCTCATGGCTTCGCGGTTCCGGGTTTGGGAGTTCCCTGGGGAGCGCCCTGAGTCCCGGCCGGCAGCGCCGACACCGCCGGTTCCGGGAAGATGGCGGTGCCGCTCATGCCGGCGACAAGCGCCTGGGACGGAGCATCGCCGGTCAGCTTCGCCGTCACCTTCACCGATTGGCTGGCCGGATCGACCTTGGCGCCGGGCAGCACCACCTCGCCCGGCAGGGTGACCCCGGTCTCGTCGACCCGCAGGTCGAAGCGCTGCCCCGGCCTCAGCCACACCAGCCAGGAGGAGGGGACGATCAGCTCCACCTTCAGATCGCGGTCGGACAGGATCTCCAGCAGCGGCGCGCCGGCGGCGACCGACTCATGCTCCTGGATCCGGCGTTCGACCGCGCGGCCGTCGAAGGGCGCCTTGATCTCGCAGCGCCGGGCCTGCACCTCCGCCTTGCGGACGTCGGCGCGGGCGACCTGGGCCTTCGCTTCGGCCAGCTGCACCTCCGCCTCGCCGATGGACCGCAGGCTGTTCAGGCGCCGGTTGACCCGCGCCGTCACGTCCGCGGCGTTCAGCTGGGCGCGGGCGGCGTCCAGCTCCGCCTGATAGCTGGCGCAGTCGAAGGCGACCAGCAGGTCGCCGGCCTTGAAGCTCTGGCCGGCATCGACGCTCATGCGGGCGATGCGGCCGGGGATCTCGGAGGACAGGACCGCATGCCGCCGGGCCTCGATCAGCGCGCGGACCTGCCCCTGGGATGAGTCCTGGGCCAAGGCCGGGGCGGAGGCGAGGCCCCCGCCCAGCAGGACGGCCACGAATGCGGCGGCTTGGGCGGTGGCTTTGGCCGCAGCACCAGGACGGATCACAGCGACGCGACCCTGCCCATCGGCAGGCCGTCGAACTGGATGTCCTGAGCCGAGAGGGTACGAACGGTGCATTCCCGCTGCTTGTCCTTCACACGATGACAGAACCGCTCGGCCGCGGCGCGGTCGGCGAAACCGCCTGCGCGCAGTTGGACGATCGGCTTGCCGTCCTCGCTGCGCCGGGTGGTGACGTACAGGGCGCCGGCCCCTTCCGTTCCCGTTCCCAGGCGTTTGGCGATCATACCCCATTCCTGCTCGGCAAGCCTGTGGCTTGCGTAAGCCCCAAGCTCGGCCTGTATGACGGGAGAGAAGGACGCCGTCGCAACCGGAGCGGCGACGGAAGGCGATTGTTTCGCTGCCGTAACGGGGGCGGGGGCAGGGGAGGGGGGCGCAATCGGAGCCGGAACCGGGGCCTGTTCGGGTTCCGGGGCAGGCTTTGCGGAAGACGCCAGAACGAAAGGCGTGGAGGCCGGAGCCGGTTCGGCCGCCGCGGCCTTCGGCGCTTCCGCAGCCGGAGCGGGGGGCGCAACGGAGGCCGCAACAGGGGCCGGGGCCGGCGCGGCCGGCGCGGCCGCCATGGGCACCGCCGCCTTGGCGGGCTCCGGCTTCACCGGTTCGGCCTTCGCCGGCTCCGGCTTTTCGGCCTTGGCCGCGTCCTTCGCCACCAACTCTTTCACGCGGAGCATGCTGTTGGCGCGCTCCTGCCAGGAGGACAGGCCCTTGCCCACCGCCTGGGTCAGGCTGGGCAGGTCGTCGGCGGCCATCGTCTCGGGCAGCGGATCGACGCCGGCCGACACCATGACGCGGGCATAGGCGTTGTGCAGGTCGGCCAGCACCAGATCGCGGCGCAGATCGGACAGCAGCGCCGTTACCTCCGACTGGATCACGCCCAGCTCGCCCACCTGGCCGGCCTCGCCGACGTTGGTGTATTGCGAGCGGATGCGGGTGTCGAGGTCGGCCTGCTCGGCGGTCAGGGCGAATTCCTGCTTCAGTTCGCGGAACTGCAGCACCGCCACATGCACCTGGCTCAGCACCGCCATGCTCAGCGCCTGACGGCGGAAGGCGACCAGCTCCTCCTGCGCCTCGGCGTAGGACTTGGTGGCGGGGGCGGAGACCAGATTGATCAGGTTCCAGCTGATCCGCGCGCCGTAATCGGCCCAGCGCTGGTTCAGCAGGAAGCTGTTGCTGTCGTAGCGCAGGGCGGTATTGACGTCGATGCCCGGCAGCAGCTTCAGCAGCGACCGCCAGGTCTCGTCGGCGGAGATGCGCTGGTTGTAGCTCTCCTCCAGCAGCTCCGGCCGGTTCAGCAGGGCGTAGGTCTCCAGCGCCTCCACCGCGACATCCAGCTTGGGCGGCGCCTTCATGACGCTGGCCGGCGGCAGCTCGATCTCGAACGGCTCGCCCGGCGGCAGCCCCATCAGCGCGCCCAACTGCGACTTCGCCGCCACCAGCTCGCGCCGCAGCGACTGCAGCTGGCGCAGGGTCTCCACCAGGGTACGGGTGTAGGTCAGCGCCTGCAGCGGGGCCTGGACGCGCAGCGCCTCCAGCGTGCGGGCGTCGCGGCGCGCACCCTCCACCCGCTTCTCCACCGGCTCCAGCCGCTTCAGCAGCCGTTCGGCGGCCACGGCGCGCCAATAGGCGGTGCGCACGTCCTGCATGATGCCCTGGACGACGCGGCGGCGGCGCTCGTCGGCGATCAGCACCAGATTGGCGTTCTGCCGCGCCCGCAGATAGCTGACGCCGAAATCCAGCACGTTCCAGGTGAAGGCGAGATCGCCGGTGCGGCGGTGCTTGTCGGTGGCGGTGGTGCTCTCGCCCGTGCGCCGGCCGGTGGCGAGGTTCAGGCTTTCCGACCCGGCGTCGTTGTTGCGCCCGACATAGCCGGCGCCGGCCACCACGCGCGGCAGCATGTCGTAGCGCGACAGGTCCAGCTGGTCGGTGGCGACCGCCACCTCCATCAGCTTCACGCGTTCGTCGAGGTTGTACTTGATGGCGCGCGCCATCGCCTCGTCCATCGAGACCGCCTTGGTCAGCGGCTCCTGCGGGGCCATCACGACCCCCAGATCCTTGCGCACGCGCGCCAGATTCTCCTCGGCCGTCAGCGGCTCGGGTTTGACCGCGCAGCCCGCGGCCAGCAGGGATGCCGTCAGGACGGCGACGGGAACCACCGAAGAAAGCAAGCGGCGGCGGAGTTGAGCGGTCGAAGTCTTCATGGCGGGAGCAATTCCGTTCGGCGGAAAAGGATTGGACGAGGAAACGATGCTGGAAGGAAGGGGTACTGAAAGGGGGTGGGCCGCCGTCAGGCGGCCCGGCTGTCGGGCAGGATGTGGCTGGCGAGTGCCGCCAGCAGGTCGGCGGCGTCGGCCGGACCGCCATGGGCGCTGGCGACCTGACGGGCGAAGCCGGGGGAGGCCGGCATGATCTCGGCACGGTCGTCCGCACCACGCTCCGCCGGCTGTCCGGCCCCGTCCGCCGGGGTGCCGCCGCCATCCTGGGGGGCGTCCTGGTTCTGGGGCTGGTTCTGGTTTTGCGGCTGGCCCTGCGGCTGGCCCTGTCCTTGGCCTTGCTGGCCCTGACCCTGACCCTGCTGGCCCTGCGGACCCTGGGTCCCCGGCTGTCCGGCCGCCGGGCCGCGGCCCTGTCCGGTGCCGAGGCCGTTGCCCCGCTCCTGGCCCAAGCCTTGTCCCTGTCCTTGGCCCTGGCCCTGACCGTTGTTCAGGCCGTTGCCCTGCGTGCCGGTCTGGCCGGGAGTGCTTTGGCCAGGAGTGCTTTGGCCGGGAGTGCCCTGGCCGCCGGTATTGGTGCCGGTGCCGAGGCCCGTGCCCGTTCCGGTCCCCCCGGGCGTGCCGCCGGTGCCGAGGCCGCTGCCCAATCCATTGCCGCCGAGGCCGCCGCCGTTCAGGCTGCCGCCAAGGCTGCCGCCCAGACCGCTGCTCAAACCACCGCCCAAACCACCGCCGAGCCCGCTTCCCCCCAGCCCGCTGCCGGAGCCGCTGCTGGAGTTGGACGAGCCGCCGCCGATGCTGTTCAGCGTCACCGACCGGCCGGCATCCGTGCTGGACGAACCGCCGCTGATGTTGCCCAGCGTCACCGACCGGCCGGCGTCCGTGCTGGACGAACCACCGCTGATGTTGCCCAGCGTCACCGACCGGCCGGCATCCGTGCTGGACGAGCTGCCGGGCATCCCGCCGCTTCCACCGCTGCCGGTGCCGCCCGGCAGCGTCGGTCCGGCCCCGGTGTTGCCGGTGCCGCCCAATGCGCTGTTGGAGGAGCTGTTGGAGGACGGGCCGTTGGACGAGGAGCCGGTCGTCGAGCTGCCGGACTGCGACGGGCCGTTGCCGCTGACGGTGACGGGCGTGGTCGTCGCCGGGGTCGTGTTGGTGGTGGTCGTGCTGGCGCGGGCCACCGTGACCGTCACCGTCGCCGCGGCCGAGCTGTTGCCGGCAAGGTCGCGGGCCTGGATGCTGATCGACCGGCTGGTCGCCGTCCCGGCGAAGCTCGGGTCGCCGGCGCTCGACCGCAGCCCGATCGCCCGCACCGCCGCCTGATAGTCGGCGGCCGACGCCGCGCCGGTCAGCACGATGCTGTTGCCGTCGCGGGTCGCGGTGATGCCGGCCGGCAGGGCGCCGATCACCAGCTCGTCGCCGCTGCGGGCGTCGGTCAGGGTGACCGTCACCCGGTTCAGCGAACTGGCGTCCGACAGCGAGACGGCGGAGCCCAGCGTCGCCGTGCCGCCGGCGCTCAGCGTCGGGGCGGTCCCGCCGGCGGAGACCGTCGGGGCCTGGGTGTCCACCGTCAGGCTCAGCGTTCCCGACCGGCCGATGTTGCCGGCGCGGTCGGTGGCGGTGGTCACCACGCTGTGGGCGCCGTCGGCCAGCGGGGTGGTGACGGCGAAGCTCCAGGACCCGTCGCTGCCGGCGGTGGCCGTGCCGACGGTGACGCCGTCGATGATGACGGTCACCGTGCTGTTCGGATCGGCGGTGCCGGTCAGGATCGGGCGGTTGACCGGGGTGACGTTGGCCGCGTTGTCGATACCGCCGGAGATGGCGGGGGTCGACAGCACCGGCGGCGTGGCGTCGACGGTCAGGGTCAGTGCCGCCGAGGTGCCGCTGCTGTTGCCGGCCGGGTCGGTCGCCCGGCTGGTGATGGCATGGGTGCCGTCGGGCAGCGGGGTGGTCAGCGTGTAGCTCCAGCTGCCGTCGGTTCCGGCCGTGGTGGTGCCGACCGCCACGCCGTCGACCAGGACGGTGACGGTGGAGCCGGCTTCCGCCGTGCCGCCGACGGTCGGACGGTTGATGTTGGTCAGCCCGTCGGTGGTGGAGACGCCGGTGTCCTGTCCGGGCGCCAGCACCGGGACCGACGGAGTGGCCGGGGCGACGGTGTCGACCAGGACGTTCTGCAGGCCCGGCATGCCGGTCAGCGTCGAGGGCAGCGGGATGCGGGCACGGTCGGTGATGCTGCCGCCGTTCAGGTTCAGGCCTGTGACCGCGATGCCGTCGGCGTCGGCGTCGCCCGCCTGCACCACATAGTCGAAGCGCAGGACCGTCCCGCTGCTGGCCGCCGGGTTGTAGACCGCCTGACGGGTCTGGCCGCCGACGTCCAGCGTGATCGTCGGGACACCGTTGACGATCACCACCTCGCTGGTCTGGACATAGAAGCTCATCGTCCTGTCGACGCCGTAGGTGCCGTCGGTGGGGGCGACGATGTTGCGGATCGTCGGCGCCGTGGTGTCGATGGCGATGTCCTTGTTCAGGCCCAGCGACCGCACGTCACCCGGCATGGTCAGGGTCAGGACCCCGGCGTTGCCGGCGGTGTCCGTGATCGACCCGGTCAGCGCCGAGCTGCTGACGGCGTCCAGATCGGCGGCGGTGTCGCCGGCCTGCACCGTGTAGGTGAAGGCCAGCGTGTTGGTGCCGGCCCCGCTGCTGTAGGTGGCGGTGCGGCCGGTGTTCAGCGCCAGCGTCGGGGTGCCGTTGACGGTCACCGCCTCACTGAAGGTTACCTGGATCGAGATGGTCTCGCCGGTGGTGTATGTGCCGTTCTCGGTGCCGGCGGTGACGTTGGTGACGGTGGGATGGACGCTGTCGATGCGCACGCCCCCCATGCCGGCGACGTTGTTCAGCGTGCGGATCGCGCTGTTGCCGACCAGGTCGGCGATGCTGCCGCCGCTGATCGAGCCGCCGATGCCGATGCCGTCGGCATCGACCAGGTTGGTGCCCACGGTGTAGCGGAAAGTCAGCGCGGTGCCGCCCGACCCCGACAGGTAGGTCGCCTGCACCACCGTGCCGTTGTCCAGCGTGATGCCGAAGGTCGGCGTGCCGGTGACGGTGACCGCCTCGTTGAAGGTGACGGTGACGTCGATGGTCTCGCCGGCCCGGTAGGTGCCGTTCACCGCCGAGACGGAGCTGACCGTCGGGGCCGCGGTGTCGATGACGATCGCCTTGTTGGCGCCCAGCGAGCTGGCACCCCCCGGCGCCGCCAGCGTCAGGATCGCGTCCAGGCTGGTGGAGCTGTCGGCGATGCCGCCACCGTTCAGCGTCAGCGCATTGATGGAGGCGTAGTCGAGGTCGGTCGCGTTGTCGCCGTCCTGCACCGTGTAGGTGAAGGTCAGCGTGGTCGTCCCCGACCCGCCGCTGTAGGTGGCGTTGCGGCCGATGTTCAGCGCCAGCGTCGGCGTGCCGGTTACCGTCACCGCCCGGTTGAAGGTGACGGTGACGGTGACGGTGCTGCCGGCCTTGTAGGTGCCGTCGGCGGTGGTGGCGGTGACCGACGAGACGGTCGGGTTGACGATGGCGTTCAGCACCAGGTCGTTGCCGGTGCCGCCGACATAGTCGACGGTGTAGAGGTCGCCGTTGCTGGTCATGGTGGCGCCCTGCGCCAGCCCGGACAGCGTGTTGGACACCGCCCCGACCCCGGTCTGGTCGATGACCGTATAGCTGGAGTTGGTGGCGGCGAAGCCGTTGACACGGGTCACGGTGACGGCGCTGGAGCCGCCGGACAGCGTGACGCCGCCGCTGACGATCACCTGGTCGTAGTTGGTACCGGGGGAGCCGGTGCCGGCGATCTCGACCGCCAGGGTGCCGCTCATCGACAGGTTGCCGTTGACGGTCAGCGTGCCGATGCCGTTGCTGATGCCGGCGACGCCGGGCGCCAGCGTGGCGCCGGAGGCCACCGTCAGCGTGCTGGACGAGCCGGCGGCGAAGATGCTGCCGGTGCCGCCCAGCGTGGCACCGGAGGCCACCGTCATTCCGGAGGTGCCGTTCAGCGCGCCCGTCACCAGCAGCGTGCCCGCGGACACCGTGGTCGGGCCGGCATAGGTGCTGGTGCCCGACAGGGTCAGCGTGCCGGTGCCGGTCTTGGTCAGCGCGTCGTTGCCGCCGATGGCGCCCGACAGCGTCACGGCGACGCCGGTGTCGATGGTGGCGCCGTTGACCCCGGTGTCGAAGGCGTTGTCGATGGTGCCCGCCCCGGTGACGCTCAGCGTGCCGCCGTTCAGCGTCACGGTGCCGCCGCCCAGGTTGGCGTCGCCGGCCACGCTCAGCGTGCCGCCGCTCCGCACCGTCATTTCGCCGGAGAAGCCGCCGCTGTTGCTTCCAGACAAGGTCAGCGTGCCGCTGCCGTCGAGGGTCAGGGTGCCGGTGCCGGTGAAGACGCCGGAGAAGCTGGTGCTGGTGTTGTCGGTCCCGGTGGTCAGGGTGTTGGCGCCGATCGCCACGGTGCCGGCCCCGGCGAGCGAGCCCACGGTCTCGCTGGCCGACAGGGTCAGGGTGGTGTCGGTGCCGACCGACACCGCACTGCTGTCGCTGATCGCCGAGCCGCCCGACACCGTCAGTCCGCCGCCGGACACCGTGGTGGCGCCGGAATAGCTGCTGCTGCCCGACAGGGTCAAGGTGCCGGCCCCGGTCTTGGTCAGGCCGCCGGTGCCGCCGATCGCGCCGGAGAAGGTGGTGGAGCCGCTCGACGGGTTGACCGTCAGGGTATAGCTGCCCAGCGACACCGAGCCGGCACCGGCCAGCGACCCGATGGTCTCGGCGGCCGACAGCGCCAGGGTGGCGCCGGAGTTGACCGACACCGCGCTGCCATCGGCGATGGCCGAACCGCCCGACACCGACAGGGTGCCGCCCGACAGGGTGGTGGTGCCGGTGTAGGTGTTGGCGCCCGATAGGGTCAGGGTGCCGGTGCCGGACTTGGTCAGGCCGCCGGTGCCGCTGATCGCGCCGGAGAAGGTCGTGCTGCTGTTGGCCCCGCCGGCCGTCAAGGTGTTGGCGCCCAGCGTCACCGAGCCGGCACCGGCGAGCGAGCCGATGGTCTCGCTGGAGGACAGGTCCAGGGTGGCGCCGGAGCTGACCGTCACCGCGCCGGTATCGGCGATGGCGCTGCCGCCGGTCACCGACAGGGTGCCGCCGGACACGCTGGTGGTGCCGGTGTAGGTGTTGGTGCCGGACAGGGTCAGGGTGCCGGTGCCGGACTTGGTCAGGCCGCCGGTGCCGGACAGGGCGCCGGAGAAGCTGGTGCTGCTGTTGTCGGCACCGGCCGTCAAGGTGTAGCTGCCCAGCGTCACCGAACCGGCACCGGCCAGCGACCCGATGGTCTCGGCGGCCGACAGCGCCAGGGTGGCGCCGGAGCTGACCGACACCGCGCTGCCGTCGGCGATGGCCGAACCGCCCGACACCGTCAGCGTGCCGCCGGACACGGTGGTGGCGCCGGTGTAGGTGTTGGTGCCGGACAGGGTCAGGCTGCCGGAACCCGACTTGGTCAGGCCGCCGGTGCCGGACAGGGCGCCGGAGAAGGTGGTGGAGCCGCTCGACGGGCTGACGGTCAGGGTGTAGCTGCCCAGCGTCACCGAACCGGCACCGGCGAGCGACCCGATGGTCTCGGCCGCACCCAACTCCAGGGTGGCGCCGGAGCTGACCGTCACCGCGCCGGTGTCGGCGATGGCGCTGCCGCCGGAGACGGCGAGCGTGCCGGCGCTGACGGTGGTGGCACCGCTGCGGGTGTTGGTGCCGGACAGGGTCAGGGTGCCGCTGCCGGTCTTGGTGAGGGCACCGGTGCCGCCGACCACGCCGGTCAGGGTGGCGGTGTTGGCCACGGTGATGGTGGCGCCGAAGGTGCCGGCGGTAACGGCGTTGGCGAAGCTGGCGCCGGTGCCGGTGATCGCCAGCGTGCCGTTGTCGATCGTCAGCGCGCCGGTGCTGATGTTGGTGGCGTCGGTCACCGACAGGGTACCGCCGCGGACGCTGGTGGTGCCGGTGTAGGTGTTGGTGCCGGACAGGGTCAGGGTGCCGCTGCCGCCCTTGGTCAGGTTGCCGGTGCCGGACAGGACACCGGAGAAGGTGGTGCTGCTGTTGTCGCCGCCGGTGGTCAGGGTGTTGGCGCCCAACACCACCGAACCGGCCCCGGCCAGCGAGCCGATGGTCTCGGTGGTGGACAGGGTCAGGGTGGCGCCGGAGGCGACCGAGACGGCCCCGCTATCCGTGATGGCCGAGCCGCCGGACACCGTCAGCCCGCCGCCGGACACCGTGGTGGCGCCGGTGTAGGTGTTGGTCCCCGACAGCGTCATCGTGCCGGTACCGGCCTTGGTCAGGCCGCCGGTGCCGCCGATCGCGCCGGAGAAGGTGGTGGTGCCGTTGTCGCCGCCGGTGGTCAGGGTGCTGGTGCCCAGCGCCACCGCGCCGGAGCCGGTGAGCGAACCGATGGTCTCGCTGGCCGACAGGGTCAGCGTGCCGCTGGCCCCCACCGACACCGCGCTGCCGTCCCCAATGGCGCTGCCGCCCGACACCGTCAGGGTGCCGGCGTTGATGGTGACCGACCCGCTATGGGTGTTGGTGCCCGACAGCGTGACCGTGCCGCTGCCGTCCTTGGTCAGGGTGCCGGTGCCGCTGACGGTGCCGGACAGGGTCAGGGCGTTGGCGGTCTTCACCGTGCCGGTGCCGGCGAGATCGATGGCGTTGGTCAGCGTCTGGCTGGCCGCCGTCGTGCTCAGCGTGCCGCCGTTCAGGGTGATGGTGCCGCTGCCGATGGTGCCGGAGGTGCCCAGTTCCACCTCGCCGCTGCCGATGGTGGTGCCGCCGGACCAGCTGTTGCCGGTGCTGCCCAGCGTCAGTTTGCCGGTACCGGACTTGGTCAGGCCGCCGGTGCCGGTGACGTCGCCCGACAGGGTGACGGCGTTGGCGTTGTCGATACCGGCGCTGGACGACAGGGCGATGGCGTTGTCGATGGTGGTGGCGCCGGTGACGGTCAGGTTGCCGCCGTTCATCGTCAGCGTGCCGGTGCCCAGGTTGGCGTCGCCCGCCACCGACAGCGTGCCGCCGCCGACGGTGATGGTGTTGATGCCGGTGCCGCTGGTGCCGCCGGTCGCGGTGTTGTTGGTGCCGCCCAGCACCAGCGTGCCGCTGCCGCTCTTGCTCAGGGCTGCGGTGTCGCTGCCGTTGTCGGCCAGGGTCGAGTTGATGGTCAGCGTGTCGCCGGTGCCGACGCTGACGCCGAAGCTGTTGCCCAGCGTGAAGCCGTTGCCGGTGATGGTGATCCCCCGGCTGTCGGTGTCGCTGTCCATTGCCAGCGTCACGCCGTCGCGCACCGTCAGGGTGGCGGGCAGCGTGATGGTGCCGCCCAACGTGGCGGCGAAGCGGATGGTGACGTTGCCGGTCACGGCGTTGGCAAGGGCGATGGCCTCCTTCAGGTCCAGGCCGCCGCCGTCGGTCTTGTCGCCGCTGTAGGTGCCGCTGGTGGTGCCGTCGATGGCGGTGACGTCGACCGTCAGGTCGTTGGTCACGCTGATGCTGAACGTCTTCTCGTAGGTGGCGGTGCCGTCGCTGACCTGCACACGGACCGAATAGCTCTGCCCGGCGGTCAGGACGCTGGCGTTGTTCGCCTGAAGTGACGTGCCGGAGATGTTGAACAGGCTGTTGTGGGTGCTGCCCGTGCCGCTGACCAGCGTGTAGGTGAAGGTCTGGCCGGTGTCGGCGTCGATGTTCGACAGGGTGCCGACCACCGCGTTGGTGCCGTCGAAGATGGTGACCGAGCTGTTCGACAGGGCGATGTCGGTGGGCGCGTCGTTGATCGAGCTGGCGGTGACCACCGTGCTGGTGTTGGCGCTGCTGCTGGTCGTTCCGTCGCTTGCGGTCAGGGTGAAGGTGGTCTGCACCGTGCTGCCGGGCGCCACCTGGTTGTTGGTGGGGGTGAAGACCAGCGCCTGCAGCAGGGTCTGCAGCCCGCCCGGCGTGGTGGCGGTCAGCGTGTAGTTGCCGGCACTGCCGCTCAGCCCGCCGCCGGCGCTGGACAGCGTGCCGTTGGCCGCGGTGTAGGTGATGGTGACGGTGAAGGTGCCGGTGCTGTCGTCGGCGTCGGCAACCGTCACGCCGCCGAAGGGCGTGGTGGTGGCGTTGTCGTTGACCGTGCCCGCCGTGGTGAAGGTGCCGGCCAGCGCCGGCGCCTGGTTGACCGGCCCGGTCAGCACGACGTCGTTGCTGTTGCTGCCGGCGGCATAGCTGACGGTGATCGACCCGCTGTTCAGGGTCAGCGTGGCGCCCGACGCCAGCCCGGTGAAGGTGCCGCTGACGGCGTCGCTGCCGTCGTTGGAGATGATGGCGAAGCTGTCGCCGCCGGTCGTCTTCACCGGAGTGTAGCTGCCGCCGGCGGTCAGGGTGGCGCTGCTGACGTTGACCGCCCCGGTGACGTTCACCTGATCGTAGCTGCTGGTGCTGACCAGATCGACCGCCAGGGTGCCGCCGGACTGGATGGTCAGGCCGCCGTTGACGGTCAGGGTGCCGACGCCGTTGTTGGTGCCGGCGATGCCGGGGGACAGGATGCCGCCGGACTGCACGGTCAGACCGCCGTTGACGGTGCCCGTACCGGCCAGCGTGCCGCCGTTGCCCACCGTGACCGCGCCGGACCCGTTCAGGGTGCCGGTGACCACCAGCGTGCCGGCGCCGACCGTTGTTGTGCCGGTGTGGCTGTTGGTGCCGGACAGGGTCAGCGTGCCGGCGCCCGACTTGGTCAGGTTGTTGGCTCCGCTAATGACGCCCGACAGGGTTAGGGCGTTGCCGGTGCCGACGCTGACGGTGCCGTGGCTGCTGCCGAGCGCGACGGCGTTGGCCAGCGTGAGGGTGCCGGTGGAGGCCAGCGTGCCGCCGTTCAGCGTGACGGTGCCGGTGCCGAGGTTGGCGGCCGCACCGACCGACAGCGTGCCGCCGGTCACCGTGGCGGCCCAGGCGGTGGCGTTGTTGGTGCCG
The DNA here is from genome assembly GCF_015390205.1 of Azospirillum sp. INR13. Lineage (NCBI taxonomy): Bacteria > Pseudomonadati > Pseudomonadota > Alphaproteobacteria > Rhodospirillales > Azospirillaceae > Azospirillum > Azospirillum sp. INR13. Next base: position 148,584 of record NZ_VUOI01000002.1, read on the forward strand.
GTCAGGGTCAGGGTGCCGCTGCCCGACTTGGTCAGCGTGTTGGTTCCGGCGGCGATGGTGCCGGACAGGGTCAGCGCGTTGGCGGTGTTGACCGTGCCGCCGCCGGTGCCGACGGTCAGGCCGTTGGCCAGCGTGACGCTGCTGCCGGTCACATCCAGCGTGCCGCCGCCGCTCAGCGTGACGGCGGCGCTGCTGATGTTGCCGGACCCGGCGATCGACAGGGTGCCTTCGCCGACCGTGGTGGTGCCGGTGTAGCTGTTGGTGCCGCTCAGGACCACCGTGCCGCCGCCGACCTTGGTCAGGTTGAAGCTGCCGGACACCGCGCCGCTGATCGTCAGCGTGTCGCCGCTGTTGTAGGAGCCGATGTCTGCGTCCGCCGCCAGGGTGACGGTGCCGCTGATGGTGGCCGTTCCGCCGTTGACCTTCACCGCGCCGATCCCGGTCGACACGCCGATGCCGCTGATCGTCAGATTCTCGGCGACGGTCAGGCCGGTGCCGATGCGCAGGGTGGCGCCGCTGGCGATGGTGGTGCCGGCGGCGGTCGTGCCCAGCGCGTTGGCGTGATTAATGATCAGGACGCCGGCGCTGACGGTGGTGGCGCCCGTATAGGTGTTGTTCCCCGACAAGGTCAGCGATCCGCTGCCGCTCTTGGTCAGGGCGTGGCTGCCGCCGACGACGCCGGACAGGGTCAGGCCGGTGCCGGTCACGCCGATGGTGGTGTCGGCGGCCATGGTGACGGTGCCGCTGACGGTGGCGCTGCCGGTGGTGACCTGCAAGGCGCCGGCGCTCGACACGCCGCTGCCGGAGATGGTCAGCGCTTCCGCCAGCGTGACGCCGTTCGATACCGCCAGGGTGGCGCCGCTGGAGACCGTCGTGCCGCCGGCAGTGGTGCCCAGCGCATTGCTGTGGCCGGCCGCCAGCGTGCCGGCGCTGATTGTGGTGGAACCGGTGTAGGTGTTGTTCCCCGACATGGTCAGCGTGCCGGTGCCGTCCTTGGTCAGGGCGTAGGATCCGCCGACCACGCCCGACAGGGTCAGGCCGGTGCCGGACACGCCGATGGTGGTGTTGGCGCCCATGGTGATGGCGCCGCTGATGGTGGCGCTGCCGCTGGTGACCTGTAGCGCGCCGGCCGACGACACGCCGGTGCCGGAGATGGTCAGCGCCTCCGCCAGGGTGACGCCGTTCGATACCGCCAGCGTGGCGCCGCTGGCGACCGTCGTGCTGCCGACGATGGTGCCCAGCGCATTGTTGTGGCCGGCCACCAGCGTGCCGGCGCTGATGGTGGTGGAACCGGTATAGGTGTTGGCCCCCGATAGGGTCAGCGTGCCGGTGCCGTCCTTGGTCAGGGCGTAGGATCCGCTGATGACGCCGGACACGGTCAGGCCGGTGCCGGTGACGCCGATGGTGCTGTCGGCGGCCATGGTGACGGCGCCGCTGATGGTGGCGCTGCCGCTGGTGACCTCCAACGCGCCGGTCGAGGACGCGCCGCTGCCGGAGATGGTCAGCGCTTCCGCCAGCGTGATGCCGTTCGATACCGCCAGCGTGGCGCCGTCTGCGACCGTGGTGCCGGCGGCGGTGGTGCCCAGCGCGTTGCTGTGGCCGGCCACCAGCGTGCCGGCGCTGACGGTGGTGGCGCCGGTGTAGGTGTTGTTGCCCGACAGGGTCAGCGTGCCCGTGCCGTTCTTGGTCAGGGTGTTGGAGCCGCTGACCACGCCTGACAGGGTCAGCGTCTTGCTGCTGTCGACATTGACGGTGCCGTCGCCGCTGCCCAGCGCGATGGCGTTGGTCAGGGTGACGCTGCTGCCGGTGCTGTCCAGCGTGCCGCCGGCCAGCGTGATGGCGGCGTTGCTGATGCTGCCCGACCCGGCGATCGCCAGCGTGCCGCCGCCGACCGTCGTGGTACCGGTATAGGTGTTGGAAGTGCCCGACAGGGTCAGCGTGCCGCCGCCGGTTTTGGTCAGGTTGAAGCCGCCGCCGAGCACGCCCGACAGGGTCAGGCCGGTGCCGGTGACGCCGATGGTGGTGTCGGCGGCCATGGTGACGGCGCCGCTGAGCGTGGCGCTGCCGCTGGTGACCTGCAACGCGCCGGTCGAGGACGGGCCGCTGCCGGAAACGGTCAGCGCCTCCGCCAGGGTGAGGCTGCCGGAGAGCTGCAGCGCGGCGCCGCTGGCGACCGTCGTGCCGGCCGCGGTGGTGCCCAGCGCGTTGCTGTGCTCGACGATCAGCGTGCCGGCGCTGACGGTGGTGGAACCGGTATAGGTGTTGTTTCCCGCCAGGGTCAGGCTGCCGGTGCCGGTCTTGGTCAGGGCGTTGGAACCGCTGACCACGCCCGACAGGTGCAGGGTGCTCGACACGTTGAAGGTGGCGTCGGCCGCCAAGGTGACGGTGCCGCTGGCCATGACGCCGCTGCCGGAGACCAGGATGGTGCCGGAAACGGTCAGATTCTCGGCCGTGACGATGCCGCCGGCGAGCTGCAGCGTGGCGCCGTTGGCCACCGTGGTGCCGCCGGCGGTGCTGCCCAGCGCGTTGGCATGGCTGACCGTCACCGTGCCGGCGTTGATGTTGAAGGCGCCGCTGAATCCGCTGTTGTTGCCCGACAGGGTCAGATCGCCGCCTGCGGCCTTGGTCAGGGTGCCCGATCCGCTGATGGCACCGGAAAGGGTGGCGCTGCCGCCGGAGGCGATGTTGATCGTGCCGCCGTTGCTGCCGATGGAAACGGCGTTGTCGATGGTGCCGACGGTGCCGGTCAGACGCAGGACGCCGCCGTTCAAGGTGACGGTGCCGGCGCCCAGGTTGCTGTCGGAGGTCACCAGCAGCGTGCCGGTGGTGACGGTGATGCCGCCGGCGAAACCGGTGCTGTTGGTGGTGCCGTCCAGCGTCAAGGTCGTGGAGCCGCCCGTGGCGTTCAGCGTCAGGCTGGCCGACGAGGTGCCGGTGATGGCGCCGCTGAAGGTCTGGTTGCTCGTCTGGTTGATGGTCAGCGCGTTGCCGCCCAGCGCCAGCGTGCCGCTGGCGCCGCTCAGCGTGCCGATGGTCTCGCTCGCCGACGACTGGGTCAGCGTGCCGCCCGACAGGGTCACCGCGCTGCTGTCGGACAGCGCGGTGCCGCCGCTGCTGTTCAGCGCCAGGGTGCCGGCGCTGACGGTGGTGGTGCCGGTGTAGCTGTTGGTGCCGGTCAGGGTCAGCGTGCCGGTGCCGGCCTTGGTCAGGCCGCCGGTGCCGCTGATGACGCCGTCGAAAGTCGTGCTGGCGTTGGCGCCGATGGTCAGCGTGGAGCTGCCGAGCGTGACGGCGCCGCTGCCGGTCAGCGACCCGATGGTCTCGTTGCCGGACAGGTTCAGCGTGGCGCCGCTGGACACCGTCACGGCGCTGCTGTCGCCGATGCCGCCGTTGGCCGTCAGCGTGCCGGCGCTGACAGTGGTGGCGCCGCTGTAATCGTTGCCGCCGCTCAGCGTCAGCGTGCCGGCGCCGGTCTTGGTGATGCCGCCGCTGCCGGTGATCTGGCTGGAGATGGTCAGCGTGTCGCCGGTGCCGTTGGTCAGCGTCAGGGTCTTGCCCGACGAAACGCTGATCTTGTTGCCGCTGATGGTCAGGGTGCCGGGCAGATCGGCGTCGAAGGTCAGATCTTCGGTCACCGCCAGATCGGACGTGAGCGCGATGCTGGTCACGTCGCTGGCGAACTTGATGGTCTGGGTGCCGGTGGCGTCGGCCAGGGCGATGGCCACCGCCTCGCGCAGGCTGACGCCATTCGATACGTCGATGGTGCCGGCGTCTGCGTTGTTGGTGACATAGATGGTGTCGCTGGTCACCGTCACGTCGGCGTTGGTGCTGCCGCCATTCCCGTCGGTCATGGAATAGCGGATCACGGTGTCGCCGGTCGGCGTGTCGTTCCGATACTGGATGTTCCGCATCACCGTCTGGATCAGCGTCGCGGTGGCGCTGCCGTTGAAGGTGACGCTCAGGGTGCCGTTCGCGTTGCTGACGGTGCCGAAGACGGCATCGGAGTTCGCCGTATCCCGCAGGTTGCCGCCGCTTTCCGAGAAGGTCCCGTTGGTCTTGAACGAGAACACGTCCGACGTCAGCGGCGTCGCGGTGCCGGAAACGGAACGCCGGACGGTCAGCACGCTGCCGCTCCAGTTGCCGGCGCCGTTCTCCGTATCGGACAGGGTGGCGTCGGTGCCGAGATCCAGCGTCACCGTGTTGCCTTCGCCGGCCCAGGCGACACTGTTGCCGTCCAGGCTGCCGATGACCGGGTTGGAGTTGGCGGTCACCGTGATGGTGAAGGATTTTTCGTAGAAGAGGCTGCCGGTACCGTTGTCGGTGGCGCGCACCCGCACGCTGTAGGTGCCGGCGGACAGCCCGGTGCCCCCCACCACCAGATTGGAACTGGAAATCGAGAAGGAGGCGTTGTGGGTATCGCCGGTTCCGCTGACCAGCGTGTAGGTGTGGGTCTGGCTGGTTTCGGGATCGGTCGTCGTCAGCACCCCGACCGTGGCGCCCGCCGTGGCGGCGGCGGTGGTCAGCGTCGCATTCGCCAGAGTGACGTCGGTCGGCGCCTCGTTGGCGTCGGTGACGGTGACGGTGATCGTCCGGTCGGACGTGTTGCCGGCCGCGTCGGTGGCGCGGACGGTGACGACGTAGCTGTTGTTGGCGTCGCTGTCGGTGGGGTCTTCGTAATTGGGAGCGCTGGTGAAGCTGAGCGACGTTCCCGACAGAGTGAACTTGCCCTGGTCGCTGCCGCCGATGAGGGAATAGGTGACGCCGCCGCTGAGGGCGTCACTGGCCGACAGGGTCGCCACCGCCGTGGTGTTCTCGGCCACCGACAGGCTGGTCGAGGTGCTCCAGCTGGGGCCGGTGGCGTCGACGACCAGCGTCGAGGCGGCGGTGGAGGCGGCGCTGTTCGTGCTGCCGACGGTCTGGATCGCCTTGATGTTGGCGTAGCTCGCCTCCGACAGCGCGGAACCGACGGTCAGCGAGATGCTGGTGCCGCTGGCGGTGCCGCTGGCCAGCGTCTCTCCGGCGTCCGGCGTGCCGTTGCTGTTGGCGTCGTTGAACAGCGTGACGGTGGCGCCGCTGGTCACGCCGGTGATGGTGTAGGTGGGCGTGGTGGCGCTGGTCTTGCCGTCGCTGTTGCTGCTGCCGCTGTCGGACGCGGTGTCGAGCGTCGGAGTATTGGGGGTGGCCGGCGTGGTGGTGACGGAGACCTTCACCGGGCTGGACATCGCATTGCCCAGGGCGTCCTTCGCCACCACGTAGACGTCGTAGGCAGTGCCGGACGACAGGCCGGTGACGGCGCCGAAGCTGCTGGTGTAGGGAGCGGTGCCGACCGTCTGGTTGCCTGCCTTGAGTGCCGCCGCGCCGCTCGCATTGTTGCCGGCGATCACCTGGGCTGCGGTCGGCGCCGTATCGCCGCTGGCAACCACCACGTAATAGATGTTGCCCGCCTCGTCGATGCTGGCCGACGGGGTGAAGCCGGTGCTGGTGATGCTGCCGGTCGACGGCGAGACGTCGAATGTCGGGACGACCGCCTCCACCTTCGCGGTGGATTCGTTGCGCTGCGTATAGGTCAGGGTGGCGTTGTTGGTGTTGTCGCCGTGAGCGGTGATGGTCGCCCCGCCCGTCAGCGATATCCCACTGGCCGTGGCGGTCACGCCATCGGGATCGACATCGCCCGCCTGCACCGTATAGCGGAAGGTGAGCGTCGATGTGTTGGTGGACGTTCCGGTCAATGTGGCGGTTTTGGTGGAGCCGCCGAGATCCAGCGCCAGCGTCGGCGCTCCCGTAACGTCGACCGCCTGGTCGAAGGTGACGGTGACGTCGATGGTTTCTCCGGCAATATAGGTGTTGCTGTGGCTGCCGCCGGCGATCGACACGCCGGTGATATCGGGGACCGGCTTGACGGTGACGGTGGCCGCCCCAGCGCCGGAGCGGCGGCTATGTTGCCGGAATCCTTGACGCTGGTGACGGTGACGGTGCGGGTGCTGCCCCCCGTCGGCGTTTCGCTGCTGTTGTTATAGGTGATGGTTTCGATCAGCGACTTCATTTCGGCTTCGGTCCGGCCCAGGCCGCTGACCGTGACCGTCGCCGTGTTGCCGTTCTTGGTCACCGTGGCGGTGGCGTCGGTGGTCCCTCCCAGGCCAAGCCCGGTCAGGGTCGCCGTGCCGGCGTTCAGCGCCACGTCCACGCCGCCGATGTTCAAATATTCGTTGGTGTCCGTCACGTTGGTGACGGTCAGGGTCATGTTGGTGAAGGTCTGTCCGCTATCGTCCTGATGCGCGCCGACACTGGCGGTCACGCCGCTGAACAGGGTGGCCGCCCCCCCCTTTTCGACATAGGTCGTCGTGGCCCCGGTACCGGTAAGGCTGGGAGCGTCTCCAATGGGCGGCGGCGTAATATTGTCGAGCTTTATATTGTCGATTGCGAGATAAAGCCCGCCGCCGTTTTTTTTAGTTATGGTTACGTATTGAGCCCCCACAAGTGCTGAGTCAGCTATTGTCAGAACACTGCCGGCATTAGAATACGTAATATTTTGCTCACAGCTTCCTTTGTCGGTAGTAAATACAATATATTTACTTTCAGCTTCTTGATCTAGGATGGTTATCCCAGTAAAATCAAAAGTATACCCGGCGCCCGCGCTGATTGTGTAACTTTGAACATACCCATAATACCCTTCAACAATCTTCCCAGAAAAATTCGTTGCGTCTGTGTAATTCGTTGCGTCGACTACTGAGATAATGGGGGACCCATCTCCATCAGAATTTCCATCAACGGTTATGGTAATCGTGTCTCCGGATATGGTTTGGCTAATTGCAGTTGTTCCCGAGCCGCTTGTATCTGAACCCGTAGTTCCAAAATTGAATTCAGTAAGAAGGATGTAATCGTATGATTGGGTTGCGTCACTGTTGAATGCAATATTGGATTCAATTTTTCCTTTCTGACTTTCCAAGAGCCAGTTGCCACCTAAGTAAGCAGAACCTGTGGGATCCGTCGATGCAGCAACATCAGCGCTCGACAGGACCGATACAGTGGATATGAAATTTTGCCCAACGCCAGTTGCAACATCGCATCCGTAAAGCAGCATATCGCCACTATCGGTTAAAGCACGCCCTAATGTGGCGAGATCAGCCGCACGAGCAGTAGCTGCCGTCGTGTCAAGTGTCAGCGAACCAAGATTGACTTCTCCCTCGGCGCCATGGCTGACGACGTGAATCGCATCGTAAGCGCTGTGGGTCTGTGCCCACTCCGCCATTTGCGACAGACCATCCTTACTCGCATCAAGCAGGACGACTTCAATGCCGGCCTTCACCCCACTTATCAGACTTTGGTAATCGGCAACGTTGCTCTCGATGAAAACGACTTCCTTGCGGCCCTCGTTCTGCGCCGGGCCGGCGGCGCGCACCTCAACCGGCGCCGGAAGCGATGCGGTCGCAGGCGATGCATCCGCCACCGCCTGGGCCTGCCACTGGTCGGCGCTGTGGTCGGTGGTGTCGTGGCTGGCGGCGGCGGGATCGGCGCTGTGGTCCGTCGCCGCGTTCGGGTCGGCGGTGGCCGCACCGGCCGCGTCGAACATGAAGCGCGGTTCCAGCGCATAGGCCAAGGGTGGACGGGCGGACGGCTTGTGCGCCGCCTGTGCCCCCGTCTTCGCACCGGTCTTCTTCGCCGAACCCTTCACCCGCGTGAACCTGGACTTCATCGCCACACCCGCCAGCAGCCCGAAAAGGGGAGTTATCAAACCAACCGTAGATTTCTAAGAAAGAAACCCACCATTCGCAACATGCGAATATGCGCCGAAATGTAGCACGGGATGGAATATTATTCCTGCCGCATCGCAATTTTCAAACGAGAATTCGTGAAGGAAATTCGGCAGCATAGGCAAGGGGTCGGCGGTTATCATCCCTATGCGGGAGTGATTCCGGACTTTTGCACCAATGAACCGATTTTGGAGAAGAACAGTTAAGGAAGTTTTGCGTGCGGATCGTCCGCCGAACCGGGTCTGCCGGATCGGATGAGGAAGCGTACATACTCCTGCATGTAGTCTTCGAAAATAATCGCAGAAAATCGCTGTTTTCCGGGTGAATTCGCAGAGAAAAATCCGGGAGCCTGATTTCAGTCGCTCCTAATTTCGGTAAAACAGGGGCTTTTCGGGCGAAAGTCACGAAAAGAGGGAGGGTGGGGGAGAGAATCAGGCGGCTTCGGGGTGGGAGGGCTGCCCATTCTCCCCGGATTTTCCGTTTCCGTCCTTTTTTCACCGGTCGCCGATGGAGGAAAAAATTGAGGATGAGCGGCGCGACCGGACGGGGCCATGCCGGCGGTTCTTGGCGGTGACTTTTGAAAGACAGGTTCGGCAGGAGGGCAGGGCAATCGCATATAAAAATCCTGTTCCTTTCCAAGGAAACCAGTCATCCCCGCGAAGGCGCTACGGGATGCACAGATCTCGCATCTGCGAAAGAACAGGAGCCTTTGGCAGCGAATAGCCCTTCTCCCCTTGCGGGGCGGGATGAGGGGTGCGATCGGCTGAAAGCCGGTGGAAACCAGGTCTACGCCCCTCACCCCAACCCCTCTCCCGCGAGGGGATAAGGGCCTTCCTCAATGCCAAGCTGCACAATTTTCGGCAAGCGCTAGCTTTGTTCATCCCGTAGCGCCTCCGTGCGGATGACGGTCGACGAAATCCATCGAGTCTTGTCCGTTACATAAATCTGAGATCAGCGCATGCCCCGCTCCGCGAATGAAGGGGGCGCGGCAAGACTCCAAACGGTACCGGGCCGGTGCGCGCATTGCGACACTTTATTAAAACATTATTCGCTGTTTCGGAAATAAACGTGCAGCCATGGCGCATGACGGTAGCGAAGCCAGGGAATAGACACTACCCTGCCATCGGCGATCTTTGGTCGGCCATGCGCCCTGGGGAACAACCGATGCATAGGATGCTGGTCAGCTTCTTTCGTGCAGGTGGGCTGTCTCATGGGAAAAAGCTATTTTGCGGCCAGCGTCATATGTGCACGATGATCGCAATTCATTATAAAAAAGCAAACATTGCGAGAAATTGAGACGGCGTATCGACTCTCGCAGATTACATTGGTATAGAACGACAACCGGCAGGGAGCGATCTTTAGTCGGGTTCCCGTTAGTTGTGCATAGCACAAAAATATTCCAAAGAGAGGATTTTCAATGGATCCGATGCTCGGTATGGTGTTCATGGTTCCGTGGAGCTGGGCGCCGATGGATTATGTCCGCTGCACTGGCCAGCAGATGAACCTCCAGCAGTACGCGGCGCTCTACTCCCTGATCGGGACCATCTATGGTGGCAACGGCTCCACCACCTTCAACGTGCCGAACCTGCAATGCCGCATGCCGATGGGCTCCGGCCAGGGCACGATCGGCACCGGTGTCGGTGTGCTGAACGTCGGCCAGACCGGCGGCGCCTTCGTCTCCACCCTGAACCAGGCCAATGTGCCGTTCCACACCCACACCTCGACCTTCACCTCCGGCGGCGCCGGCGGCACCACCACCATCACCGGCACGGCGTCGCTGCCGTTCAGCACCACCGCCACCCTGCCGGCGACGGTGAGCGGTGACCTGACGATTGCCAGTGCGGCTGGCGGTGGTGTCGTCACGCCGGCGAACAACAGCGTTCTGACGAAGGGTGGCGCCCAGGCGAACATTTACCTCGCGGGTACGGCGAACATTCCGATTGGCCCGACCCAGACCCTCAGCGGCACGGCCAGCGGTTCGGTCAGCGGCACCGCGTCCGGCCCGATCACCCTGACCGCCAGCGGCGGCACGGGCGGCGGCACCGTCACGGTCGGCCCGAACGTCAACGGCGGCAGCACGCCCTTCAGCACCGTGTCGCCCTATCTGGCGCTGAACTTCATCATCGCCGTCAACGGCCTCTATCCGAGCCGCAACTGATGACCGATCTCAGCCAACTCTCCGCCGGCCTCTTCACCCCCTATCTGAACAGCGTCTTCACCATGACGTCGGAAGAAGGTGTGGTGATCGAGGCGACGCTGACGGCCTGCACGGAAAACCCCAAGGGCACCATGCCCGGCAGCCCGCGCACCGCCTTCAGCCTGTTCCTGGAATGTCCGGCCGACGGGTTGCCCTTCTTCAACGGGGCGTCCTTCACCGTCACCCATCCGCAGATGCCGGCCTTCGGGCCGGTCCATATGGAACGGATCCTGCCGGAAGCCGGCGGATCGGAACGGGCGGTCTTCCAGATCACGTTCAACTGAGGCTCGCCTCACGGTCGGCCGCCGCCTTTCCCTTGGGGGTTCCCTCCGGGGGAAGGCGGCGGCCTTCCGCCCTTCATTCCTTTGCCATTCCTTCGCGGAGGATACGTCGAACCATGTCCGGTTTTTCCGGTTCCTTCCCCTTTCCCGGCAACCTGACCGCCCGCTTCGCCACCGCCGGCGACGAAAGCTTCCTGCTGGACCTGTTCATCGAGGCGCGCCCCTGGCTGGCCTGGGCGCAGGGGAGCCCCGATTTCCTGCGCGCGCTGTACGAACAGCAGTACCGGGCGATGCGGGCGGGGCAGGAGATGGTCTATCCCGAACACATCGATCTGGTGATCGAGAAGGCCGGCGACCGTGTCGGCCGGGTGGTGGTCGACCTCGGCTATCGGAACTGGCGGGTGTCGGAATTGCAGGTGCTGGAACGCGCCCGCGGCAAGGGCATCGGGTCGGACGTGCTGCGCGGGCTGCAGGCGGCGGCGGCCGGGCCGATGATGGGCATCACCCTGTCCACCCCGATCATCGGATCGCACGGGCGGCAGGTCTACCAGCGGCTGGGCTTCCGCACCACCGGCTACGAACCGCCGCATTTCCATATGGGCTGGCTGCCCCCCGGCCATCCGGAAGCCGACGCACTGGAAGCGCTGTCCGCCCAGGTGGAGGCGCAGGCCCAGGCACACATCTCCAGGATGATGGCCATGCAGGCCCACGCCCAGGCCCGGACCGCGGGCGGCATGAAGGGCGGGGCCTGAGATGCAGTCCCTGCTGGCCGGTGTCACCGCGGCGGACATCCGCACCGATCCCTTTCCCCACATCGTCCTGTCCGACGTTCTGGACGAGGAGACCCACCGGGCGCTGAACGCCGGCTTCCCCGGATTCGCCCAGATCGGCTGGGCCGACCCGCGCCGTCCGCCGGGCAGCAACCGCCGCTATCAGCTGTCGGCCTCGCTCATCATCAACCATCCGGAGCTGCCGCAGGTGTGGAAGGACTTCGCCCGCCGGCACAGCTCCCCCGAATGGCTGGCCGAGGTGGCGGCGCTGTTCCGCGGCCACTGGCCGGACGGCCTGCTGCGCGCGCTGGGCGGCAGCCTGACCGGGCACGGGACGGGACTGATCCTGCGCGACGGCTTCGACCGGGCGCGGATCCTGATGGATGCGCGGGCCGAGATCAACACGCCGGTCACCGGCCCGGCCTCCTCCTCGCGCGGGCCCCATCTGGACACGCCGAACCGGCTGTTCACCTGCCTTTATTACCTGCGCCGGCCGGAAGACGACGCCGAAGGCGGCGACCTGGAGCTGTTCCGCTGGAGGGATGGCCGCATCGCCAGCCTGGAGCATTACGAGCTGCCGGCCGACGCGGTGGAGCGGGTGGCCGTCATCCCCTACCGCTCCAACCAGATGGTCATCTTCCCGCAGAGCGCCCACGCCCTGCACGGTGTCGGCATCCGCCATCCCACCCCGCACATCCGCCAATACGTCTTCATCAGCGCCGAGATCGAAGAGGACTGGCTGACGGCAGGGCAGGGGACGGAGCGGGCGGCCTGACCGCTCCGCCGCGAAAGCAAGGAAATCCCCCAGCGATGCGTCTCCTGGTCTACGGCATGCAGTCGAGCGGTGCGACCGCCTTCACCCTGTTCCTGGCCCAGCGGCCGGACTGCCTGGCGCTGGTCGACATCCTCAACAACTATGCCGCCCCGCGGGTGGACACCGAACTGGACATGGTGGTGAAGGCGGTGGTCACCACCGCCTACCCGCTGGAGGTCCACCGGGAGCGCTTCCGCCCCGACCGCACCGTCCTGCTGCTGCGCGACCCGCGCGACACCTACCGCAGCCTGTCGGCCAAGCCCTACCGCAACCATTCCGGCCTGATCGACGAGAAGTTCGCCCTGATCGACGAGGTCTTCGCCGGCCGGGAGGAGCGCTTCGACGCGGTGGTGCATTACGAGGATTTCGTCGCCCGCGATCCCGTCGTGCTGGCCGCGATGACGGCGCTGGGCTGGCCGGTGGATGACGGCTTCTACGACTACCGCCGCCGCCACGACGAGCTGGCGGGCGCCCTGTGGCGGCATGTGCCCGACCTGATGGAGCGCATCGAGTTCGCCTTCGGCAACGTGCAGGGCCGGGCGGTGTCGGAACGGGTCCGCGAGAAGCCGCAGGATCCGGAGTTGGAGGCGAAGCTGCAGACGCTCTGCCCGCGCCTGCTCGCCCACTACCGGGAGAGGGCTGCTGCACAAACGGCGCCGCTTGCGCTATAACCGGGGGACAATCCTCGGAAAGGAAGAGAGCCTCCGATGCGTGCCCACACCCGTTTCACCCGGATCGCCGCCGTCGCGCTGCTTGCGCTGTCCACCACGCTGGCCGGCTGCCAGACCGGTTCGATGGGCAGCAAGGAAGGGTTCGGCACCGTCGGCGGCGCCGTTGCCGGCGGCCTGATCGGCTCGCGCTTCGGCGGCGGCTCGGGCAAGCTGGTGGCGGTCGGCATCGGCACGCTCTTGGGCGCCTTCGCCGGGCGGGAACTCGGCGCCTCGCTCGACCGTGCCGACCAAGCCTATGCCGACCGTGCCGCGACCCAGGCCTACAGCGCGCCCATCGGCCAGCGGATCACCTGGAACAACCCGCAGTCCGGCAACCAGGGCGTCATCGTGCCGCTCAAGGACGGCTATGACGGCTCCGGCGCCTATTGCCGTGAGTTCCAGCAGACCATCGTCGTCGGCGGCCGCACCGAACAGGCTTTCGGCACCGCCTGCCGCCAGCCCGACGGGTCGTGGAAGATCGTGGGATAAAGCGATCGGAGCAGACTGGTCGCCGCCGACCGCCCGCGGCCGTTCACGTCAAATCGATTTCGATTTGCCGCGATCCGCTCTAGGATCGGCGCCCGGTATCGCCCCTGCCGGGGCACAACCAAAGGGTACAGCATCCATGTCCGCACCGGCCATGCCCCTGACTGACGAGCAGATCGAGCTTTGGCGCAGGCGGATCCGGGAAGACGTCTCCTCGAACTACTATTTCGAGATGGGGAAGGCGCTTGCCGCCCAGGGTGAAATCCAGCCTGCCGTCGATCAGTTCCAGCGCGCACTCGCCGCCCGCCCCGATTTTCCGCTGGCCTTCCGCACCCTGCAGCTCCTGTTGATCCAGGCGCAGCGGCCGGAAGAGGCGGAGGCCGTCCGGCAGGCCGCCCTGCGGGCCAATCCCGATCACGAGGCGGCCTCCAGGCTGGCCGAGATCGAGCGGCTCGAAGGGCGCGACGACCTCGACGCGGCGAACCGGCTGGTGGCCGAGTTGCTGGAGATCGCCCCCGGCAGGGTGGAGGCGCTGCACTGGCAGGCCTATCTCGCGGCGCGGGCCGGCAGCATCTCCCTGCCGGCCGCGGTCGCCGCCCTGCCGGCTTTGAACGACCAGGTGCTGCGCCGGACTCTGGCCGACCGTTACCGCTGGGTGAGCCTTCCCCATATCGAGCGCCGCCATTTGGGCAAAGTGGTCCGGCTGCTCGACATCGCCCGCTTCTACGATCCGGGGGAATGGGGCTGGGCCGCGCGCCATGCCGCGGCCATGCTCTGCGTCGGACGGATGGGGGAAGCGGTCGATCTGCTGGACGCTCTGCTGGATGCCGCCTCCGGCCCGAAGGGCATCGAGCCACCTGCGGCAAACCTTCTCATCCGTGCCAATCTCGCCGCCGGACGTGTCGACCGTGCCGTCGCTCTGGCAGAGGCTGCTCTCACCGGACCGTCTTCCACGCCGGACGCGCGGAGCCTGCTCGGCCTGTGCGCCGCCAACCGGGGCGACTGGCGGGCAAGCGAGACGATCCAGCGCGAAGCCCTGGCCGCGAAACCGGACGACGCCTTCGCCCGCACCAATCTCGGGCTGGCACTCCAGGGACAGGGCAGGCTCGCGGAAGCGATCGAGGCCCATCGGGCGGCACTCGCAATCCAGCGCGACGATGCTTGGACGCACACCAACCTGGGTCTCGCCCTTGCCGCCGCCGGCGATGCGGCCGGCGCGCTCGATGCCCACCGGACGGCCATCGCGCTGGGCAAACCCTTCCTGCTCTACACCTTGCCGCAACGGCGTTGGGCATTGGATGAGCTGATGCGTGTCTATCGGGAACTCGGCGCCTTCGAGGAAGGCGAAAGCGGGAACGGGGCGGGATGAGCGGCCCGCCGAAGCCGGAATCGTTCGGCTCTCCGGACGGTTCGGACGACCGTCACATCGTCGACCACGACCGCCTGCGCCAGGCGCTGCGTCGTGCCGAACCGGCCGCCCCCCGTCCTTTCCTGTTCCTGGGTGATTCCACCTACGAAAGGCTGGGCAGCGCCGACGACGACCGTCGTTCCTTGGGACGGATGATCCTCGACCGTTTCGATGCGGAGGATGGCGGGCGGGCGCCGGTGCGGATCATCTCCTACGGCGCCTATAACCTGCGCCTGTTCCGCCATGTGCTGGAAGCGGCCGAACAGGCGGGCTGGCGGCCGCGGACGGTGACCTTCGTCGTCAGCCTGCGGTCCTTCGGTCCGATCTGGATGGGCACGCCGGAATGGCAATGGGACGGACATGCACGGTGGCTTGCCGCCTTCGCCGCCGGGCGCGACCCTATGGCCGTCGGTGATGGCGATGCCGGTGCGGAAACGGACCTGCCGTCCGATCTGCCCGCACGGCAGGCGGCCTTCCTGGCCAGCGGCCTCGATACGCTGGGGCCGATCCCCGGCGTGGTTTCCAAGACGGTCGCCGATTTCCAGGCCCTCCTGGAGGACAAGTCCGAGGAGGCCCGCGTCCGCCGGCTGACGGAGGTGTTCGCCGTCTATCACGGCTTCGCCATCGCCGACGGCCATCCGCTGCTGGCCGAACTGCGCCGGGCGGCCGACGCGGCGGCACGGCTGGGGGCGGAGGTGCACGGCTACATCCCGCCGGTCAATCTGGAAGCCGGGACGCGCTATCTGGGAGAGGGGCTGCGCCGGCAGGTCCGGGCCAATGTCGCGGCGGTGCGGACCGCCCTCGGCTCCGGACTGGATACCGGCGGTTTCCGCCTGCATGACTGTTCCGAGATGTTCCCCGCCGCACTGTTCCTGCGTCCCGAACAGCCGACGGAGCATCTGAACGACCATGGGCGGCGCAAACTGGCGGAACTGCTGGTCCATGCCGTCCGCTGACGCTGCCTGCCGATTGGGGAAAGCCGCCAAGTGACCGACCAGCCTGCAAAAGAGTCCTCTGCCGCGCAAAGCGACGTCCTGACCTTCTACCGGGCCAACCGGGTCAGCCCCGTCGGGCAGGCGATCCAGGATCTCGATGCCCATTTCCGGCGCCGGCGTTCGCTCTACCAGATGCTGGGGCTGTCGCCGCTGGCCGTCCGCGGCCGGCGGGTGATCGAGTTCGGTCCGGGGTCCGGGCACAATCCGCTCCACACCGCCAACCTGCGGCCGGCCACCTACGTCCTGGTCGACGGCAACGACACCGGGATCGCGGAAACCAAAGCGCTGCTGGAGGCACACGGCCTCTATGGCGATGGCGTCCGGCAGGTGAAGAGCCTTTTCCTCGACCATCCGCAGAGCCCCGACTACGACCTCGTCCTGTGCGAAGGGGTGACGAACATCCAGAAGGACCCGGCGGCCCTGGTCCGGCACATCGCCGGCTTCGTGGCGCCGGGCGGCATCCTGGTCGTCACCTGCGTCGATGCCGTCTCGTTCCTGTCGGAGATCTGCCGGCGGTTCCTGGCCCGGCTGGTCGCCCCGCCGGACCTTCCGCTCGACAGGCGGCTGGAGTTGGTCCGCCCCTATTTCGCCGACCATGTCGGCGCCCTTCCCGGGATGAGCCGCTTCCCCGACCATTGGGCGATCGACGTCCTGCTGGTTCCGAGCCTCGGCCGCTTCTGGGGAATCGGCGAGACGATCGGGCAGCTCGACGACCGCTTCGATCTGTTCGGGGCCTCGCCCCGCTTCAGCGCCGACTGGCGCTGGTACAAGACGGTCGACGGCGAGTTCAACGGGCCGGCCATCGACGAATTCCATCGCCGGCACCATGTGCTGCTCGACCATCGCCATCTGCCGGACGCGGCGTCGGCGGACGAGACCCGTGTCCTGGCGACGGCCTGCGACGAAGCCTGCACGGCGATGCAGGACGCAATCGAACGGCCGGACCCGCCCGACCTGTCCGGCGTGCTGGACGCCATGGCGCGCGTCAGGGCGTCGGTGGCCGCCCTGGCCCCTGCGACGCTGCCGGCGGTCGAGGACTTCATGGCGATCCTGGAAGACTGGCGGCCGGGACGGGAACTCCGGCGGGCAGCCGCCTTCGCTCCCTGGTTCGGACGCGGCCAGCAATATCTCAGCCTGGTGCGGCGGGACGGGGCTTGATGGGGCGGGACCGTCTCCTCGTCCTGGGGGGAAGTGGCATCATCGGCCGCGCGCTCGCCCGCCGGCTGGGGCCGGAGCGGGTCGTCCTGACCGGCCGGAGCCGGACGGGATCGGGCGTGTTGCCGTTCGACGCGGCGACCGACGATGCCGGGCGGCTGATCGATGGACTGGGTCCGCTGGACGCCGTCGTGCTGATGTTCGGCATCACCTCCCCCGACGCCTGCGCCCGCGATCCCGAGGCCGCCCACCAGATCAATGTGGAGGCGATGGAGCGGGCGGTCCTCGCCTGCGCCTCGCGCGGGGTGCCGGTGGCCTTCCTGTCCAGCGAAGTGGTGTTCGACGGCCGCCGGGGGAATTACCGCGAAGACGACAGGCCGGCGCCGCTGATGCTCTATGGCCGCCAGAAGCTGGCGGTCGAGGAGATCATCGCCAGGGAAGCCGAGGGACCGCACCGCCTGAAGGCCGTCATCGCCCGCTGCGCCCGGGTCGTCGGCACCCGGCCGGGCGACGGCACCCTGGTCACCGACCTGCTGGAACGGCTCGCCCGCGGAGAAACGCTGCGGGTGGCGGCGGATCAGCGCTTCTCGCCGATCCTGGACGACGACGCGGCCGATGCCTTGGCAACCCTCCTGAACCGCGGGCGGACGGGCATCGTCCATCTCGCCGGCCCCGAGGCCGCCGGCCGCCTGGAAATCGCCGAGCGCTGCCGCCGCCGGTTGCGCGACACCGCTGACGGCGGACAGAGTCCCCTGGAGATCGGCCGTATCGAGGCCACGAGGATGCGGGACTTCCCGACGCTGGAGCCACGTCCACAGGATGTCTCTCTGTCCATCAGGCGACTGACCGAATTTACAGAACTCGCCCTGGTGGGAATAAATGAAATGATTGAACGCTGTTTGAGCGCTCAGGTATAATATATGTGCCTTTGACGAGAAATTAACCAAGGTAGCGGCGATGGTCACCCAGGTTCTTGAGAATTCTTCCAATCCATCCGAAAATCCTGTGGATTGGGAGGAGGTGGCGGCGGCCTGGTTGATGGAATGTTTGTCGCGCATCGAAGGTGGCCTGCCGGCCTGGACACCGGAAACTTTTCCCGCCATCCGCCAATTCGCCTCCTGCGAGGAGGCTGCGGCAAGTCTCGACCGGCTGACGCGGCTCCATCCGCAGATGAAGAGCGCCATCCTCCGACTGGGCCGCGGCCTGAAGGAGAGGCGGGAGACCGGCGCCCTGCTGTCGCTGCTCGAAGCCGCCCTGACGCTGAGTCCGCTGTGGGGAAGCGACCTCGCTCCGCTCCAGAATGCCATCGTGGCGCAGGGAAGGCTCACCGACCTTCTCGGCCTTTACACGCGGACGGCGGCCATTCATCCGTCCTTGCCCATCCATCTGCTGCCGCATGCCCGCGCCGAGGGGCTGGCCGCCGCATGGGACAGGCAGTTGCGCCGCAAGGAAGCGGGACTGCCGGGCATTCTCCTGAACACGCTGCCCAAGACCGGCAGCATGTACCTGGCCGAACTGCTGTCGAAGAGCCTCGACCTTCCCTGGTCGACTACGGCCATTCCCGACCATGCCCTGCGCGACCGGGCGGTTCGCCCCTGGATGGCGCAGTTTGCCCTCGGCGGCGCCCTGTCGCAGGAGCATCTGCCGGGAACCCCGGAAACCATCGAGGCGCTGCTGGCCAGCGGGATCGACCGGCTGATCGTCCATGTCCGCGATCCGCGTCAGACGATGTTGTCGTGTCTCCATCATTTCGTGAAGGAATTCGACCAGATCGTCGAAATCCACGCGCCGTACCTTCCGGACGACTTCAACCGCCGTTCCCTTGCGGACTGCGCGGATTTCCTGATCGAGAATTACTTCGCCGAGCAGATGGAGTGGATCCGCAGCTGGGCGCAGGTGGCGGACGCCGGCATGGGCCTCCAGATCCTGTTCAGCGTCTATGAGGACTCGGTCAGCAACCCGTCGGCATTCCTGTCCAAGGCAATCGACTTCTATGGGGTCGGCGGGCTCGAGGGCGTCACCGAGGTGGAGGTCAAGCCGTCGGAGTCCCTGCATTTCCGCCGCGGGTTGAAGGACGAATGGCGCACTTCCTTCACGGCCGCGCAGCAGGCACGCATGCGCGCCATGATGCCGGACGATCTGGTGACCAGATTCGGCTGGCCGGATTGAACGGCGCGATGACCTTGCCGGCACCAGAAGCGGATGGGGCACGTCCGGCCGCCGAACCGGTCTTCGACGACGCGGCGTTCCACGACTGGTCCATCGCCTGGATCGCCGCCCGCGCCGAACGGCTCGCTCCGCTGCGGACCGGTCTTGCCGGCCTTGCCCGCCGGGCGGCGATCCTGTTCCGGCGCCAGGGCAAGACGGTCCGTGCCGCCGCCCTTCGCCGGATGGTGGAGGTCCTGGGGGCCGATTCGGCCGGCCGGCCGGCCCGGCGCTCCCAGTGGCGGGCGGCGCTCGAACAGCGCGCCGCCAGGGATCGGCTGGACAGCCCTGCCGGTCTCTTCCCCGATCTGCCGGCAGCCGTCGCCGCCGGTCCCCGGCCCGACCTCGCCCACGGGAATCCGGCCCTGTGGGAAGCGCTGTGGACAGACCTGGAGCGGGAGGAGTTGGGCAGGGCTCTCGGTAGGGAGGGAGATGCCAGCCGTGTGGTGGATCCGCGCCTGCTCGACCTGTTGATCGCCCAGGCGGCACGGCAGATTCCGCTCCGGCCGGCCGATGCGGGATTCGGCTGCCGGGCGGCGGAGACGATGAGCGGGATGCTGGAACTGGCCGGGTTCGGCGAGGCGTCCGTGGTCGCGGCGATGCTGGCCGTCTATTTCAATCCACGCGACGGCTTCGCCCATCTCAGGCTGGGCGAAGCATTGGCCGCCATCGATCCGGGAGCGTCGGCCGAATTGCACCGGGGCTTGGGCTTCCGGCTCGAATGTCTGCGCTCCGCGGCGACGGAACCATGCCAGCCGCTTTGACGCCGGCCCCCGGCTTTCCGGATCAGCGATCCACCAGATAGAGTTGGCCGAGCCCGGTGTCGACCGGACCGCCGACAACCTGCAGGGCGGGCAGGGTGCCGCCGCCCAAGCTGCGCCCCTCCATGACGCCGGCCGCCGCACCGGTCCCGGGCAGGATGCGGTCTGCAAGCCGCTCCGCCCCCGTTCCGGACAGCAGCAGCCTCAGTTCCGCGGCTTCGGCCGGCAGGAAGGCCCGGTAGGGGCGAAGGCGGGCGACGGACAGGGACAGACGCCCGCCCAGGGCGGCGGCGGTCAGTTCTGCCCCCAGATCCGTCCGCCCAACCTGCCGCAAGGCCCGGGCCGCCGCCAGCATCTCGGCGACCGCCAGACCGTCCATGGCCGCCCGCCGGGATTGCCGGGCCGCACGCGCCAGATCCGCGGCTTCGCCCGGCCGGTCGCTGCCGCGGCAGCGGATCGCCCGCGCCAGGAAGCGCCCGCCATGCAGTGCGTGCTGTTCGCCCTGTTCGTGGAACCACCGCCCGGTGACCACCGCGTCGGGCGCAGGGTCGAGCCGGGCGCGACCGAGGAAGCGGCGGGCGCGGGCGATGTCGACCAGCATCAGATCGTCGCTCGATCCGATCATCGCGATCTCGGTCTCCGCCAGCCCAAGCGTTTCGACGAAGCCGCGGTCGATGGTGCCGTTGAAGCCGCACTCATAGCCGGTGCCCACGACGACGAGCGGCACGGCATGGAAGATGGTCTGGATGAAGGAACGCTCGCCGCAGGGGCGCAGCCAATGGGACGGGGCCTCCGGACGCAGCCGGCCATCGGTCAGGGAGGACGCGAAACTCGGATGCATATGGTCGATCGCCAGCCCGACCAGTTCCTGCCCGGACAGCGCGACGCTCCCGTCGGGCCGGACATGGTCGCGCAGGATTGCCGGAACGAAGCTTTCCATGGTCACGCGGACCCCGCCGCACAGGACCAGGCGCTTTCCGGCCCGCAGCAGCCGGCCGAGGGTGCGGAAGCTGCCGTCGGACCAGAAGCCGTCCGCCGCCTGGGGCACGAAGGCGGCGCCGGCGGCGGCGGCCTGCCGGATGGCCTCGCGCAGCAGGTTCGACATCCCGCCATAGGTCTGCGACAGGTCGAGATGGTCGCAGGGCACGATGTCGGTGCGGATGCGTCCGGTGAAGCGGCGCCAGATCGGGCTGGACCGGATCAGCCCGGCATCCGCCGACCGGGTGAAGATGCGGAACCGGACGTCGCAGACCTCAGCCAGGGCGGGGAGATTGCCCTCGGCCAGCAGGCTCGGCATGCTGACGTCCGTCAGGACCGAAACATAGCGCTCGCCCCAGACCGGGACGCAGTAATGCAGTTCCATCCACTCGCTCTTCCACCGCTCACCAGCGCCGCGTCACCCGGTCAGGACCGCAGGACCCGCTGCATGTAGGCCTCGATCTCTGGCCGCGGCGACCGGCCCGGCGCCCAGTCGGCCCAGTCGGTGCCGGTCTTGTCGAAGGGACCCAGGATGGTCTCCAGATAGACGGTTCCATTCGACGTCGAGGTCATGGTGTGCCAGATGCCGGAATCGAAGCGGGCGATCGGCCGGCTTTCGGCATCCAGTTCCAGCCGGCGCAGAACCTCTCCCGCCTCGTTGAAGAAGACCACCCGGAGCGCGCCCTTCAGGATGAGATAGGATTTCTGCCGCCCGACCTGCCGGTGCGGACGCAGATAGCCGTGGTCGGCCAGGGCGATGACCATCTCGTGCAGCGGATCCTGCTCGTCGCGGTGCAGGCAGATCCGCACCCGCCCTCGCGGGTCCTGCCGGCTTTCTTCCAGCAGCGCATCGAGACGCTGCGCATCCACCTCGAAGCAGTCCGTCCAGGGCTCGAAATAGGCCTTCGAGGAATAGGAGTTGGGATCGGGGGACGATGACGTCATGGCATCCAGGCTCCGCGGGAAATCCGTAAAGCGGCGTGAACCGAGTCCTCTGCGGACGCAACGAAGGTTCGGAAGCGCCGATGTGGGAAACGCCGATATGGAAAACGTTGAACGAACGGGCGGGATGGGCGGCAAGCCGCAGCTTCGGAAAGGATGCCAAGTATCCGCCAGACCGCCGCACGCAGGCAAGACCTTCCTGACGCCACGCAACCAAAGGGGTTGCCTCGTTCAGGTTGCCCCATCCGACGAGGAAGCGGGGTCGGGGGTGACATAGGGTCTTGGTGGTTGCGCCTGTGCTCGGGCATAGTGCGCTACCCCATTTGCGGAGCATCACCAGCGTTGGCCGGCCAAGACGACAGCCTGACGGAAGCCCATGGCAGGAGCGGCCTGTCCCTCGCCACGGGTGCCGATGCCTTCCCCGAAAATCCCTGGGCGGCGTTTCCCGCCGCCGGACCGTCGGAGCTCCGAACGCTGGAGGCCTGGGCGCTCGCATGGCACGGCGCCCCACGCGACATGGCACTCGCCGAGCGTTTCTGCCGCGCCGCCCTGCCGCCGGGGCGGGTTCTGGTACATGGCGCCGGCAGCCATTCCGCCTGGCTGATCCCGGCGCTGAAGGCGATGCCGGGGGTCGAGCCGGTCGGCGTACTCGACCGCATGGCCGGCGCGCTGACGGACTTCCACGGCCTGCCGGTCCATCCGCCGGCCGAAGCCCAGTCGCTGGACGCGGATTATGTGCTGGTGGCCCACACCTCCTTCGAGCAGGAGATGGTGACGGCGCTGACGGCGGCCGGCTATCCGGCGGACCGCATCCGGACCCTCTACTCCTCCGCCGGCTATGCCGCCTTCAGCCGCGAGCGGGTGGGCGCGCTGGTGGAGGCCGCGGCAACCGGTCCGGTCGACAATCTGGTCGTCACCTCCGCCACCGCGGAGGTGGTTCCCGAACGGATGCTGGCCGGCCTGCTCGAGGGGGGCCGCACGCTCCATGCCTTCCTCGGCCGCGCCGCCGGTTCGGATCCGTCCAGCCTGTTCGAGACGGCCGACCTGCTGGAATCCCTGCAGGCGTTGAAGGCGCTGCTGCAACGGGTGCGACCGCGGACGGTCTATGTCCGCACCATCCTCTACAAGAATTTCCTGCTGCCGCTGATCAAGCTCTGGTCTCCGGACTCGGTGGTGATCGGGGAGCCGTACGACCTCACCATCCTGTGGAGCGATCGCGACCTGGAGCTTCTCTTCGGCCTGGACGCCCAGACCATCCGCATGCTGCGGCTGGGTGAACGGCTGGCCGGCGGGACCGACATGCTGGTCTCCAAGCGCGGAGGCGCCCTGTGGGAGAGGGTGGCCCGGCCCTGGCAGGCGGAGTCCGTGCTGTTCTTCCCGGCGCTGCAGGCGCCACCGGGCGAACGCCGGGCACCGGGGTCGCTGGGCGACATCGTGTATGCCGGCTTTTTCCCCGCCGCGGCCTTCCTGAAGGATTTCCGCAGCGGCTACAATTTCGTGCCGGTGCTGACGGATCTGTGCCGGCAGAGCGGCATGACGGCGGCGCTCTACAATTCGGCCCATATGCCGGGGGCGGGCGACGGGCTGTTCGCCGAGTATCTGGAAACGCTGACCGGCCCGCTGCACTACCATCCGCGGCTGCCCTACGCCGACATGCTGTCGGCCCTCACCGGCTATCGCTATGGCTGGCTGTGCGACCACCGCGACCGTTTCCAGGGCGACCGCCATGTCTGCGTGTGCAACCGCTGGACCAGCTACATCTGCGCCGGCCTTCCGGTGCTGATCGACAAGGACTGGAGCTTCATGGGCGACCTGACCCGGCGCTTCGGGGCGGGGATCATCGTCGACGCCCTGACCCCCGACGCCATCCTGGCGCAGCTCGCCACAGCCGACTACCCGGCCCTGCAGGCGGGTGCCGAAAGCCTGCGCCGGCATCTGGACGCCTGCAACGGGACGGTTCTGGACCGGATCGCCGCCCGCATCGACGGCGGCGCCCGCCGGACTCTCCAGCCGAATTGAAGGAGCATACCGTGACCGACCGCCCCATCGATTACCGTCAAGCCCCGGCGATCTACCTGTACGGCAGCGGCGGGCTGGGGGCGATCTTCCGGCGCAAGCTCGAACGGCTGGGCTACGGCAACGCGAAGGGCTTCATCGACAGCTTCAAGGGCAGCCGCGAGGATGCCGGATTCCCGACCTACCGGCTGGACGAGTATCTGGCCGACGTGCGCCGGCCGGGCGACGTCATCCTGATCTCGTCGATGTACGAGGCGGAGATCCGGACGCTGCTGGCCGAAAAGGGGATCGTTGGCGGGATTACCGGCGGCGTCATCAATTACAGCGAGTTCGCGGCCGCCCACATCCGCAACGACATCGACATCATCGCCGGCGACATCGTCGACAACGCCTATGTCACCCCGGCCTCGATTGCCTTCATCGACGCCATCACCAGCCAGAACCACAACCATGTCTTCTGCGGCGACCGACTCATCACGATCGACAAGACCAACGGCTTCCTGGCGGACGAGCGGTTCCAGGCGGCGTTCCGGTCGATCTTCGGCGTGCAGAGCTACGACCAGTATGGCGGACCGCACACCATCGCCCATCGCCTGAACACGCTGGTCTGGGCGGCGCAGAACGCCCTGGCGCTGGACGGCGACTTCGTGGAATGCGGCGTGCTGCGCGGCGACATGTCCTGGGTGGTCGTCAACGCCACCGATTTCCCGCAGTCCGGCAAGCGTTTCTATCTCTACGACAGCTACGAGGGTTTTTCGGACCGCTATTCGTCCCCGGCGGATTTCCCGGAGAATCCCGGCTTCTACGAGTATGTCCAGCAGAACTACCGCAGCAACAGCGCCGAGGCGGTGCGGCAGCGCTTCGCCCCCTGGCCGCAGGCGACGGTGATCCAAGGCTTCCTGCCGGACAGCCTGTCGATCGAAAGCCCGGAACGCATCGCCTATCTCCACATCGACCTCAACTCCCCCGCCGCGGAGATCGGCGTGCTGGAGAAGCTGTTCGACCGGGTGGTGCCGGGCGGCTTCGTCATCTTCGACGATTACGGCTGGCGGTTTTTCCGTATGCAGAAGGAGGCGGAGGACGCCTTCATGGCCGAACGCGGCTACCGCATCCTGGAGCTGCCGACGGGGCAGGGGCTGGTCGTCAAGCGCTGATCCCGGAACGGGAGTGGTGGCGACGGGATGGGGACGGTCCAAACGTCGCAGGGCGCAGCCTCGCATCATTAACAGATGTTGAACGAGTTTCCTGCAGCGTGTCGGCGCACCCTGCGGGAAAGCTGCGGGTAATGATCGGGATTCAGCATGATCGGGAGACAGGAATGACGGTGTCCGGGTTCGATCTGGTGACCGGGGCCGCCGGCTTCATCGGCAGCCATCTGGTGGACGCCCTGCTGGCGTCCGGACGTACCGTCGTCGGGCTGGACAATCTGGCGGTCGGGCGGCTGGCCAACCTCCAGCAGCATCGCGAGAACCCCAATTTCCGCTTCATCCAGGCGGACGTCGCCGACCGGGCGGCGATGCGCGACGCCATCGCCGGAGCGGAGCGGGTGTTCCATCTGGCGGCCCTGGCCGACATCGTGCCTTCGGTGCAGAATCCGGACCGCTACCATGACGCCAACGTGAACGGCTCCTTCGCCGTCGCCGAGGCCGCGAAGGAAGCGGGGGTGCGCAAGCTGGTCTATGCCGCGTCCTCCTCCTGCTACGGCATCCCGGACGTCTACCCGACGCCGGAAACCGCGCCCATCGCCCCGCAATATCCCTACGCCCTGACCAAGTGGATGGGCGAACAGCTGCTGCTGCACTGGGCCAAGGTCTATCAGTTGCCGGTGGTCAGCCTGCGCTTCTTCAACGTCTATGGTCCGCGGGCCCGCACCAGCGGAACCTATGGCGCCGTGTTCGGCGTCTTCCTGGCCCAGAAGCTGGCCGGAAAGCCGCTGACGGTGGTCGGCGACGGCACCCAGACCCGCGACTTCACCTATGTCTCCGACGTCGTCGCCGCCATCGTCGCCGCCGCCGAGCGGGGGCGGACCGGCGAGATCTACAATGTCGGCAGCGGCGCCAGCGTGTCGGTCAACCGGCTGGTCGAGCTGATCGGCGCCGATGGGGTGGAGCATCTGCCCAAGCGTCCGGGCGAGCCGGACTGCACCTTCGCCGACATCGGCAAGATCACCGCCGAACTGGACTGGGCGCCGAAGGTCCCCATCGAGGAGGGCGTCGCCCGCATGATGGACAATCTCGACTACTGGCGAGACGCCCCGGTCTGGAGCAAGGACGGCATCGCGGACGCCACCCGCGACTGGTTCAAGTATCTGGGCCGCTGAAGAAACATCGTTGGAAGGAACCGGCACGCGAGGCGTGCCGCAGGACAGGGTGGGGGACATGACCGTGACTGACCTCGGCGGACTCGCAGAAGGGGCGATGGGAGCCGGACGGCATCGCCAGACCCGCGACAAGGTGAAGACCCTGGAGGATCTGGGCGCCATCGTCGCCGAGGCGCGCGCCGCCGGGCGGCAGGTCGTCCATTGCCACGGCGTGTTCGACCTGCTGCATCTGGGCCATGTCCGCCATCTGGAGGAGGCCTGCACCCACGGCGACATGCTGGTGGTCACCGTCACCGCCGACCGCTACGTCAACAAGGGGCCGGGGCGGCCGGTCTTCTCCGAACTGCTGCGGGCGCAGATGCTGGCCGCCCTGGAGCAGGTGGATTATGTCGCGGTGAACCATGCCCCCACCGCGGTCAACGCGCTGTCCGCCGTCAGGCCCAGCGTCTATGTGAAGGGCTCCGAATACGCCAACGCCGCCGACGACGTCACCGGCGGCATCGTGGACGAGCGGGAGGCGGTGGAGGCCCATGGCGGCCGCCTCGCCTTCACCGACGACATCACCTTCAGCAGCTCCAGCCTGATCAACAAGTATCTCGGCGTCTACGACGCCGAGCTGCACGCCTATCTTGAGGACGCGCGCGACCGCGACCTGCTGCCGGTCATGCTGCGGGCGGTGGAGGCCGTGCGCGACCTGAAGGTGCTGGTGGTGGGCGACACCATCATCGACGAGTACCGCTACGTCATTCCCCTGGCCAAGGCGCCCAAGGAGAACATGATCGCGACGCTCTACCGCGACCGCGAGCTGTTCGCCGGCGGCGTCATCGCCGCCGCCAACCACACGGCCGCGCTCTGCGCCAGGGTCGACGTCCTGACCGCCATCGGCGAGGATGCCGGCGACGAGGCGATGGTCAGGGCCAGCCTGAAGCCCGGCGTCGCCATGGACTTCGTCCGCCGCGCCGGCAAGCCGACCACGCGCAAGACCCGCTTCCTGGAGCCGGGCTACATGCGCAAGCTGTTCGAAGTCTACGAGATGGACGACACTCCCCTCGACCAGGAGGAGGAGGACGCCTTCTGCGCCATGATCGCCGAGCGGGCCGGGGACTATGATCTGGTGATCGCCACCGATTTCGGGCACGGGCTGATCACCGACCGGGTGGTGGAGACGCTGACCCGTCACGCCCGCTTCCTGGCGGTCAACACCCAGACCAATTCGGGGAACCTGGGCTACAACATGATCACCCGCTATCCGCGGGCGGATTTCGTCTGCATCGACGCGCCGGAGGCCCGGCTGGCGGTGGGGGACAAGTTCAGCGACATCGCCATCATCGCCTCGGAAAAGCTGCCGGCGCGGATCGACTGCTCCAACCTGATCGTCACCCAGGGCAAGCTGGGCTGCGTCAGCTACGGCAAGGACCGCGGCACCCACCGCATTCCCGCCTTCACCAACACGGTGGTGGACACGGTGGGCGCCGGCGACGCCTTCCTGGCGGTGACCTCGCCGCTGGCGGCGGCGGGGATCCCGATGGACGTCGCCGCCTTCATCGGCAACGCCGCCGGCGCCATCAAGGTCGGCATCGTCGGCCATCGCCGCAGCATCGAGAAGGCCCCGCTGGTCAAGTTCCTGACGGCGATCCTCAAATAGCCGTCAGGGCCGCCACCTCATCGCCCGCCGGTCATTGCCTGCTGAGCAGCAGGCCGGCGGCCTGCTCGCCGATCCACAACGACCCCGCTTGGGAATAATGATAGCAGTCGGGCTGGAAGAAGCCTTCGATGCCGGCCGCCTCGGTGCGGTGATAGAGGTCGTTGAGATCGACGAAACGGTCCGGCCGCTCCATCGCCTTCCCGCTCCATAGCTCCGTGATGAAGGGCACCGGAGCGGTGAAATCGAATATGATGTTGGTGCGGGCCTCCTCCGGGGGGATGAGGATCTGGTACTCGCCTGCATGCAGCGAGATGCGGTTCTCCTGCCTCCACCGGAAGAAATCCAGATTGCCGTCCGGGGAGGCCTGCCGGAATTTCCGCCTGGTCTGATGCGCCTGCGGGGAACGCTCCGGACAATAGGTCATCGGCTGCAGCATGTTCACCAGCGGAAAGCCGAGTTCTTCGGCAATGCGCTGCGTGACATCGACCGAAAACAGGAAACGCTGGACCATATCGACGGTCCACTCCGACAGCGGGCGGTAGATCCAAGGCGGATTGCGGCCATAATCCTCGCCGACGTCCAACTTGGACACGGTGACGCTCAGATCGAACGGCGGCGGCGGCAGCGTCCGCAGCTGATAGCCGTGCCGCCGCAGGAACTCTCCCTCGTCCTGGAGCAGGGCCGATTCCGGATCCGTCGCGACGAAATGCTTGTAGTGGAGATTGAGCCGGTAAAGAACGTCATTCGCACCGTCCAGTGACAGCGCCCGGTCGATCCGCAGCCCGCGGGTGCCCAGCGCTCCTTTCAGGATTGGCATGAAATCGGCAATCCGGAACACCGTCCAGCCACACACGCCGGCATTCACCACCACCCATTTGCCGGCGGCGGCGCTGTCCAGCCGCTGGGCCATGGGATAGGGCCAGTTGGGGATCATGCAGGTGTGCGACGCTCCGAAACAGGCGGCGATCCGCCGTCCGGCCGCGGCCTTGGCAAGGGCGTCCAGCCACTCTTCCAGCGATTCCAGGACCCGGTGCCGATCGGGCGCCAGGGTGGCAAGCAGATCGCGATAGATCGGGTTCAGCGGATGGCCGGCCGGCATGTAGCTGGTGATGAAGCCATCGAGATAGAAATCGCAAAGCGGTATGCCGAACCCCGACAAGGGATCGCTGCCCCGCCGCCCGTATGCCATGTCCTCCTCGCAGATGATCTCGGGCAGGTTTTCCACCGGAGGCGGAGCGGTGTCCGATGCAGCGGAGGAGGGAGCGGAAGGAACGGTGGAAGAAGGAACAGCGGAAACGGCGGCTTCCGCCGGACCATCCCCCTTCGCTTCGTCCCCGGCCACGAACAGGCTGGAAAAGGCGCGCATGACATGGGCCACGCCCTCCGGCGTCACGCTGCGCCGGTCGGCGGCATAGTAGCGGTCGGTCTGGAAGGTGCCGGTGATGATCTCGTAGGAGGCGAAATAATCGACCTGCGGACGGCGGGCAGCGATGTCGCCGGCGGCCACGCGCAGCACCGACTTGGAATGGACCGTGCTTTGCAGCACGTCGCGCGGCTCCATCGTCGCCACCAGCGGCACCGGCGACACGGTCAGGATGACGCGGGCCCGGGGATTGACCTCCTCCAGACGGTCGAGGAAAGCCTCCAGATGCGCAACGACCTCGCCCACCCCGAAATTGACGAAGGCATGGCGGGCGGGATCGAAACGGCCGCAGCCCCGGCTCCCCGGACAGACCGGGAAGACCGCGCCGTCCTCCAGCGACCGCCAGGCCTCGGTCAGGCCGAGGGTGAAGACGAAGACGTCCATCTCTTCGAACATGCGCCGGGCCGCGGCCAGATGCGCCTCGCGGTCGGCCGCCAGTTCGGCGGGGGTGGCGAAGGCCGCCGGCTGGATGAAGGGGCGGAACGGATCGACCCAGCCGGGGCCGTAGCTCCCCTCCGACCGCCAGACATCCTCGCGCGGGGAAAAACGCCCATAGGCCCGCTCGATCAGCTGGAGCAGTTGCAGGGCGGTGTAGATGTTGGCGAAGCGGGCCGGATAGACACCCCAGCCCGCCGCCCGCCGCTCCTCCTCCGCCAAACCATCGGGACCGGGTTCGGTGACGAGGTAGGTGAAGCCGTTCTCCCTCAGCCAGCGGGCGATGTTCTGGGCGAAGCAGCTTCCGGCACTGGCGACACGGGTGTCGCGGCGGATCGCCGTTCCGACGTCGCTGGCAGGCAGATAGTCGCCGGGCACCGTATCGACGAGCGCACGCTTCCAATAGGCCTGCGGCGGAAGGGCGTCATAGGGGGTCATTCCAGGCACTCTCCTGAAAGCGTTTGCTCGACATCGGCAAGAATGGCGGCCGGACTGTAGAGTCGCAGGCCGCCGGGCAGGTCGAGCGGCGTCAGGTGCACCCCGCCGACCGTCACCCCGCCCCCCGCATGCGGATACACGTCCAGCACCCCGCCGGCCAGGGTCGGAAGCCGCACCGGTCCCGGCCAGTCCCGTCTGGTGACCACCCGTCCGGCGACCAGACGCCCGGCGACCGCCGTCCGCAGATCGGCGCCCGACAGTTCCAGCCACTCCGCCAGAACCGGCTCGGGAGGCGCGAAGAAGCTCGCCTGTTCCGGAAGCGCCAGCCGGCGGTGGGCATGGTCGTCGCGCAGCAGGCGCCCGAGCAGGGCCGCGAGCAGCGGCCGTTCCGCGGCAAGCACCGTCTGGGCCTCGTAGAGCGCGTGGCTGCGGCGCAGCGCGGCCTCGATGCGGCCGGAAAAACGCTCCATCCGCTGCCAGCGATGCTCCGGCGTATCGTCGGCCTGGAAGCGGATCGGCGTGCTGAAGACGTCCATCTGGCGGTCGGTGATCCAGCGCCGCGTCCAGGCGGCCAGATAGGGGACGGTCAGCGGATAGGGGGTGTGCTCCCGGAACTGGTAGCGGCCGCTCACCTCGACGACCAGGAAATCGCGGCTGTTGGCGATGGTGGACAGCTCCTCCGGCGCATAGGCCCGTTCCACATAGTCGAGATCGACGGAGCGCTGCGGCTCCACCGCCTCCTTCGGCGGCGCCAGCAGGAAGGGCTGGGCGAAGAACACCCGCCGCAGGAAGGAATGGGAACCGACACGCCAGCTGACATTGTGGGCGCCGATGGTGCTGAAGCGCGGCCCCCAGAAGCGGATCTGGTCATGGACGTGCATGTGCTCGATCGCCAGCCGCAGCAGCGGCTCGTTGCCGATGGCCATGACCGGTCCGGTTCCCGTCGCGTCGCCGCGCCAGTTCTCCAGGATGGGGACCATCTGCTCCCGGTTGGTGCGGATGCCGGCGAACAGGACGCAGCGCGCCCCCCGCAGGGCCAATGTCGCCAGATGGTCGAGCGAACCGTCGCCCCAGACATGATCGGGCTGGTCGAAGACCCAGGTGGCGCCCCGTGCCCGGCAATCGGCCAGGATCTGTCGGTGGGCCAGATTCATCTGGTTGATCTGGCCCATATAGTCCGGGGTGGCGGCCATCTCCTGCAGCGGCTCGATCCGGCAGGGGATCAGGCGCGTCAGGGCCTGATAGGCCGGATGGGCTTCGATGACCGCGCGGTCGGCCGGCGTGGTGACCAGCAGATGCTCCAGCGGCAGGCGGGCTGCGGCGGCCGGCACGTTGCCGGGCGCCAGCAGGCTGGGCAAATTGACGTCCAGCATGGTCCGGACATAGCGCGCGCCCCAGACGCATTTGGCGATGCTCAGGCGCATGGGACCTCCTCCGCCGGATCGATCATCGACGGCAGCACGCGCCACCAATGCTGGCTGAAGACGGCCGTCCGCCGCCATTCGCCCGGTTCCGGCGGCTGCGCCAGGGCGCCGACGCGGTCCTCGGCCGCAACCTCTGCCAGGCATTCCGGCAGCCGCACCGGCAGCCGGTTCCGGTCCAGATAGTCGCGCAGCCGCTCCGCCTGCCCGGTTGCCAGCAGGGCGACGGCGTAATTGGCCATCGCATGGCGCTGTCCGGGATCGAAGCCCAGGGCGGTCTCGAAGGCCTCCGCCGCCAAGTCGAACCGTCCGCCGGCGGCATGGACGGCGCCGACGTCGTTCCACACCTCCGCTCCCGGCGCCAGGGCCAACGCCATCTGCGCCGCGTCCAGCGCCTCGTGGAACCAGTCCTCGTCCGGCCGGCGCCGGCTGCGCCGGCCATGCCGCCAGGTCTCGGAGAAATCCCCGTGGATCAACTCCATCTCGCGGATCTCGCAGAGCAGATGAGCCTCGGCCAAGTGAGCCGGCCAGAAGCCGGGGGCAATGGTCCGCGCCGCCTGCGCCTCGCTCAACGCGAAGGCACGGTCCATGCCGGTGACGTACCAAGCGAGAGCGGACAGCAGGCGCCACCGCGGGTCATTGGGGAAGCGGGCGGGAAAGCGGACGGACTGGCGGCGCAGGATACCGCCGAGCTTGGCCGCCTGATTGTCGCGGATCAGGCGCGCCGCCAGGGTAAGCTGTGCGTCGAGACCCGCAGGCTCCGCCGCGAATGCCGGATCGAAGGACATCGGGCGTTCCCTCAAACAGCCAGCACCGGATAGCCTTCCGGCAAATCCACCACCTGCGGCTCCGGCATCGGCCCCAGCTCCGCCACCATCGCCCCCCAGGACCAGCCGACCCCGAAGCCGGCCATCAGCGTCTTCACCGGCCCGGCCGCCAATTGCGCCCCCATGCTGTGGCATATCGCCAGCGGGATGGAGGCGGAGCTGGTGTTGCCGAAGCCCTGCATGTCGATGACGAAACGGTCGGCCGGCGCCTTCACCCTTTTCCGCAGATGCTCCAGCATGAAGGCGTTGGCCTGGTGCAGGACGAAACGGTCGATGCCCTCGACGTCGGTGCCGGCATGCTCCATCGCCTCGCGCAGCAGCGGCGGCACGGCGCGCAGCGTGAAGGAGAACACCTCCGCCCCGTTCAGCGTCAGCCGGGAGTCGCGCTCCAGCTGGGCGGCGGCCTCCTCGTCGGCGATCCGACCGGCGGTGCCGACCGGCGGGATCAGGCAATGGCGCTTGCCGCCGGCCTTGACGAAGATGTGCGGCGCGCCGGCGCCGTCGGTGCCGATCACCACCGGGATGGGCGGAGCAGCGGCATCCACCTCCAGGGCGGTGGCCGATCCAGCATCGCCGAACAGCGGCAGGGTGGCGCGGTCTTCGGGGTGCAGGTAACGGGTCGGGTTGTCGCCGCACAGGACCAGCGCCCGCTTGGCCGTCGATCCGCCCAGCAGCTTTGCCGCGATCCACAGGCCGTAGACATAGCCCGAGCAGCCCAGCGGCACGTCGAAGGCCGCGGCACTGGTCGGCAGCCCCAGCCGGTGCTGCATGATGCAGGCGGTGGCCGGCAGCACGTAATCGGCATCCTGCGAGACGAAGACCAGCACCTCCACCGTCGCCGGGTCCCAGTCCAGCTGCTGCATCAGCCCTTCCGCCGCGGCGAGGCAGAGGTCGGACGCGCAATAGGGCGGCGGCAGCACGCGGCGTTCCTGGACGCCGATGGTGGCAGCCAGCTTCTTCATCTCCTCCACCGTGAACATGCCCGGATCCTCGACGAAGGAATGGCGCTGGGGCGGCACCACCGCGCGCAGGCCGGCGATCCGGATGCCGTCGATGATGGCTTTCATGGCAGTCCTGTCCTTCGCGTGTTCAAGGGCCCGGCGGGGGCCTCTTCGGAAATCGGTGGTCGGCACCATAGCCCAAACCATAGCGCACAGTGGCCCCGGATTGGTTTCCGGAAGATTGATTGCGGACAATTGCAGCAGACGGCACCTCCGGCCAGGCACCATCCGCCGTTCAATCGAAAAAGCCGCAGCGGGGAGCGTGTCGCCCCTGTGCTATGGTCCGCGTCCCGACACGCCACCAACCAGGATTCTCCCGCCATGACAGCCGCCTACAACCCCATGGACCTGACCGGCCGCCGCATCCTGGTGACCGGGGCGTCGGCCGGGATCGGCCGGGCGACGGCGGTGGTGCTGGCGAAGCTCGGCGCAAGGCTGGTGCTGAACGGCCGCGACGAGGAACGGCTGGCCGGGACCGCCGACCGGCTGGAAGGGGACGACCATGCCATCGCCCCCTTCGACCTGTCGGATCTGGAAGCCGTGCCGGGCTGGGTGAAGGGGCTGTGCGCCGACGATTCACCCTTCGACGGCATCGCGCATTGCGCCGGCATCCAGACGCTGCGGCCGATCCGCATCTTCTCCGCCGCCTTCTTCGACGAGGTGATGCGGGCCAACCTGGGCAGCGCGCTCGCGCTCGCCCGCGGGCTGCGGCAGAAGGGCTGCCATGCCGAGCGGGCGGCGATTGCACTGATCTCCTCCACCGCTGCGACGGCGGCCTCGCCGGGCAACGTCGTCTATGCCGCCAGCAAGGGCGGCATCATCGCCGCCACCAAGGGGCTGGCGGTGGAGCTGCTGAGCGACGGCATCCGCGTCAACTGCGTCGTCCCCTCCATCGTCGAGACCGAGCTGATCGAGCGCGGCAAGCAGAAGCTGACCGCCGAGCAGTACGAGCATCTGCGCACGCTGCAGCCGCTGGGCTTCGGCCATCCCGACGACATCGCCCACATGATCGCCTATCTGCTCGCCGACACCAGCCGCTGGATGACCGGGTCCATCGTCACGGTGGACGGCGGCCGCACCGCCTGAGGCCCGCCATGCAGAACGGATCTCCCAAAATCTGCCCTGAAAGCCGCTGGTTCCACCTCTGCATGGAGGACGACCTCGCCAGCCCCAACGCCTTCGTCACCACGCGGGTGGGGGCGGTGCCGCTGGTGGCCCAGAACATCAAGAAACGGGTGGTCGCCTTCCGCAACGTCTGCACCCACCGCTTCGCCGTGATCCATGGCGAGCCGTCGGGCTGCAGCCCATTGCGCTGCCCCTATCACGGCTGGAGCTTCGACGCCGACGGCGTGCCGGTGGGGCTGCCCTTCAACCCGACCGACTTCCAGCTGGAGGCCGAGGGGCGCCGGCGGCTGGCCCTGCACCCGGCCTCGCTGGCCCGCTGCGGCCGGCTGGTCTTCGTCCGGGTGGCGGCCGAGGGTCCCTCGCTGGAGGAGGAACTGGGAAGCGGCCCCTTCGCCCGGCTG
Source organism: Azospirillum sp. INR13 (assembly GCF_015390205.1). NCBI lineage: Bacteria > Pseudomonadati > Pseudomonadota > Alphaproteobacteria > Rhodospirillales > Azospirillaceae > Azospirillum > Azospirillum sp. INR13. The sequence continues at coordinate 183,089 of NZ_VUOI01000002.1, forward strand.
GCCGCCCTCTCCGACGCCTTCCCCCGGCGCGGCGACGCGCTGGAGCCGGCCGGGGATTGGGAGCGCATCGAGGCGGCCAACCTGCGCCTCCATCTGGCCCCGGACGGCGCCCTGGTGCTGCACAGCGCCGCGCCAGCCGGCGCAGATAGCCGCTTTTCCCGCACCGTCACCCTTTATCCCATCACCGCCGATGCGGAGCTGCCGGCATGAGCGCGCATCCCGTCCAGAGCATCGCCCCCGAGGACGGCACCTTCCTGCCCCACAACCATTTCTGGACCGACGAGGCCTTCGCCCAGGAGCGCGAGCGGGTCTTCGGCCGCTGCTGGCTCTACATGGGCGTGTTCGACGACACGAATGTCCTGACCGCGGAAATGGCCGGGCTGCGCTTCGAGCTGCAGCGCCGCGGCGGGGCGATGGAGGGCGTGTGCCGCGACGGGGAGCGGGTGCGGCCCCTGCAGATCGACCGCTGCGGCGCGCTGGTCTTCGCCCGCGTGGCGCCAAAGGAAGGCGGGGACGGCGGGCCGACCCTGGCCCAGCATCTGGCGCCCTATGGCGAGCGGCTGGCCATGATGTCGGCCAACTGCCTGAACCCGCAGCCACCAGTCGGCATTGCGTTCCAGGCCAACTGGAAGGCGCTGGTCGAGAACACGATGGACGATTTCCACGGCTCCACCGTCCATCCCGACACCATCCACCCCGCGGTCCATCCCGACTGGCAGACCCACCTCGTCACCGAACGCCACGGCGCCAACAGCGATTCCCGCTGGCTGCTGGCCGACGGCACCGTCGGCTGGTGGGCGAAGCTGGACGCCAAGCTGCGCATGCGCCGCTTCGCCGACGAGTCGTTCTACCGCCACACCTTCATCTTCCCGAACTTCTATCTGGCGACCTTCTACGGGGCCACGGTGATCCCGCACCGGATCGACCCGGTCGCCGCCGACGCCTCGGTGCTGCGGTGGCAGCTGTTCCTGCCCACCACCCGGCTGGAGACGGCGCGCGAGCAGGCCTTCCACCGCTCCACCGCCACCTATCTGATCGACTCCGCCGGCGCCGTGATCGCCGAGGATTGTCCTGTCTGCGAGGCGGTGCAGCAGGGCCGGCCCGGCATCGCCGATCTTCCCCACATCACCGGCATCTACGGCTGGCGCGAGCGCCGCATCCTCGACTTCCATCAGGCGATGCTGCGGCAATTGGGAGAGGTTGCCTGATGAGCGGCGCCCTGACCTTCATCGAGCCGACGGAGGAGCACGCCCAGTTGCTGCTCGACTGGCGCACCCGGCCCGACATCGCCAGCCAGATGCTGACCAGCGTGGCTTACGACGTGGAGCGGCAGAAGACGTGGCTGCGGCGCTGTGCGGAACGGGACGACTATGTCCACCGCATCCTCTGCGTCGATGGCGTGCCGGCCGGCCATGTCTCCATCACCGTGACCGAGCGGGAATGGAAGATCGCCACCGTCGGCGTGCTGATGGGCGAGCGGGCAGGGCGGATGGGGGCGGCCCCGCTGAACTTCGCCTACATGCTGAACCACGTCTTCTTCACGCTGGGGCTGCGCAAGGTGGTGAACCACATCCTGGGCACCAACAGCCCCCGCCTGCTGAGAGGCCAGCCGATGATCGGCTACCGCCCGGTCGGCGTGCTGAAGCGCCAGGTGGTGAAGGACGGGCAGGAGATCGACCTGCACATCTTCGAGATGCTGGCCGAGGACTGGCTGGCGGTGCGCGGCCGGTTCGGGGTGTACCAGGATATGGACGGGCGAGAGTGGCGGTAGAGAGGGCAGGACGCTATCATTGAAATCAATGCAATCACTGTCTAACCTTCTCCCGACATGCTCAGGAGCGACCGATGGCCAGCATCACGATCCGGAACCTCGAGGATCCCTTGAAGGCCCGGCTGCGGATCCGGGCCGCCCATCACGGCCGCTCCATGGAGGATGAGGCCCGCCACATCCTGCGCGCGGCACTCACGGAAGAGAACCAGCCGGCGCCGGATCTTGGGGAAGCCATCCACCAGCGGTTCGCGCGGCTCGACGGTGTCGATTTGGCGGAGGTGGAGCGCGCGCCCCTGCGGACACCGCCGAACTTCGACTGATGATCGTCCTCGACACGAACGTGCTCTCGGAACTGATGCGCCCAACCCCGTCCGAAGCCGTACTCCGCTGGTTCGCCGGGCGCTCCGCCGCCACCCTGTTCACGACAACGATCACCCAGGCGGAAATCCTGTTCGGCCTCGCCCTGCTGCCGGAGGGGCGACGTCGGAGCGATCTCCTGATGGCGGCAGAGCAGATGTTTGCCGAAGACTTCGCCGGCCGGGTGCTGCCCTTCGACAGCATGGCGGCAAAAGCCTTTGCGCCCATTGCGGCAGGACGGCGGCAACAGGGCCGACCGACCGGAGCCTTCGATGCGCAGATCGCCGCCATCGCGACATCCCGTGGCGCTGCCTTGGCAACCAGGAACGTGGCGGATTTCCTGGATTGCGGGGTTCCCATCGTCAACCCGTGGGAAAGTTAAGGCCGCTGCCCTGCCGGATCGCTGCCGCCTGCTGACAGTCGCGGTGCAGCAGGGCGATGTTGAGGTCGCGCGCGCCCTACTCGATCAGGAGGCGGAGGAAGGAGGCTTCCCATGGTTGCGAAGGGTAGCCCGCGCCCCGCCGGCCGGTCAGGGCACGGCAGGGCGCAGGTCCCCTCCCCATCACGGCCGGAACAGCGTCGCCTCGATCCCGCGCAGGCCCGTGGCGTCGCAGATGTAATAAGCCACCATGGCGCGGTCGTCCGGCAGCACCGCAGCCCAGGGATAGCCCAGGTCAGGCGCCGGCCCGTCGTCGCGCAGCACCAGGTCCGGCACTTCGTCCGGCTGCTGGCGGCGCGGGTCGTAGAGGCGGGCGCGCACGCCGTAGGGCGCATGGCGGTAGCCGCCGACCAGCAGCAGCCGGCCGTCCGGCAGCGGGCAGGCGTCATAGGGATGGCCGACCACCGCATGGCGCCGCCACGGCTCCCAGTTTTGGCCGAGGTCGGTCGAGCGAGAGGTCGCCAGATGGTCGTCCAGCCCGGTGGTGCGGTGGAAGGCGTGCAGCACGCCGTCGGCATCCAGATAGAGCGCCGTCTCGCAGAAGCCGGCCTTGGCCTCGGGATCGAGAGCGATGATCGCCCGGTGCACCCAGTTCTCCCCCCGGTCGGTGGAGGCGAAGAGGTGGCTGGCATAGGTGCCGGTGGAGGGGTGGTGGGTGTAGCCGGTCTGCAGGATGGTGCCGTCCGGCGCCTCCACCGCCCGGCCGCGCACCGCCCCGCCATGGAAGGGCCGCTGGCCCGGCACGATGTCGGGATGGCCGGGCAGGGGGGGCAGGTCGCGGTGCGGGGTCCAACTCCGCCCGTCATCGTCGCTGTGCCGGCTGTAGCCGCCCCAGAACAGGTAGAGGTCGCCGGTCTTCTGCGGGCTTCCCGCCAGCCCGAAGCCCAGCGCCCGCAGCGCCTCTCCGTCGGCCGCCGGCACCGGGTACCAGCGGAAGCCGGTCAAAAGGATGCGGCCATCGCGCAAGGTGAGCAGGCTGGCATCCTGGTCGGCCGCCTGCGGATCGGGGGGCAGGGCGGTTGCCTCCCCCAGCGGTTCCGCATCGGGGCCGAGCCGCAGCAGGACGGTCTGGGAGCGGGAATCGAGATGGTCGACATGGTTGAACCCGGCCTCTCCCGCCCGGAACGTAGCCCCGCGCAGCCAGCGATGGTCCCGCGCCCGCCGGAAGGCGAGCAGCACCGAACCGTCCCGCCCCGCGGTCAGCGACGGGAAGGACGCGTAGAAACGCGGGTCGCGGTACAGCACGCGATGCTCGACACCGTCCATGGCCATCGGCTTTCCCCTGCCTCCCTACGTCCTTGTGTTCAGGGCAACAATGCAAACGACGTCGTCGTGCCCCGGCAGCATAACGGGACCGGAGCCCGGTTGCCTCAGTTCATCGCCAGGGCCGTGGCATAGCCGAGCTGGTAATACAGCCGGATCATCGCCCGCAGGCTTTCCCCCTCCAGGCTTTCGACGTCGAGGTCGGCCAGCTTGGCCAGATTGACGTTGAAGTCCCAGCGCTGCTCCGCCACCCCATAGTGCCGTTGCGTCAGGCGGTTGGAGACCCCCTGATAGAACATCCGCCGCATCAGCCAGCGTCGGTTCAGCCGGTCCGGATGGATGAAATGGGACACCGTGGCGGACGGCACATAGTAGGCGGCGGCTCCGGCGCTGCGCATCTCCATGAAGACGATGCCTTCATTCGTCAGCAGCCCATCCCCCTTGCGGCCGAGATCGGTCGGGAAGGAACGCCCGTCCATCAGCCGCTTGCGGAAGGCGCAGTTCCCTTCCCCGAACCATTCCTTCTCGCGCAGGAAGCGGGAGTCGCTGTCCCACCCCCAGCGGCACGAGAAGAAATGCATCATGTCGTCGGCCAGCCAGCCGGGCCTGGGCAGGGCGCCGAAATCCGGCTCGACCTCGCCGGCAACGATGCCGACGGCATCACCCAGCCGGTGGAACGGCTCCAGCAACCGCTCCAGCCACCCGTCGCAGGCCCGCTCGTCGTCGTCGATGAAGACGATCAGTTCCCCGGCCGCCTCGGCCACGCCGCGGTTGCGGGCGAAGCTGACGCCGGGCCTTTCCTCCAGGACATGGCGCAACGGCACGCCCCGCAGGGCGAAGGCGGCTTGCCGGCTCTCGACGACCGGCCGTCCCTCCGCCAGGGCGGAATTGTCGATCACCAGGATCTCGTGGGCTCCTGGACTTCCATGAAGAAGATCCGGAGAACCGCCGCCCACCCGCTGCCCTATCAGGCTGTCCAGGCAGGCGCCGAGCAGCTCCGGCCGCCGATGGGTGCAGACGACGATGCTGGCCGCGATCTCCAGGCTGTCGGCGACGGGATGTTGGGTGGTCGGCATGATGCTTCGCCTGTCAGTGATCGGCATGGACGATGCGCAGGCCCGGCAGACCCCAGGCGGTGATGCCCATGTCGCGCGCCATCGCCGCCAGCCCTTCCGTCTCGATGTAGCCGCGATGGCTGTAGGGTGGGAAACACAGCCCCTCGCGGTGAAGGTCCGCGCGCACCAGCAAGGCCGTGCCGCCCACCCCGTGCAGCGGCACGGCCTCCTCTCCCGGAAAATCGCCGAGATAGCGCCGTCCGGCGCCGCGCGGCGGCTGGAAGATGCCGTCGGCCAGATGGCGCGGGTCCTCCGTCTCCCCCTCCAGCCGGAAGCTGTTGAGGTCGAAGGTCCGCCCGTCGGGCAGGACACAATGGGGGACGACGATGTCGCGCCCGGCGGCGAGCAGCCGGGCCGGCAGGTCCGGCGGGTAATCGACCAGATCGGCATCGAGCCACAGCACCCAGTCCTCGTCCCCCAGCGCGCCGGACAGCAGCCGGTTGCGCGAGCGCGCCAGCACCTCCCGCCGCCGCCGCTGGATCTCCGGCGCCCAGCGCGGCCCCTCGGGCCGGAAGCCGTGGTCATGGCGCAGCAGGGTCACCCGGCGGTAGCGCTCCCGCAGCTCCGGCAGCCGGCCGGCCAGCCAGTCATGGGTCCCGTCGCGGCTGTCCCCCTCCAGAAAGCCCAGCGACAGGCGGGACGGATCATGGTCGAGCCGGCCGAGCAGCTCCAGGTAGCGCGGCAGATGGGCGACAGCGTCCTTCACCGGGGTCAGCACCAGCACGCGGTCCTGCCGCGCCGCAACGGTGGCGGGGACAGGGGTGGGGACAGGGGTGGGGACAGGGGTGGGGACAGGGACGGCCCGGCGGTAGGCCTCCACCGGCAGGCGCTTTCCCATCTCCTCCAGCACGGCCCGGCAGCGCCCGCCGTCAAAACGGGCGGTGGCCGTCTGCCAGTGGACCTCGAAATGGAAAGCGGTGAAGGTGTTGCCGCCATGGACGACGTAGGTGTAGAGCCGCGGCAGGTCCATGCGGACGACGCGGGCACTGCGGCGCAGCTGCTCGACCACCGGCGTGTCCTCGCCGCAGCGGAGGGCGGGGTAGCGGGGCATCGCCGCCTTCTCGCACAGGAGCGAGCCTTCCCAGTCCCGTTCGGGGGACACCGCCAGCCGGTCTTCCGCCGGCCACCAGATCATCCAGCGGCCGAGCAGGCAGGCCTGGGCGCCGGCGGCGGCCAGAACCCGCTGCTGCATCTCCAGCCGGCAGGGGTCGTAGAGGTCGTCGTCGTCCCACTGGCAGACATAGCGGCCGGCCGCCTGGTCGACGGCGATGTTGCGCAGCTCGCCCAGCGTCAAGCTGCCGGGCTGGGAGCCGGATGGGGAGGCGGCCTCCACCCGGATCAGGCGGATGTTCGGGCACCCCGCATCGCGGATGGCGCGCTCCAGCGGGTCGTCCTGCGGCAGCGCCGGGCTGTCGCAGACGACGACCAGTTCGCGGTTGGGATAGGTCTGGCGCGCAAAGCCCTCGATGGCGAACTTCAGCAAGCTGCTCCGCCCCCTGGTGACCATCAGGCAGGAGATCAGCGGCTGCCCTTCCGCCCCGGTGATGGGTGAATGAGCCACGGCCGCCCGCTCGCCTTCCGGCCGCCCGTCGGTCACCACCGCCGCGACCTGCCGGGGCAATCCGGCGCCAAGCCCGGCGCCGCGCTCCGCCGCCCCGCGGAACCATGTCCCCTCCCAGTGATGGACGGCATAGGCGTCGCGCGTCGCCCGCTCCCAGAAGACCGGGTCGAACAGGCGGCCGCTCCAGCAATCGTCCTTGGTGACGGGGTAGAGCAGCTCCGGCGGCAGCACCGTCACCGCGGCCGGGCCATCCTCATACCGGGCCCCCTCATAGGCGGCGTGGGCGCGGGTCAGCAGGAAGGGGCCGGTGGCGTCCAGCACGTCCCCGCACTGCCGCGCCTCGACCAGCCGGGACAGCAGATGGTCCCAGAAGGGATGGCCGGGGACGGAGGCGAGGAAGGACGGGCAGAGAATCCGCGGCAGCCCGCGCTCCGCCGCCTTTGCCAGCCGGCCATGCTCCTCCGGCTCCAGCCCGACGATGAAGCTCCGGCCCTCCAGCAGCCCGTCGATCGGGCGCAGGCATTCGAAGTCGAGATCGGCATAGACCCCGCCGAAACGGCGCAGGATCAGGTAGCGGGCCAGGTCGATGCGCGCGATGGGGTCGGCATAGCCGTGGAAGACCGGCAGCAATGCCGGATGCTCCTCCGCCACGAAGCGCCCGATGTCGTCGTCGGTCCAGAACCGGTAGGCGAAGCCGGGATTGCATCCGGTCCAGCTGCGCTGAAAGCCCTGGAGTTCCGGCGGGACGTCACTGGTCTTCCAGGTCTGATGGATCAGGCGCGGAATGGGGGAATTGGATTCGGTCTGCATGGCTCTTGATGGAAATGGACGCAAACCGATAAGCATTTTGCCAAACCGGCTCAATGCAAATAGGCAGTCAGCAAAAATTCATCACATCTCGTTTCATTTTATACACGCATAAGGGAGGTCTATTAACGGATATTCTCTCATTTGACGCTCTGGTGCTTGGTATTTGCAAAATATTATGCCCTGCGCTGGAGAATGTTCTTTCCTGCATCGCGTTCCTAGCCCTTTGCCCCCTCTCCGAGAGGGAGACTGGACGGAAGTGGACGGCTGCTGGTAGGCCTCTCCCCGGCGATCGCGTCGCCGCGGAACGTGCTCCCGTCACAGAACAGGCCCTCCCATGCCCGGACACCGCCCTTACCGCCTCCACCACCCCTGGACCGTGCTGGGCAGCCGCGAGCTGCTCGACGCCGATCCCTTCCTGAAGGTGCGGGTGGAGACGGTGGAACTGCCGGACGGGCGGCGGATCGACGACTATTACCAGTTCGACCAGCCCTCCTTCGCCTGCATCTTCGCCGAGACCGCGGACAGACGGATCGTCACCTACCGCCAATACCGCCACGGGCCGCGTAAGGTCGGTCTGGTCTTTCCCGGCGGCCACCTGTCCCCCGACGAGGCCCCGCTGGCCGCGGCCAAGCGCGAGCTGATGGAGGAGACGGGGATGGAGGCGGAGGCATGGACCGATCTCGGCGCCTACATCGTCAACGCCAACCAGGGCGGGGCCTGGTCGCACATGTTCCACGCCACCGGCTGCCGCCGCGTCGCCGAACCGGTCGCCGACGATCTGGAGGACACCGAGATCCTGTTCCTGACGCAGGCGGAGCTGCTGGAGGCCATCGGCCGCGGCGAGATGCACCTCCTGACCCAGATCGCGCTGGTCAGCATGATCTGGCAGGCCGACATCGCGCGGGTGCTGTCCCGACCCCAATCCCCGGACAAAGCCAGTTGAGGAGGATCCCGATGACCCGTTTCGCCCTGTCCGCTCCGATGGCCGCCCTTCTGTTGACCGGCGCCCTTGCATCCACAGCGGTTTCCCCGGCCGCCGCCGAGCCGATGAAGGGCCGGTACGAGCTGCGCTGCCAGGACCCGCAGACCCGGCAATGGACCGTCGCCGGGCAGGTCGCGGACCCGGAGATCGTCGATCTGCCCGCCACCGGCGGCCAAGCCGGCGGAAAACCCGGAGGACGCGAGGTGCGCGGCACCGGGGCCGACGGCAAGCCGGTGGTCCTGCCCATGCCGTCCGACCGCACCTGCATGCTCAGCGCGCGCTGACCGACGGATGGTCGGCACCCCATCGAACGGGGGGCGACCGTCAAATTGTAACATCCCCGCGGTAGCCTCCCGCCGCTCGCCAATAACAAGGCTGCGTCGTCCGGCACCCCAAACGGCCCGGCGGCGCGGCCACGCCAGCCGCTTGCCCTGATGAGGGTTCGGGAGAGACCAGTCATGACCAATCCGTCCGCCAATCTTCCTGAGACGTCGCGCCGCTCCGTGCTGCGCGCCCTTGCCGGGCTGCCGCTGCTGCCGGTCGCCGGCATCGGCGCCGGGGAGCTGCTGTTCGCCTCGGGCGCCGATGCAGCCGCCGCCAAGGGCGCGCCGGTCGCCGTCGAGTTCGTCGGCATGGCCGCTCCCACCACCGCCGCCGCGCAGGCCAAGACCATGGTCGAGTCCAGCATGGTCGTGACCTGGGCCGACGGCACGAAGCAGAGCTTCGCTCTCGGCTACCAGCCGCTGTTCATCACCGGCGATCAGGTTCCGGACGGCAAGGGCGGCACGATCCTGGCCGGCGGCTATACCGACATCGACGGCAAGCCGATCCTCGACCGGTCGATGGCGACCCCGGCGCAGTTCTTCTCCGACTGCCCGGACGGCTGCAACCTTTTGGCTCCGATCCCCGGCGCCAAGGTGGCCGGCGTCACCGGCAACACCCTGTTCGCCGTCGTCCAGTTCGAATATGCGAGCCGCGATTCCAAGGACGCCTCGATGTACGGCAAGCTGCCGTCGCCGATCGCCGTCCTGACGCTGGACCAGAACAAGGAAACCGGCGCGCTGAAGCTGGTGCAGTACCACAACGTCGACACCAGCCCGGCGCACGGTCTGTGGATCACCTGCGGCGCCAGCCTGTCGCCCTGGAACACCCACCTGTCGAGCGAGGAGTACGAGCCGGACGCGACCGCCCTCGACGACCAGTTCCGCGCCTACAGCAAGAACCTGTTCGGCGACGAGACCAAGGCCAACCCCTATCACTACGGCCACATGCCGGAAGTGTTCGTGAACCCCGACGGCACCGGCACCATCAGGAAGCACTACAATCTCGGCCGCATCTCGCACGAGCTGGTGCAGGTGATGCCGGACGAGCGCACCGTGCTGATGGGCGACGACACCACCAACGGCGGCCTGTTCATGTTCATCGCCGACAAGGCCAAGGATCTGTCGGCCGGCACCCTCTATGCCGCCAGGATGGAGCAGGAAGAGGGCAAGGACATCGACAAGGGCGGCGCCTTCGCGCTGAAGTGGGTCAAGCTGGGCCACGCCACCAGCGCCGAGATCGAGAAGCTGGCCGACAGCCTGAAGGCCGCCGACATCGTCGAGGTGAAAAAGGAGGATCCGAAGGACCCGTCCTTCACCGCCATCGGCTTCAACGGCAAGCCCCAGTGGGTCAGGTTCAAGCCGGGCATGGAGAAGGCCGCCGCCTTCCTGGAAACCCACCGCTACGCCCCGACCGTCGGCGCCACGCTGGCCCTGTCGAAGCTGGAAGGCGTCACCGTCAACGCCAAGGACAAGACCGCCTACATGGCGGTGTCCTACATCTACAAGTCGATGAGCGACGGCAAGAGCGGCATCAAGGTGAAGGCGATCAACGCCGGCGCCGTCTACCAGCTGCCGATGAAGGCCGGCCAGACCGACCTCGCCGGCGCCGCCATCGCCAGCGACTGGGTGCCGGTGCATTTCAGCCCGGTCCCCGCCCTGGTCGGCCGCGACCTCGCCACCCCGGACGCGCTCGGCAACACCGCCGACGCCGACCTGATCGCCAACCCGGACAACCTGAAGTTCTCCGAGAAGCTGCGCACCCTGTTCATCGGCGAGGACAGCGGCAACCACGTCAACAACTTCCTGTGGGCCTACAACGTCGACACTAGGCAGCTGGCCCGCCTGCTGTCCTGCCCGGCGGGGGCCGAATCGACCGGCCTGCAGGCGGTCGACGACGTCAACGGCTTCTCCTACATCATGAGCAACTTCCAGCACCCCGGCGACTGGGAGAAGGGCCTGCACGACAAGGTCAAGGACAGCGTCGCCAGCCTGATCGACGATGCCTACCGCAACCGCCGCAGCGGCGGCGTCGGCTACATCCACGGGCTGCCGCAGGCGGTCTGATGGGGTTGGCCCGATCGGGGCCAACCGACAGTGAAGGACGCGGCTGGGCAACCGGCCGCGTTTTTTCATGTCCAATCTAAAGAAGTAATCCTACCGCAAAATCGTAAAGCGGCGTTCGGCGGCGTTTTTCTTGGAAGTGGTAATCACCAATCGACCTGGGACCAATCGGTGATCTTAACACCTCGTTAACTGGCCGGATGTCTCAATAAGCTCATCAGAACGGGCAAAAGCCTCCGCCACGAATACAGGGATCGCCGCCATGTCCAAGACCGATTGCGCTGCCGAGATCTTCAATTCCTCCGCTCTGCACCTGGATGTTGTCGATGAATTCATTGCCATCGCCCAGTCGAAGCTGAACGGCGCCACCAGCGAATTCACCCGCGACAGCCTGACCGACCTGCTTGCGGGCCTGACCGAGCAGCGCGAGACCTACCGCGCCGTGCTCGCGACTGTTCAGCCCGTCACCGCGCTCGCCGCCTGATCCTGCCGTTCCTTCCGCCTTCTCTCTCACGCGAAAGACCGCCATCATGACCGCCCCGATCGCCAAGGACGTCCTCGCCTCCGCCACACTGCACCTGGAAGTGCTGGAGGAGTTCATCGGCGTCGTGCGCCGCAAGCTGGCGGAGACCTCCGACACCTTCGCCCGCGACAGCCTGACCGACCTGCTGCTGAGCCTGACCGAGCAGCGCGACAGCTACCAGGCCCTCGCCATGCCGGCGATCGTCAACGCCTGACGGCTGGGCGTTGCCGCCTGACGGCGTTGCGATGCCGAATGATATGGACGGTGAACGGAGTGGACAGGCGCGGTTGCTTTTGTGAATCTCCCGCTTGCCCGTTTTCACCCCGACCGGCCAAAGGGTTCCAAAGGGTTATGGATCCGCTTCCGTCCTCGACCGAAGGACGCCTGCTCCTCGCGGCGTTTCTCCTTCTCCTGACCCTGATCGGCCTTTCCGTGCTGGGAGAGCGCACCCTGCCGCTGTTCGGCGGCAACCGCGATCTTGCCGCCCGGGCCTACAAGACGCTGTTCGTCGGGCTGGGCGGCGGCATGCTCGCCCTCGCGGCCCCGGCGCTCGTCACCGGCTTTGTCGGCCGCTTGCGCGCCCTCTTCACCCGGATCGAGGCCAAGGGCGCCATCGCCGACGCCATCCTGCGCGACCGTGCGCCGGATCTGGCGCAGACCGCCGGCTTCACCCTGATGGCGCTGTTCCTTCTCGCCGGCGGCGTCGCCGCGCTGCTGGTCTGGACCGGCATCCTGTGGCCGGGCGAGCGCTGAGCCATGCTGCGCATCTCCGACCGCCAGCAGGGGCAGCTCCACGCCGCGCGCGCCGACGCCTTCCATGACCGCTTGCGTGCCGCCGCGGCGGCGATGATGGCGCGGGAGGCCCCCGAAATCCCGGCCGGGGAGGTCGCCGCCCGGATCGAGGCGGCGCTCGCCGCTGCTTCCGCCCACGGCATGGAGACCGAGCGGCAGATCACCCGCTACGTCCACATCCTGGCGGCCTTCCCGGCCGACCATGCCCGGCGGGAGGAGTTCGCCTGGCTCGGCGCCCTGTTGGAAGGACCGGGGCTGGACGGGCCGGGCGACGCCGACGCGCGGCTCGACCAGATCACCGCCGCGCTGACGGCGGCTCCTCGCATGGCGGGGGCCACACGATGACCGTCCATACCGTCCAGCGCGGCGAGACGCTGTCCGCCATCGCCCGGCGCAACGGCACCACCGTGGCCGAGCTGCAGCGGCTGAACGGCATCTCCAACCCCAACATGATCGCGTCGGGCCAGCGGCTGGTCGTGGCGCCGCCGCCGGCCCCGCCGGCGGCCCCCGCCGCGGCCCGTGCAGGACAGGCGGCGGCGCAGACGGCGGCGCCTGCGCCGCCCGGCGCGCCGGTCGCCCCCTGCCCGAAGAAGCCGCTCTTCCTGAAGCGGGCGGGCGGCGACGACAATGTCAGCGCGCTCTACGCCATGGCCGACGGCGAGGCGAAGCGCCAGGGCCTGCTGGGACAGGCCAAGGGCGAGGTCGGCGTCGGCATGGTGAAGATGGAACATGCCGGCCATCTGGGGAACCGCTATGTCGGCGGCTCCCACAAGATGGAGAACCTGACCGCTGAAGCGAAGGCCGCCGGCGGCATCGTCCATGGCATCGGCGGCACCGCATCGGCCAAGGCGGTGATGGTCTCGCAGGAAGGCACGCTGTTCGCCGGCACCGACAAGAACAACCCCTGGGCCGAGGGCGGCGGCGAATATTCGCTGATGCAGGCCGAAGCCAAGGCCGACGGGTTGATCGGCTCCGACGGGCGGCGCGCCGGCATCGCGCTGGGCGCCAAGGCCGGTGCGGCGGCGGCCTCCGGCGACCTCAAGGGCGAGATCAACATCCCGATCCCCTTCACCGACTACACGATCAGCCTGCGCGGGAAGGGCGGCGCGTCCGCCGGCTCGGTCGGGGCCGGGGCGTCCGCCCATGCCTTCAAGGATCTGGAGACCGGGCGCTACCATATGGGTCTGGCGGGCGAGGCCGCGGCCTTGCTGGGCCTGAAGGCCGATGTGGACCTCAGCGTCGGCCCCCGCTACACCGGCCGGGAACGGAGCGCCGGGCCATGAGTCCGGCCGGCCTCGCGACGGGAGAGTAGACCATGGACCCCAGACTGCCGACCCTGCTGACGGCGCCGCTGTCGCCGCGCCCGGTGATCGAAGCCACCTATCTGGACGTCCTGGTCCGCGACGGCCTGCCGGCGGGAACCGGCTTCTCCATCGCCCTGCCGCGAGGCTGGGCGGTGGAACGGACGGCCACCGCCGCTCCCGGCCCGGAGGCACCCCTCGTCCCGCTGGCACGCTTTTATCCGGGGGAGCCGGATGCGACGGGAGCGGCGGAGGGGGTGGAACTGGTGGTCTGGGCCGCCTTCCTGCCGCGCGAGATTCACGGGGCGGATTGGCTGCGCGCCTGGATGCGCTCGCAGGGCTACCGCGAGCTGGATTTCCGCCAGGCGCCTTCGCCGACCGGCATGATGGGCGACGCGCTCGCCGCCGGCCGCCATGACGGCGGCTTGCGCCTGCACCGGCTGCTGACGGTCAAGGACGGCGACCTGCTGTTCCTGATCGACGGGCGCATGATGCAGGGGGGACCGTCGCGGGGCGGGCAGGCCGACCATCGGGTGATGCAGGAGATCGTCCTGCTCGCCACCATGCGCTTCCGGCTGGCCGAGCCGACCGGCCAGACCTTCGCCGAGGGGTTCGAATGGACGGAGCTGAAGGGGGCACACGCCGTCCGCTTCCTCGCCTCTGGCCTGTGGCGGGAGACGCCGGGCGGCGACGCCCCGCCGGACGGCGCCTCCCTGGTGCTGGACCATGTCGGGCCGGACGGCTCCACCGGCCGCGGCAGCCTGATCGCGGTGCTCGGCGCCGCGGAAGCGACCGCCGCCGCCGCCCTCGCCGCCGCCGCGGAGATCGAACGGACCACGCTCGCCAAGCTGGCCAACCAGGGCTTCACCCTGTCCGCCGATGCCGAGCGCATCGCCGAGGAACGGACGGCGGAGCGCAGCCTCCTTCTCCACCGCCGCAAGGCCCGCCGGAGCGGGACCTCCATGACCATCCTCGCAGCCCAAGTCGCGCTCAGCGAGACCGGGGGGGCGGATGCGCACAGCCTGCCGGTCTGCCTGATCCTGCTCTCCCCCGACGAGGACTCGTCGTTCGAAGCCTGGGCGATCAACCGGCGGGCCTTCGAGATCGCCCTGTCGACGGTGCGGTAGGGCGACGGTGCGCTGAAGGCTTAGAACGCCTTCAGCTTCTTCCAGGCGAAGACCACCATGCGGGCCAGCAGCCAGCCATGGGTGAAGCGGGAGATCTGGGTCTCGCCATAGCTGCGGTCGGCGTAGCGCACCGGCACCTCGACGATCTTCAGGTTCTGCTTGGCGGCGCCGAAGATCAGGTCGAAATCGCCGAAGGGATCGAAGTCGCCGAAGTAGTGGCGGTTGGCGACGATGGTCTCGTAATCCTCGCGCCACAGCACCTTGGTGCCGCACAGCGTGTCGGTGAAGCGCTGGTTCAGCAGGAAGGAGAAGATGCGCGCGAAGGCCCGGTTGGCCAGGAAGTTCAGGAAGCGCATCGCCTCCGGCGCCATCGGGTAAACGAGCCGCGTGCCGTTCACGAACTCGCCGCGCCCCGACACCATGGCCTGGTAGAATTTCCCCATCGTCTCCGGCGGCACCGTCAGGTCGGCGTCGAGGATGATCAGGATGTCGCCGCGCGCCACGGCGAAGCCGGCGCGCACCGCGTCGCCCTTGCCCTTGCCGGGCTGCTTCATGACCTTGATGTCCCAGTCGGGATAGGCGTCGCGGACGCGCAGGCATTCATCAAAGGTGTTGTCCTGGCTGTTGCCCTCGACATAGATCACCTCGATGTCGGGGGCGAAGCGGGGCAGGCGGCGGATGGCGTTCTCGATGTTGCCGCGCTCGTTGCGGCAGGGGATCAGGATGGTGACCGAGGCCGGCTTGCCGTCGACGGTGACCTCCTCCACGGTGGGCTGCGGCCGGGCCACGACATAGTTGCGCACGCACAGCCGGCGGATGCCGGGCAGGGGCGCGATGTAGCGGTTGACCAGCGTGCCCAGCCCGAACAGCCGCTTCGGGATCAGCTGGCGCCATTCGCGGCGCACCGGCTCCCAGCCGGCCAGATCGAGCAGGTTGACGATGTCGCTGGTCGACAGCCAGTTCTGCTGGCCCTGCGGCATGCGCATTCCCAGCTTCTCCGCCGCCCACAGGATCGGCTCCCAGACGCGGGAATGGTAGCTGACGATGATGCGGGTCTTGGGATTGGCGACCCGGCGCAGCAGGCGCAGCGTCTCCTCGATGTCGTCGAGGAAGCCGATGGTGCCCGACAGCAGGATGTGGCTGAACGGACCCTCCACGGCGTCGATGGTCGCCGGGTTCTCGGCGTCGGCGGCGATCAGTTCCAGCTGCGGGTGGCGGGCCTTCGCCGCCTCGATCGTCGCCGGGCTGAGGTCGATGCCGACGCCGCGCGACGGCTTGAGCGCCGCCAGCGTGTCGCCGACGCCGCAGCCGATCTCCAGCACGGTCGCCCCTTCCGGGATCAGGAAGCGCAGATAGGCGCGGTCGGCCTCGTGGAAGGCGCGGTTGCGCTCGGCCCAACGGTCGCGCAGGGGGGCCATGGCGTCGAACAGCCCGCGGATGCGCTCCTGCCGGGGGGAGAGCGCACGCGGCGTTGCGGCATCCGGGGCGGCCTTCGGAGCAATGGTCCGGTCGAGCGTCGGAAGGGGCTGGTCGGTCATCGGGTGGAATCCGTGGAAAGGGCAGCGGGCACTGCGATGCCCGGCTGGACAGGATCGGGCCGGGAGGCGGTCTCGTTGCGCAGCAGCAGCCAGAACAGGCCGCCGGGCAGCGACAGGACGGCGATCGACAGCCCGATCAGCAGCGAGACCAGAAGCGCCGCGCCGGCATCGAAGCCGAGCAGCGCGAAGCCGGCGACCATCGCCCCCTCGCGCACGCCCCAGCCGCCGAGCGAGACGGGCAGGGCTGCGGCGACGATGGCGGCCGGCACGATGGCCAGCCCGTCCAGCCAGCCGAGCGGCAGGCCGACGGAGCGGGCGAACAGGATGGTGGCGCCGATGGTGGCGAGATGGACGCCGACGCTGTGGCCCAGCGCCGCCCAGGCGGCAGGGTTGCCGGCCATGGCGCGCAGTTGCGCCACCGCCCCCCAGGCGGTCCGCACCAACCCACCGTCGCGCAGCCGCTTCGGGATCGGCAGCCGGTCGCGCGGGATGCGGCCGGCCAGCAGAAGCAGCCCCATGGCCACGGCCAGGACAAGCGCGCCGGCCAGGACGGTGCCGGCGACGGCGGGCGGCGCCACCGCCGCCAGATGCGGCAGCCCGACCAGCCCGATCAGCACCACGCCCAGCAGCGCCATCAGCCGGTCGACCAGCAGGGCCAGCATCACCGGGCCGGCCGGATGGCCGAGCCGCCAGGTGAACCAGCCGCGCAGCAGGTCGGCCCCCACCGATCCCGGCAGGATCTGCCCCAGGAAGCCGCTGGCCATCTGCAGGCGGAAGGCGGTCCAGCGGGTCAGCCGGAAACCGGCGGCCCGTCCGACCGCCCGCCACCGCTGCGAGGCGAAGGGCAGGGTCAGCGCCTTCACGGCGAAGCCGGCGGCGAACAGCCACGGGTCGGCGGCCGACAGGCGCGCGACGATGCCCTGCCAGTCGGCTCCCGCGGCGAGCGCGCCCAGGATCGCGACCGTCACCGCCAGCTTGACCAGCAGCGGCCACCGCCGTCCGGCCGGTTTGCCGGGCCCCTTTCCCAGCGGGTCCGTTCCCAACGGATTGGGCTCGGCCGGCTGGGCGAAGGGGGTGTCGAGAAGAGCCTGAGCCATCATCCCCGCATGGAAATCCGGGTGCCGCGGGACAGCGGCGCCGAACGGGCCGTTTTAACGGCTCACGCCCGGCTTGTCACCCAATCAGGCGGGAGATGCTCGGTCAGCGCATTTGGAGGTGGTCCGCCGCGAAAGCCCCTCTCCCCCTGCGGGGCGGGATCGGCCAAACGCCGAAGGCGTTTTGCCGACCCGCGGGTTGGGGTGAGGGGTCACAAGCCATTAATTTCCCCGGCCGTCGGCCGGCCCCCCTCATCCCGCCCCGCAAGGGGAGAAGGGCATCCGAAGAGCAACGTCGTCGTTCGATTTCCCATATGCAATCTCCGCGGGAGAGGGGCCGGCTCCCCGCTCACCCCATCCCGGATGCGGCCAGCATCGCGCTTTCCGGCAGCATCCCCGCCGAACGGGCCGACGAGGAGGCGGGACTCAGCGTCCGGCCCTCCAGCCGGCCGTTCTGGATGTAATGCCGCATCGCCGCCGTCAGGTCGCCGCCGGTGGCCGCGGCGACGTCGCCGTTGGCCGCCAGATAGGCCGACGCGTTGAAGCCGGTGCTCCGCCCCTCCGTCCGGCCGGCGCCCAGGTAATGCAGCCCGGCCCGGGTGGTGTCGGTGCCGAAGGCGGCGGCAAGGTCGGCGTTGGCCGCCAGATAGGACAGCGGGTTGAAGGTGACCGTCCGCCCCTCGGCCCGGCCGCCGGTGATGTAATGCATCGCCGCCGCCGTGCGGTCGGTGCCGAAGATCGCCGACAGGTCGCCGTAGGAGGCGAGGTAGGCCAGCGGGTCGAAGCTGACCGTCCGCCCCTCGGCCCGGCCGCTGGCGATGTAGTGCATCGCCGCCGCCGTCCGGTCGGTGCCGAAGATCGCCGACAGGTCGCCGTAGGAGGCGAGGTAGGCCAGCGGATCGAAACTGACCGCCCGGCCCTCCGTCCGGCCGCTGGTGATGTAATGGGCGGCGCCCGCATCGCCGTTGGTGCCGAAGACCGCCGACAGGTCGCCATGGGAGGCGATGTAGGCCAAGGGATCGAAGCTGACCGTCCGTCCCTCCGCCCGGCCGCTGGCGGCGTAATGCGCCGCACCGGCGGCGGCGTTGGCGCCGAAGAGCGCCGACAGGTCGGCGTAGGAGGCGATGTAGGCCAGCGGCGAGAAGGCCGGTCCAGCCGCGGCGGGCGCGCCGCCCGTGCCGGTCGACGGCGAGTCACCGCCTCCGGATCCGCCGCCGGCACCGGGGGCGGGGATCCCCGGCACCGTCAGCGGCGCGCTGCCCATCCGCGCCCAATCCAGGTCGCGGATGCCCAGGGAAAGACCGAGCTCCGCCGCGGTGCCGCTGCCGAGCCGGAAGTCGCCGGCCGACGGGTCGACGAACAGGCCGGACGACACCCTGTCGCCGCCGTTCAGCCCGCGCGTCCCCTGCAGCAGGTTGCCGGTGACGCTGTAGGCGCCGGGGGTCCAGAACTCCCAGTAATCGGTCCCGGTGGAGGAGGAGATGACGTTGCCGGTGACGCTGTTGTTGGCCAGCAGTCCGATGTTGCCGGCGCTCGGCACCCATTCCAGCCGGATGAAGCGCTCGCGCGGGTTGGACAGGACGGCGAAGTTGTTGGTGACGCTGTTGGAATCACCGCCATGGATGAAGACGCCGGCCCAGCCGGTGTTCTGGATGAAGTTGTCCTGGACGGTGACGCCGTTGGCCATGTCGTCCAGATAGATGCCGAAGCTCTTGTGGCGGTCGAGCCAGCCCGACCCGTCGGTCGCCAGCCCGCCGACGTTGCGGATGTCGTTGCCGCGGATGATCGTGCGGGTATCGACGTTGGACCGCCCCAGCATCTCGATGGCGCCGCCGTCGGCGGTCTCGGTCATCGTGTTGTAGATGCGGTTGTATTCCACCACCGTATCGGTGTTGACGGTGGCACCGTCCCAGTTCTTGATCGAGATGCCGTAGCGCGTGCTGTTGCGGATGTCGTTGCCGGAGATCAGCGTGCCGCTGGTGCCGTAGAGCTGGATGCCGGCCACGTCCTTCAGAACCTCGCCGATGCCGTCGATGCTGTTGGCGCTGATGCGGTTGCCGTTGCTGCCGTAGGCGAGCTTGATGCCGCCGGCCCCCAGATGCTCCATCCGGTTGGCCTCGATCGCGTTGCCGGACGACCCGGCCAGCGTCATCGCGGTGCCGGCATTGACGAAGCGGTTGCCGGCGATGCTGTTGCCGGACGCATTCGTCAGCGTCAGGGCCGAGCCGTCCCAGGTGGTGTCGGCGAAGGTCAGCCCCTGCAGGGTGACGCCGCTCGCCCCGTTCAGCGACAAAAGCGTGCCCAGCCGCGCCACCACCGCCCCCTGGGCCAGCAGCGCGCCGGGGTCCTGCGGCTTCACCACCAGCCGGCCGGTCTCGGCCTGCCAGGCGAATTCGCCGGCATCGCGGATGAAGGCGTCGTCGTTCAGCAGGCGATAGGTACCGCCGCTGCGCAGGGCGTATTTCGCGCTCTGGGTAAAGGTGACGGTCCGGCTGCCGGCATCGGTGGAGGCGACGCCGACGATGTTGTCGGACAGCCGCTCGGTGTCGAAGGTCTGGACCATCGTGCCGGGCTGGACCCCGGCGGCCAGCACCGCCGCCATCGCCCCATCGCCAGCCCCGACGCGCAGGCTGGTCCGGCTGGCGCCGCCGGCCGCCGCCTCCAGCACCGACCAGCCGGATTTGGCATCGCCGCTGTTCCAGTCGCCGGTCTGCGCCACCTTCTGCCGGACCCCGCCGATGAAGAGGTCGAGGCCGGTGGCGGATGTCGGCGCGGCATAGAGCCCGCCGCCGATGGCGGTGAAGCCGCCGACCCGCTCGCCGCCGCTGAAGACCGGCGTCTCGCCCGGATAGGCCATGATGCGGACGCCGTTGTCGGCCCCGGTCAGCGTCACCGTGCGCGCCATCGCATAGGTGCCGCCGCGCACATAGGTGTCGCGGATGCCGGTTGCCCGCATCGCGCCCTGCGCGCGCTCCAGCGTGGCGAAGGGACCGTCGGTCCTGTCGGCATTGGGTGCCGCCAAACGCCCCGACCAGGAATCGTTGCCGTTGGTCGCGACGTAGAAAGCCTGCTGAGTGTCTGTCATTGCCGGATTGCCTTGCCCATACGAGGCAATCACACGGCAGAAAGGCTTAACGTTTCTCCTTTCGAGCATCCTCTTTTGTGGGAAGAACGCGTGTTAATTTTATGATAACTTCCGCCGGGGCCGATTTGACTCTTGCGCTTCTTCTGACACCTTCCCGATCAGGCCGCGCGGATGCCGGCCAGGAAGCTTTCGACTTCGCGGCGCAGTTCCACCGCCTGCCGGGACAGCGCATCGGACGCGGTCAGCACCTGGTCCGCCGAGGTGCCGGTCCGGCCGGCCATGTCGTTCACCTCGACGATGGTGCCGCTGACCTCCTCGGTGCCGCGCGCCGCCTGCTGGACGTTGCGGGTGATCTCGCCGGTGGTGGCGTTCTGCTCCTCGATGGCGGCGGCGATGGTCGAGGCGATCTCGTTCATGCTGGCGATGGTCCTGCCGATGTCCTCGATGGCGGTCACCGCCCCCTGGGTGGCGCCCTGGACCCCGGCGATCTGGGCGGCGATCTCCTCCGTCGCCCGGGCGGTCTGGTTGGCGAGCGTCTTCACCTCCGACGCGACGACGGCGAAGCCCTTGCCGGCCTCCCCCGCGCGCGCCGCCTCGATGGTGGCGTTCAGCGCCAGCAGGTTGGTCTGTTCGGCGATGCCCTGGATCAGCTTGACGACGTCGCCGATCCGTCCGGCGGCATCGGCCAGTCCGCGCACCGATGCGGTCGTCTCGCCGGCTTCCTGCACGGCTTGCGACGCGACCGCGTTGGAGCGGGATACCTGACGGCTGATCTCCTGGATGGAGGCGGCCATCTCTTCGGTGGCGGCGGCGACCGTCTGCACGTTGGCCGATGTCTGTTCGGCGGCCGAGGCGGAGGACGCCGCCTGCCGGGTGGTCTCGGCGGCGATGTCCGCCATGCCGCGGGCAGTATCGCCGAGGGTGGCCGATGCGGCCGACACCCCATCCAGCACGTCCGTCACCTTCCGGTCGAAGGTGCGGATCAGGCCCTCCACCACATGGCTGCGCAACTCCTTCGCAGCCTGCTCGCGCGCCTGCTCCTCCTCCAGCCGCACGCGCTCCACGGCGTTGTCCTTGAAGATCTGCACGGCCTTGGCCATGTCGCCGATCTCGTCACGGCTGGCGCGGGCCGGAATGTCGACCGTCAGGTCGCCGCCGGCCAAGCCACGCATGGCGGCGGTCATCGCCCGGACCGGACGGGCGATGCTGCGGCCGACAACCCAGGCCGCCAGCAGCCCGACCAGCAGCGCCACGCCGGCGAAGCCCAGGTTCAGCGTCATCGTCCGCGTCATCGCATGTTCGGTTCCGCTGAGCAGGTCGGCCCGCGCCTCGGCCTGCATCCGGACCGTCCGCATGGCCAGATCCTTGAACTCGTTGGCTTCCTTGGTCATAACCCCGTTGACGAGCCGGTCGACCTCGATCGCCGCCGACCGCAACTCCTCGAACTGGTTGCGGTAGCGCTTCGCCAGTTCCGCCGTCTCGACCGCCAGACGCCGCCGCTCCGGATTCTGGAGATGCCCGTCCAGAACGGCTGCGGCCTTCTCGAACCCCTCGGCGTTCCGGCGGAAGCGGTCCGCCACCTCGTCGCGCGGGTCGGCGAGGAAACGGGTGGCCTCCAGCCGGGCCAGCATCAGGGACTCCTGGGCGATGCCGGCATAGGCGGCCGCTTCGAGATCGCCGTCCGCCATGGCCGAGCGGATGATCCGCGACAGGTTTTCCCGCGCCGTCCGTCCGGTCGGGTCCATTTCCTTCTCGACCAGATCGTCGCGGCGTTCCCGCACCGGCTCCATCCTGTCGAAATTGGCCCGGTAGGAGGCCAGCAGCACGCTCATCCGTTCCAGATTGGCCCGCCGTTCGGGATGCGCGTTGGCCTGGATGACCTGGGGAAGAAGCTCCGCCAACTGCTTCTGGATCTGCCGCGCCGTCTCCTTGGCGTCGTCATTGCCGGTGTAGATGTAGGAGATCACGTTGCGGCGCATTTCGGACAGGTCGCCCTTGACCGTCTCGATGTTCAGCGAGTTGCTGCTGATGGCAGCATATTGATCGAACCCGCTCCTTGCCGACAGCAGGCCGGATGCGGCCAGTCCGGAAATGGCGGCAATGATGACGAGAAGCACAAGAAAGCCGGCTGCAATACGGGTCGCCACTTTCATCCGGTCAAAAATCCCGATATTCTTCATGGATATCCCCATATTGCTTCAGACGCTTTACAGTCTGGAGGGAGAATTCGGCAAATTCTCCGAAGCCGCCCATTCGCGAGCGGCAGCAACATAGGCCAAAGTCATATATCAATCATCAGTTTTAAAATTTTTCTTTTATAGAAGAATATTTGTTTAACGGTTATACGAACTTATACTTAAGAAACGTGAAGATCATTGCCTGAGTTCAACAGAACTCTTCGGTTGATTATCTGCCGCGATTCATCGCACCTCCACCCGCCTCTCCTCCCGCAGCACCGTCTCGTCGCCATGGCGGAGCGTCACCGTCACCCGGTAGGGGCCGGGCGCCCAGGGACCGGGGGCGGGCTTCTTCACCTCGGTGCCGAAGAACAGCACGGCCAGCGGGCGCGGCACCGCTCCTTCGCTGCGGAACAGGCGGCGGCCGTCGGGGCCGGTCACCTCCAGGGTCACGCGGTCGCCCTGCCGCCCGCCCATCAGCTCCGCCCAGACGCCCAGCGTCGGCGTGCCGGCCGGCAGGGGTTTGCCGTCATTCCCCCCGCCATAGCCGCCGTCCCGCGCCACCTCCGCCTTCGGCGCCTCGGGCGCCAGACCGGCGCCGAGCAGGGCGCTCGGCCGGTAGGCGAGCGTCCGGCGCGCGTCGCCGCTCCACAGCGTCTCTGGAGGAAGGGCGGCAGCGCCCTTCCCGGCGGCACCCTGGTCGGCGGCGCAGGACGGCGCCTCGCCGCTGCCCACCTCCTTGCCCGTATAGGGATCGAGCGTGCGGCCGTCATGACGGATGCCGAAATCGACATGGGGAAACTCGGTCTTGCCGGACAGCCCGATCTGGCCCAGCGGCGTGCCCGCCTCCACCCGGTCGCCCGGCTTGACGATGACGCTGCCACGCTTCAGGTGGCTGTACTGGGTTTCCCAGCCGTCGCCATGGTCGACCACCACCGCATTGCCCGCATCATAGCCGGCCGGCGCGCCGCCGCTCTGCCGGATGCTGACATCCTCCATCCCGTCGCGCACGCGGGCGACCGTGCCGGGAGCGGCGGCCACCACCGCCACCCCGCGCCGCATCGCCTCCAGGTCGGGCAGGCGGAAATCCGTCCCCTTGTGCCCGTCATAGGTCAGCCGGCCGCAGGCGAAGTCCCGCATCCCCGGTCCCGGATCGGCATCGACATAGTTCTGGACGAAGCAGTCCGTCCCGATCCGGCAGCGCACCGGGAGTTCCAGCCTGGGCGCGTCGCGAAGAGGGATGGCAGGGGACTGAGCAGTTCCGGCGGACGGCAGGAACACCAGGGCGGCGAATCCCCAGCGATAATGGACCGGCACCCTCATCCACCCCCCTCGCACAGCACTGCTCCCTCTTGCCCGACCGTCCTTCAACAGGTGGGGCGCTGGAGGGAGAGGGCCAGCCCCACCTCCATTCCACATGCCCCACTTATGCGCCGTCGCATAAGTGGGGGAGATTCAGACTCCGCCGGTCTTCCAGCCCGGTCGCTGAAATCCGGCCCTGGCCCGTTCCACCTCGCCATGGATCGCACAGTCTTCGACATGATCGTTGATCAGCCCCATCGCCTGCATGAAGGAATAGACCGTCGTCGGACCGACGAAAGACCAGCCGCGCTTCTTCAGATCCTTCGACAGGGCGATCGACGCCCGGGAGGCGGAAGCGGTCTGCGCCGGCGCGCATTCGTCAGGCGACGGCTCGAAGCGCCAGACATAGGCCGCCAGCGACCCTTCCCGCTCCACCAATTCCCGCGCGCGCCGGGCGTTGTTGACGACCGCTTCGATCTTGCCGCGGTGACGGACGATGCCTTCGTTCGTCATCAGGCGCTCGACGTCGGCCTGCGTGAGGGCGGCCACCCGCTCGTAATCGAACCCCTCGAACGCAGCCCGGAAATTCTCCCGCTTGGCAAGGATGGTGCGCCAGCTCAAGCCCGACTGGAAGCCTTCCAGACACAGCTTCTCGAACAGGCGGCGGTCATCGCCGACCGGAAAACCCCATTCGGAATCGTGATAGGCGAAGAACTCGGGTGCCGCCGCGCACCAGCGGCATCGCGGCCTTCCGTCCGGTCCGGGAATTGTCGCGCTCATCGGTTAAGCCTGCAGAAACGCCAAACGGTCGTCGACGCGACCCGGCGTGATTTCGAGGATGTCGGCATCGACCACCTTCTCCGCCACGAAGGGATCATCCCGCAGACGCGCGTCCAGATCGTCGCGCGATATGTTATGGGCGAGAACGGCACCGCCGGCACCGCCGGGAAGGCTGCCGGTCAGCAGAAAGACGCCGTCCCCGAACCCGCGCCGGATCCAGGCGTTGTGCCCATCCATATGCTTGGCGGCCTCCGCCCTGTTCGCGGAAAACCTGAGCGTGACGACGAACATGCCGGATGGCTCCTTTTTAAGGTTGAGGGGGGGGGGAAACAGGGTCGAGGCGGCTTGCGCCGGGGCGCTGCGCCTCCAGCCAGACGCACATGTCCTCGACCTCGCGCTGGACGAAGGCGTCGTCGCGGAAGGCCGTCGCCAGCGTCGCGACGCCCTGGCTTCGCATCAGAACATGCATGGCGAGCGCTTCGGCGTCGGCGTCACGCCCAAGGGCCGCGAACTGGCGGGCCAGCCAGTCGCGGAACAGGGCGAAGAGCCTGGTCGCGTCCTCCTTGGCGGCGTGATCGAGTTTGGAAAGCTCGTTGCAAAGCGTGCCGACCGGGCAGCCGTACAGCATGATCTTCGCCCGGTTCATGATGAGGATATGGATGAAGCTGCGGATGCGCTCCACCGGATTGTCCGTTCCGGCCTCCCAGGCTTCCAGCATCCGGCCGGTGTTGGTGAGACGCAGGGCGATCACCGCATCCAGAATCTCGTCCTTGGTCTTGAAGTGATAATAAAAATTGCCGCGGGACAGCCGGACGGCCGCGGCGATGTCGGCGAAGGACGTGGCTTCGAATCCCTGCTCATAGAAGAGCCGGTCGGCAGCCTCCAGGATCTGCTGACGTGTGCCTGCTGCGCCCATCGGTTTTTCATTCCGTACCTGAGTGCCATGCGCCACCCAATGCTTCGAACCGGGATCGGGCAGGAAAGCGGCGCAGCTTTCTAGGTCAATTGACCTAGAAAATTTTTAGGACACTCGTCCGACAAAGTCAATGAGATCGGCTTTTCCGTCCGTCGGTATCTCCATATCGCCGGTACGGCCCCAAAACCGCCCCGTCCTTATCATCCGAAGGCCACACCGCCAGCCCTCATACTCCGCCCCGCTTTTCATCGACGGCAGACAGCGGGGACCGACAGCATGGCGAACAGCACCCATACCGGCAGCGGCAAGACGGTCGTCGTCATCGACAGCGGCTGGTCGCCGACCTGGGAGACTGCCGCCTCCGTGGTCTACCAGCACGACTACGCTGACAATGACGGCGATGCGCGCAACCCCAACGCCGACACCCACGGCGCCCTGGTGACCTCCCGCATCCTGTCGCAGGCGCCGGACGTCGGCATCATCGCGCTGAAGGTGATGCCGGACAACTCCACCACCGCGTCGGGAGCAGCGATCGAGCAGGCGCTGCAATGGGTCGTCGCCCATGCGTCGGACCACAACGTCGTCGGCGTCAACCTGTCGCTGGCCGGCGGCTCCGCCTCGTCGGAGATGACGACCATCCTGTCGGACGAGCTGGCGAGCCTCGCCGCCAAGCGGGTGCTGGTGTCGGCCGCCGCCGGCAATGCCGGGCAGAACGGGACGGCGACCGACGTCTCCTATTTCGCCGCCGACCACAACACGATCTGCGTCACCGCCTCCACCGGCGACGGGGCGCTGCCGGGCTGGGCCCAGCGCAATCCGGGCATCACCGACCTGTGCGCCGACGGCACCGACATCCGGCTGACCGACCTGGCGGGGCGGACGGTGACGGCCAACGGCTCCTCCTTCGCCGCCCCGACGGTGACCGCCGCGGTGGCGCTCGCCCAGCAGGAAGCCCTGGCGCTGCGCGGCAGCGCCCTGACCCAGGACGAGTTCCTGTCGCTGGCGAAGCAGACCGGAACGCCGCTCGGCGCCACCGGCTACACCGACCTGAACACCCAGGCGATGCTGGCGAAGATCGGCCAACTCTACGGCGCGCCGGAGACGCCCGGCACCGGACCGGGCGCGCCCGCGACCACCGCCGCCACCATCCTGGTCAACGCCAAGGGCACGGCCGCCGCCGGGGTCAACGCCCACTTCACCCTTCTGGTCGACGGCCAGGCCGTCGGCAGCGCCACCGTCGGCAGCGCGGCGAAGACCTACGCCTTCACCACCAGCGTGTCGGCCGACAGCGCCCACAAGGTGCAGATCCGGTACGACAACGACGGCTTCGCCGGCGGCCAGGACCGCAACCTGTTCGTCGACAGCGTCAGCGTGAACGGCCACGGCTATGCCGCCACCGACGCCGCGGTGACCTACGACAAGGGCGCGCTCGACGGGCGCGACGTGGTCAAGGGCCAGAGCGGGATGTGGTGGAACGGCACGCTGGTCGTCGTCGCCGACAAGAGCCTGTTCGGTACCAAGGCTCCGTCCCAGGCGCAGTTGGCAGAGCTTCAGGCCGGCGACCTGCTGGGCCATGCCGTCTCGGCCAACGCGGCGTCGCATGGGATCGCCGACGGCGCGGGCTGGACGCCGGAATTGCTCCCGGCCTTCGAGGACGCCGCCCACGGCCTGCACGCCTGGTACGACGCGCATGACATGGCGGCATAAACTGGAGATCCCCTCTCCCCGGGGGGGGAGAGGGGGGATCCCTGGAGAGGGAACTTCTACCGCTCGTGCATGGCTTCCTGGGCGCTGCGCGAGAGGGGGGAGAGCAGGTAGTCGGCGACGCGGCGGCGGCCGGTCTTGACCTCGGCGGTCACGGTCATGCCCGGCTGCAGCCGCGTCTCCTTGCCGTCGACCTCCAGCGTGTCGCGATCCAGCGCGATGCGGGCGGCATAGACCGCTCCCCCCTCCGGCGCCTTGGCGCCACTCTTCTCCGTTCCCTTGTCGGCCTGCTGCTGCACGGCGTCGCTGGACAGCGAGGCGACGCGGCCGGGGATCAGGCCGTATTTGGTGAAGGAGAAGGCCTCCACCTTCACCTCCGCCACCTGTCCGGTCTGGACGAAGCCGATGTCCTTGTTGGGGATGAAGGCCTCCACCTCCAGCCGGCTGTCCTCCGGCACGATGACCATCAGCGGCTGGGCGGTGGTCACCACGCCGCCCACCGTGTGCACCGCCAGCTGCTGGACATAGCCGTCCACCGGCGCGGTCAGCCGCAAGAGATCGACCTGCTGGTCTGCCTTGGCCAATTCCTGATCCAGCGAGGCGGCCTTGCGCTCGGCCTCGGCCAGTCCGGTGTAGAGCTGGCGGCGGAACTCGGCCTCGGTCTGGCGGCGCTGCTCGGCGGTGGCGGCGATGGAGGCGTCGGCCTCCGTCAGCTTGATCTTCTGGACCAGAAGCTCCTGCTCCTGCCCAACCAGATCCTGCTGGAGCTGGAGATACTGGAAGCGGGACGAGGTGCCGCGCTGGGACAGGTCGAACAGCGCCTCCGCCCGTTCGCGGATCAGCGGCAGGGTGGCGTTCAGCTTGGCGATGGTCTGCACCACGGTGGCGCGGTCGGCCTCGCGCCGGGCGTGCTCGCGGTCGAGCGCGGCCAGCTTGGCGCGCTGCTCGGCGATCTGGCTGTCCAGCAGCTGGCTCTGCATCCGCGCCAGCTCGGCCGACAGCCCGGCGGGAGCGGCGAAGACGGCGTCGGGGTTGCCGTTCACCACCTCCAGCGCCGCCCGCAGCCGCGCCACCTCCGCCCTTGCCGCCGACAGGTCGGAGCGGATGCGGTCGCGGTCGGCGGTCGCCCCGGTCGGATCCAGTTCGATCAGCGTCTGGCCGGCCTTGACCAGCTGGCCGTCCTCGACGGCGATGGCGCGGACGACGCCGGTCTGCATCGGCTGGACGGTCTTGGTCCGGCCGCTCGGCACCACCCGGCCCTGGGCCACCGCCACCACGTCAACATGGCCGAACCAAGCCCAGGCGCAGGCCGCGGTGAAGGCCAGCATGATGACGGCGGTGAAGGTCCGCGCGGTGGGCGAGGGCGGCCGTTCCAGGATCTCCAGCGCGTCGGGCAGGAAGTCCATCTCGTCGCGCCGGCGCTTCTGGGTTCGCCCCTGGGGCCGGGTCGGCGGGCGCGGCTCGCCGGGGGTGCCCGGCACGTTGGCGGGCGGCTTGACGCCGGCAGGGGTGGCGGGCGCGGCGGGGTTGGAACCATTGGGATCGGGGATGGCGGAGGTGGCCTTCACCGCGGCGTTCGTCTTGCTCATGGCGCTCGTCCCCCCTCAGCCCGCGGCCCGTTGTTCGATCAGCCCGTCCGTTGGCGGCGGGTTCCCCCCCGGCAGCTGCCCCATCTGGCCCCCCATCTGGCCGTGGAACAGCGTGGCGTAGCGGCCGCCGCGGCGCAGAAGCTCGTCGGGCGCGCCGTCCTCGACGATGCGGCCGCGCTCCACCGTGACGATGCGGTCGGCGATGGCGACGGTGGACAGGCGGTGGGCGATGATCAGCACGGTGCGGCCGGCGCAGATGCGGCGCATGTTGGCCTGGATGATCCGCTCCGATTCATGGTCGAGCGCGCTGGTCGCCTCGTCGAAGATCAGGATGCGCGGGTTGGTGACCAGCGCGCGGGCGATGGCGATGCGCTGCCGCTGCCCGCCCGACAGGCTGGCGCCGCGCTCCCCCACCACGGTGTCGTAACCGTCGGGCAGCTCGACGATGAAGTCGTGGGCGCCGGCCAGCTTCGCCGCGGCGACGACGCGGCCCATCTCCATGGTCGGGTCGGTCAGCGCGATGTTCTCGCGGATGGATCCTGAGAACAGGACATTGTCCTGCAGCACCACGCCGATCTGCCGGCGCAGCCACACCGCGTCGGCGGTCGACAGGTCGGTGCCGTCCACCATCACCCGCCCGCGCTCCGGCACGTGGAAGCGCTGCAGCAGCTTGGCCAGCGTGCTCTTGCCCGAGCCGGACGTGCCGACGATGCCGACCACCTGTCCCGCCGGAACATGCAGCGATACGTCGCTCAGCGTCTCCGGCCCGTCATGGCGGTAGCGGAAGGTGACGTGGTCGAAGGTCAAATCGCCCTTGATCGCCGGCATGGCGGCGCGGCCGGGGCTCTGCAGCGGTTCGGGCGCGGTGTTCAGGATGTCGCCGATGCGGTGCATCGACAGCCGCACCTGCTGGAAATCCTGCCACAGCTGGGCGATGCGCAGCACCGGCTGGACGACACGGCCGGCGAACATGTTGAAGGCCACCAGCTCGCCCACCGTCAGGCTGCCTTCGATCACCAGCTTGGCCCCCAGCCACAGCACCAGCATTGTCGAGATCTTGGAGACGAACTGCACCGACTGGCTGGCGATGTTGTTCAGGTTGCCGGCGCGGAAGCCGGCGCGGACATAGCCGGACAGCTGGTCCTCCCAGCGGCGCTGCATGCGCGGCTCCACCGCCATCGCCTTGACCGTCTCGATGCTCGACACCGTCTCGACCAGGAAGCTGTGGTTCTCGGCGCCGCGGGCGAACTTCTCGTCCAGCCGGCGGCGCAGGATCGGCGTCGCCACCAGGCTGATCAGGATGTAGATGGGGAAGGAGGCCGCGACGATCGCCGTCAGCATCGGGCTGTACAGCAGCATCACGCCAAGGAAGACCACGGTGAACAGCAGGTCCAGCACCAGCGTGATGGTGGAGCTGGTCATGAAGTTGCGGATCGTCTCCAGCTCGCGCACGCGGGCGACGCTGTCGCCGACCCGGCGCGCCGCGAAATAGCCCATGGGGAGCGACAGCAGCCGCTGGTACAGCTTGGCCCCCAGCTCCACGTCCAGCCGGTTGGCGGTGTGGGCGAAGGTGTAGGTGCGCAGGCCCCCCAGCACCGCCTCGAACAGGATGACGGCCAGCATGCCGACCATCAGCACGTCCAGCGTGCCCAGGCTGCGGTGCACCACCACCTTGTCGACCACCACCTGGAAGAACAGCGGCGTCACCAGCGCGAACAGCTGGATGAAGAAGGAGGCGAGCAGGACCTCGCCCAGGATGCCGCGGTATTTCCAGGCGACCGCGCCGAACCAGCGGGCGTCGAAGCGCGGCTGGCCCATGCCCATCGTGCCCTTGCGCCCCAGGCAGATCAACCGGCCGCTCCACAAGGGCTCGAACCCTTCGCGGTCGAGGATGCGGGTCTGGTTGGTCGCGGCGTCATGCACCAGCACGCGGCCGTTGCCGGCCTTGGCCAGCACCAGGAAGCCGCCGTCGGGGCCGGGGACCAGCGCCGGCAGCGGCGTGCGGTCCAGCCGCTCCCATTTGGTCTTCACCACGCGGGCCTTGGCGCCCAGTCGGTGGGCTTGGCGGACCAGACCGGTCAGGTCGGGGGATTCGCCGCCGCAGGCATGGCGCACGCCGTCGTAATCGGCCGGGATGCCCAGCATGCGCAGAGCCGAGACCAGACCGGCGATGCCGGGATCGAGAGGCGGGCCGGGCCTTGGACCAGGGCTGGGGCCAGAATGGGGGCCGGGTTGGGAATCCTCGGCCTGCGGCTGCCCTTTGGAGGAGAGGGGGGAGGAGGGGTCCCGCGCCGGATCGGCCGGCGATCCGTCTCGCATCTGTTCCATGAAGGCTTCCCGGTTCCGAAACTCTAAGGGGTGGCGCCGAACGGCTGCGGCCAACCCAAGGTGTGCATCGCGCCGACGGGCGGCCACCCGAACGATGGGGTACCCCGCATCGTTGGTGGTCAAAGGGGTTGATGGCCGAAAAAGCACCCCCCTCCGGACGGCGGCTTTTCCTGGACCGGATGGCGCGCTTGGGAGTAGGCATGCAGGCAACGCCGGGCCGACGGGACCGGTGCCGTTTCCCCTTCGCCGGACGCACCCCGCCTTGTCGCCGATCTCCCAGCTGCTGCGCCTTCTGCTTCTGCTGCTGACGCCCATGTGGCTGTCGCTGGCGGTGGAAGGGCTCGGCCTGCACGGGTCGCTGATGTCCGGCCTGCGCCGCACCCCGCAGATCGACAGCGCCCTGGCGCCGCCGACCGGCTGGCGGGAGCGAAGCTATCTGGCCGCCAATCCCGACGTGGTCGCCGCCATCCGCAGCGGGCAGGCTTCCAGCGGCTACGCCCATTACGTCCAGCATGGCCGCGCCGAGGGGCGCACCGGCGGCTTCGTCGAGCTGGGCAAGGAACCGGCCAAGGCGGTCCCCCCTGCGAAGGCCGCCAACCGGCCAACCGGCCAACCGGCCGCCGCCCAGCCCACCACCGCCCAGCCCGCGGTTTCACAGCCTGTCGCCTCCCCGGCTCCGGCAGTTCCCGCCGCTCCGGTCCCTGCGGTGAAGCCCGATCCCCGGGACGACGCAGCCCCCGCCCAGCCGGTCAGCTTCCAGCCTGCGGCGCGCTCCGGAACCCAACGCCCTGACGCTCAACGCCCCGAGGCCCAGCGTCGTGTGGAGCGGATCCGCACCGCCAATGGCGGGGACGGGCTGCGCGTCGTGCTCGACCTCGACCAGGACCCGCGTTACGAGACCCCGGTGCGGCGCCCCGACGGCCGGCTGGAGGTGAGGCTGCCCGGCACGCTGTGGCAGGCTGCCCCGTCCGGCCGCCTGCCGGCGACGGCGCTCGGCTACCGGGCCGAGCGGGACGGCGGCGGCACCCGCCTGCTGTTCAGCGACGAGGATGGCGCGGGCGAGGACGACGCCAAGGGCGGGGCGGTGCGCCTGCTCGCCGTCTCCACCTTGGCCCCGGACAAGGACCGCGGCCACCGGCTGGTGATCGACGTGGCGCTGCCGTCCATGGCGAAGGCCGAGCGCGCTAGGACCGCCGGCGGCCGCTGACCGGCCGGACCGACGGAAAGCGGCGCCGGGGATTGCCCGGCGCCGCCATCCTTCCGCAAGACCCGATCCCGAACCTCCCCGCCGTTCAGGCGGGAAGCTCCGTCCGCTCCCGGCCGGACAGCCCGCCGTCGCCCACCGCCAGCATGCCCGACGCCGTTCCGGAGGATGCCGGGTCGTGGAAGCCGCTGCCGATCCCCAGCGCCTCCGACCCGGTCATCCCCGCCGCCAGCATGGTGACGGCGATGGGCGCCATCTCCATGGCTGCGGGGCTGGCGGCAGGCGACAGGGCCGCCGTCTCGGTCGAGGTGCTGCGCTTGATGTAGGCAAGCTCGATCGCGGCGTCGCTGGTGCCGAACTCCGCGGCGATCTCGGGATTGCTCGCCAGATAGGCGGCGGGGTCGAAGGCGGTCAGCGACCGGCCCTCGGCGTAGCCGATCTGGATGTAATGGATCTCGGCCGCCTGGACGTCGGGGCCGAAGGCCTGGATCAGGTCCGGGTTGCTGGCGATGTAGCGCAGCGCGTCGAAGCCCTGGGCCGGCCGCCCCTCCGACAGGCCGTTCTGGATGTAGTGCCGGGCGGCGGCATCGGGATCGGCACCGAAGGCGAGCGCCACGTCGCGGTTGGCCGCCAGATAATTGTAGCCGTCGAAGGTGACGCTCCGCCCCTCGGCATAGCCGTTCTCGATGAAATGCCGGGTGCCTGCGTCGGCGTTGGTGCCGAAGGCGGCGATCAGGTCCCGGTGGGAGGCGATGTAGGACAGGCCGTTGAAGTTCGGCTGCCGCCCCTCGGCGCGGCCGAGCTCGATGTAGTGCCGGGCCGCGGCATCGGCGTCGGTACCGAAGGCGGCGATCAGTTCGGGGAAGGAGGCGGTGTAGGCCAGCGGGTCGAAGGTGACCGTCCGCCCTTCCGCCTGTCCGCTTTGCAGGTAATGCCGGGTGCCGGCCTCGGCATTGGCACCGAAGGCGGCGATCAGGTCCGGGTGGGAGGCGATGTAGGCGAGCGCGTTGAAGCCGGCCGGCAGCCCCCCGGCGGACGGCGCTTGGGGGGTGGAGGCGGGGTCGGCCGACGGGACCGGCGTGGGGACCGGAGTGGGGTCGGGGGTTGGAACCGGGGTAGGGGCCGGCGGGGGAGCCGGTGGGGAATCGGGAACGGGATCCGGTGACGTGACGGGCGGCGGGGGAGGGGGAGGGGGGGGAGGCGAAACGGCCTGAACGATGGTGACGCTGCCGCTGCCGCCGGCCTGGAACTGGGTGGCGTCGAAGCTCCCCGTCAAGGTCACGGCCAGACCGCTGGCGAGGCGCAGCACGGTGGAGCCGGCGGCCGTCTCCACCTCCATGCCCGCAAGGTCGGCGCCCTCCATCACCAGACGATCGCCGATGGCGGCATCGGTGACGGTGACGGCACCGGTGGTCCCGGCGGCGATGCGGATGACGTCGCCGCCGCCATTGCCGGTGACGGTCGTCCCGGCCCCGACCGTCAGCTCGTCGGCCCCGGCGGTGCCGGTCAGGGCGACCTGCGCGAAGCCGGCGGCCGCCGACAGGTCCACGGTTGCCCCATCGCCGGACGCCGCCACCGCGAGCGCGTTGCCGTTGCCCGTCAACGCCAGCCCGGCCAGCTGCGAAGCCGCGAGCGTCAGGGTTGCGCCGCTGCCGGTGACCTCGACGGCCTCGATGCCCGACAGGGCCACCGCCGACAGGTCGGCGCTGCCGGCGATGCGCAGGGTGTCGGACGCCGCACTGCCGGCGATGACCTCGAATCCGGCCGCCTGCGCGCCCGTCAGCGTCACATCGTGCGCCCGGCTGCCGGTCAGCTCCAGCCGCTCCACACCGGCCAGCGTCATCCCCGTCAGGTCGATCATGGGGGAGGCGACGGCGGTGTAGTATTCCAGGTCGTAGCCGTTGAAGCTGGTCAGGTTGTCGGACCGGACCTCCAGCGTGTCGGTGCCGGTGCCGCCGTCGAAGCCGACGGTGCCGGCGTCATACTGGCTGACGACGATGTAGCGGTCGTTGCCGGCCTCGCCGAAGATCGTGTCGGCCTGGGTCTGGGCATAGCTGCCGGCGGTGACGATGCCGGCCAGGATGGTGTCGTCGCCGTCGCCGCCGTGGATGGTGTCGCGTTCCCAGTCGCCCTTCAGCAGGTCGTTGCCGGCATCGCCATGGATCAGGTCGGCACCGCCGCCGCCGGCCACCGTGTCGTCGCCGAGTTCACCATGCAGTTCGTCATTGTCGGCGCGGCCGTAGATCAGGTCATTGCCGCCGCCGCCGAAGACGCTGTCGTTGCCGTCGCCGGCCTCCAGCGTGTCGTTGCCGGCCCCGCCATGCTCGACGTCGTTGCCGCCATGGCCCCAGAACCACACCGCCGTGTCGCCCGCCGTCAGGCTGTCGGCATATTCCGAGCCGATCCAGCGCTGGATGTTCTCGAAGGTATCGCCGGCCGCCTCGCCGGTGTTGTTGGCGCCGTTGGTCAGGTCCAGCGTGAGGCCGGCGGTGGCGTCCTCGTAGGTGACGATGTTGAAGCCGCTGCCGCCGACATAATGGTCGGCGCCCAGCCCGCCATTCATGGTGTCGCCGGCCGCGACGCCCGTGTTGCCGCCGCCGACCAGCGTGTCGTTGCCCAGCCCGCCGACCAAGCTGTCGTTCCCGCTGCCGCTGGCGATGCTGTCGTTGCCGGCCCCGCCGTCGATGATGTTGCCGGTGTCGTCGCCGACCAGCGTGTCGTCGCCGTCCGACGGGGTGCCGCTGTAGGCCAGCCGATGGACCCAGTCGCCGGTGCCGGAGAAGGGCAGGGCGGCGGCGACCGGCCCGGTGGTCACGTCGAGGTCCCAGGAGGCGCCCAGCGACGGATGGCCGACCGGATGGCTGGCGGCGGCGACCCGTGCGCCGGTCGCCCGGGCGAGCGCCGCGGCGAAGCGGCCGCCATCGGCCCCCACGTCGCAAGCATGGATCAGGATCTCCGTGTCCGGCGCCTGGGGCCAGGAATGCCTGTCCGCCTTTGCAGCAGACTCCCCAGCGTGCTCAAACGCCGCGACGTCGAGCGGACGGGCGCCCAGGCGGACCACGCCCGGCTCGCCATGGGCCAGCAGATGGATGGCCACGGGCCGCCCGGCGAGCGCATCGGCCAGGGCCTTCCCGCCATCCCCATCGGCCGCCACCCGAACGACGCGAATGTCCGGGCGGCAGCGGTCGAGCAGCCGGTCCAGATCCGCGAGGCCGGCGTCCGCAATCAGTACGTCGCGCACAGATGGTCCTCCTTGACGGCGGCAGGGCGGCATGACCGGGACGGAGGCATTTCCCGCCGGCTGCCGGCACGCAACCGCACTCCGGTGATGATTTGTTGGGCCAATCGGCCGTATTCACCCAAATGTGAGGAGGAAACCGCCGTTCACAATTCGATAAGTCGGGGTATCACCGGCTAGAACGGGCGATCCTTCCAAGTAAAACGGAAGGAGGAAGGCCGGATTTCATCGGATGATTTCGGCACCATCCCCCGTTCAACGGGGAGTGCTCAAAATTGTCACCCTACACGAAACAGCCCCTTTTGACTCACGAGAAAGGGGTGGGTTTCCTATCGGTGGGGAGATCGGGAAACCCCCGCGACAAGGTTCCAAATCATCAACCCATCATTATAATTCATGATTTTATGGCATGAAAAACACATAAACTCCCTTATGGAAAACAGCCACGCTTCCGCTTATCCGCGATCTCCGACAGGCCCGATCACAGCCTGCCCGCGGGAGAGGTCGGTGACCATGCGGGTGAAATCCTCCACACGGTCGCGGGGCAGCGTGACGCGAAGCTGGACGCCGTCGGCGGTGAAGCCCGTGATCTCGACCTGGGTGCCGGGAAAGGAGCCGAGGCTGGAGCGGACCCGCGCCTCCTCGGCGAAGGCGCAGGCGATGGACAGGGTGGCATAGTCGACGATCGGCTCGCGCTCCGCCGCCTTCAGGCAGCTGGCCGCCGTGCCGCCATAGGCGCGCACCAGCCCGCCCGCGCCCAGCAGGATGCCGCCGAACCAGCGGCTGACCACCACCGCCACGCGATCCAGTCCCTGCCCTTCGATCGCCTGCAGGATCGGCCGCCCGGCCGTCCCGCCGGGCTCGCCGTCGTCGCTGAAGCGGTAGATGTCGCCGATCCGGAAGGCCCAGCAATTGTGGCCGGCATCCGGGCTGCTGCCGGCGGCGATGACGCGGCGCGCCTCCTCCTCGCTGCCGGCCGGGGCGGCGTGGGCCAGGAAGCGGCTCTTCTTGATCTCCTGCTCGAACCGTTCGGTCCTGACGAGGGTGAACATCATGGGGGGTGGCCGCCCGCGCGCCTACAGCACGAAGTCGAAGGCGGAGAAGGTATAGTTGGCGATGTTGACCTGGATGCGGAAGTCGGCCGCCCCATCGCCGTTCACCTCGCCCTCGATCAGCGTGACCGCGCCGGAGGCCTGATAGCGCAGCTGGCCGGCCGCGGTGAAGCCGGCGGCGCCGACGAAGGTGAAGGCGTCGTTCTCTGTGGTGCCGGTGACGGCATCGATTTCCGAAACGTCGATGCGGTCGCCCTCGGCCCCGACGGTGGCGTAGCTCGCCAGCCCCTGCAGGGCCTGCTGCGCCACGACGGCACCGTTGAAGGTGATGATGGCGTCGGGGGCGGCCAGGGTGGATTCGTTCAGGTTGCGGATGGAGAAGACATCCGCCCCCGCTCCGCCGTCCATCAGGTCGGCGCCATGGCCGCCGACCAGCGTGTCGTTGCCGGCGCCGCCCAGCAGGACGTCCTCATAGACGGTGGTGGTGTCGGCGGCGTTGACCGAGATCTCGTGGCTGCGGTCGGAATAGACATCGCCGAACAGCACGTCGTCGCCGCCGCCGCCGCGCAGCACGTCGCCGCCCAGCCCGCCATAGAGCGTGTCGTTGCCGACGCCGCCGTCCAGCCAGTCGTTGCCCGCCCCGGCGTCGAGCCAGTCGTTGCCGTCCTCGCCCAGCAGGGTGTCGTTGCCGACCACGTCGATGACGTCGCCGCGCAGCAGATCGTCCCCAGCCCCGCCGAACATCAGGTCGTTGCCCGCCCCGCCCTCCAGCTGGTCCAGCCCGTCGCCGCCCAGCAGGGCATCGTTGCCGGCATTGCCGAACAGCGTGTCGTTGCCGAGGAGCCCGGCGATGGTGTCGTTGCCGGCCCCGCCGCCGATGGCGTCCCCCATGATCCCGCCCACCAGATAATCGGCGCCGGTGGAGGCGGAGGTCGAGACGGTCAGGCCCGTCAGCGACGGCTGGGAGAAGCCGACCAGAGATCCCACCGGATAGACCCCGTCGGTGGCCTGCAGCATCTCGATGCCGGTCAGCGTGTCGGTGCCGTCGGGACCGCCGACCACGAGATTGCCGTTGGCATCGATGGCCAGCGAGTAGGAGGCGAGCGCGCCGGTCAGCACGAAGCTGTCGATCCCGGCCAGCCCGTCCACCGCGTCGGTGATCGGGTTGCCCAGCGCGTCATAGGCGGCGCTGCCGCTCAGCGTGTCGTTGCCGGCCGTCCCGGTCACGACGACCGGCACTCCCTGCGGCGTCCCGAGCGGTGTCGCCTGCGGCTCCAGGAGTGCGGCGGCGGCCGGCATGGCCAATCTCATGGAAACGGCCCTCATGGACGCCACCGGGGACCGGCTGGGGGGCACCCGCAACGGCCGCCCCTCGCCGAGGCCGAAGGCGAGGTAATGGAGCTTGGCCGCAGCGGCGTTGCCGCCGGTGGCCGCCGCGACGTCCGTGTTGGCCGCCAGATAGGCCGCCGCGTCGAAGGTCACGCTGCGCCCCTCGCCCCGGCCGTGGCGGGCATAGTGGACCACCGCCGCCGCCGGATCGATGCCGATGGCGGCCAGCACGTCGGGGTGGGAGGCGAGATAGCCGTAGGGATCGAAACCGGCGGTCCGCCCTTCGCGGGCGCCATAGGCCAGGTAATGCCGAACGGCGGCCCCGGCATCGACGCCGACCGCCGCCAGCACGTCGGGATTGGCGCCCAGATAGCCCAGCGGGTCGAAGCCGCCCAGGCTGCGCCCCTCGTTCCGGCCGTTCCAGGAATAATGGGCGGCGGCGGCCACCACATTGTCGCCGAAGACGGCGGCGAGGTCGCGGTTGGCCGCAAGGTAGCTCCGCGCGTCGAAGACGAGCGCCGCCGGGGCGGCGGTGCGGCCGTCGATGGTGATCAGCTCGACGTCGGTCAGCGTATCGGCGTTCCGACTCGACACCACGGCATGGCGCCGGCCGCTGCCGTCGAGCGCCACCACCACCGGCGTCTCCGCACGGTAGGCGCCGCCCTGCAAGGCATAGCGGCGCGGATCGGCGGTGTAGACGGCACGGTCGATGCCGCCGCCGCCGTCGAAGCTGCGTCCGCCGGGCACGCCGAGATACACGCTGTCGTTGGCGTCGGCCCCGGCGAAGCCGTCGATCTGCTGGAAGATGCGGGCGCCGAGCCGGTCGAGCGTTCCGCCCGTCAGCGCGACGTCCAGCCCCTCGATCCGGTAGCGCAGGACGCCGGCCGCATCGCGGTCGCTCAGGCCGGTGAAACGGACGCCCGCCCCCGACCCGCTGCCGGCGGCGACATAGTCGAGCGCGATGGCGTGCGCCCGGCCGGCGACCGTGCGGGCGACGGTCTGGCTGCCGGCGCCGGCGGCGAGGGTGGAGGCTTCCGGCACGGTGGTGAAGGCGTCGGCGACGAACCCGTTCGCCAGCCGGGCCTCATCCAGATCGAGGGCGAAGCCCTGCCCCGCCACCAGCCGCGCCATGCACGCCCCCTAAAAACCCCCGCAGCAAGACGGCACTGTCCGCCGGACGGCCCTGTCAGATGACCTGGAGATAGGCCGGGTCGAGCGCGCCGTGGCGGAACGGGATCCAGTCCTTGTGGTCGGCGCGGTACTGCAGGCCGTAGGGGTTCTTGAAGAAGATCTTCTGCAGCGGCTGGCCGCCTTCGGCGCGGGTGCGCTCCAGGTCGATCAGCGGCGAGGAGGCGAACACCTTTTCCCACAGCTCGGTGTTGTCCACCTCGCGGCCGGCGTTCTTCACATAGTCGCGCGCGGTGTCGCTGAGCTGCCAAGCCTCTTCGACCATCGCGTAATAGTCCACAGTACCCTCGGCCATGGCCTTCGAACTCCAACCAGCGTTGCACAGAGTTTCCGCTCACATAGCGCATTTCCGGCGGCAAAGGAACCACCCGCGCACCGTGGCGGTCGAGCGCGGCCGCAAGCCCGCGACCGGCCGTTATATTACGTCCGGTCCGCCGCGGTTCCGTCGATCAGCCGGGCGGCGCGGGACTTGCGCAGCGGGGCGGACAGCTTCTCCCAGGACCGCGTGCGCAGCAGCCGGCCGGCGACGCCCAGGCCGACGGCCAGCAGGCCGGTCAGGCTGATCGCCGCCCCCACCGGCCCGCCGACCAGCAGCCCGGCCGTTCCCGCCACCCCGGCCAGCAGCGCGCGCAGGCCGATGGTCAGCGCCACCGCCCCCGTGCCCGGCGCCACGCGCGGCAGCAGGACCAGCAGAAGCCCGCAATCGACCGCCGTGCGCAGGCTCCAGGCCGCGGCGGCGCCGACGGCGCCGTAGCGCTCGGCCAGCAGCCACAGCACGCCGAGATAGACCGGCAGCTCGGCCAGCTGCAGCCGGGCGGTCACGTCGACGCGGCCGACGCTCTGGATCAGGGTGTTGGGCACATAGGCGGTGGCGTTGAAGAAGACGCCCAGCATCAGGATCGACAGCACCGACGCGCTGTTGGCGGCGAAGGCCGGGCCCAGCCACAGCTCCAGCGCCGTCTCGCCGCCGACGATGGTGGCGGCCTGCATCGCCAGGAACACCGCCAGCGTCAGGTGGCCGCCGGCGTCCAGGATGCGGCCCAGCGCCGGCGGGTCGCGCCGGAACAGGCTGGAGGCCAGCGGGAACAGCGCCAGGGACAGGGCGCCGGGGATCACCATCAGCCGCGACAGCAGCTCGAACGGGGTGGTGTAGAAGGCGACCATCGCCGCCGGCACCAGGCTGAGCAGGATGAAGCGGTCGGCATAGAGCATCGCCGGGCCGACCAGATTGTTCAGCATCATCCAGGCGCTCATGGTGAACAGCCCGCGCAGGCTCTGGCGGCCCCAGCGGATGGGGCGCAGCAGGTCCGGCATCTGGCGCACCGCCAGCACGCCATAGCCGACCAGCCCGATGAAGCGCCCCACCGCGATGGCG
Organism: Azospirillum sp. INR13; assembly: GCF_015390205.1. Classification (NCBI taxonomy): domain Bacteria; kingdom Pseudomonadati; phylum Pseudomonadota; class Alphaproteobacteria; order Rhodospirillales; family Azospirillaceae; genus Azospirillum; species Azospirillum sp. INR13. The sequence goes on from NZ_VUOI01000002.1 coordinate 223,413, forward strand.
GCGATCACCGGCACCAGGCTCTGGCTGAAGGGCAGCACGCAGAGCGGGCTCAGGTAGTTCAGCACCCCCACCGTCATCCGCACCAGACTGATCGGGCGGAAGCGCTGGTGCGCCTCCAGCACGCCGCGCAGGCCGGCGGAGACCAGCGCGATCGGCACGATGGCCGCCGCGATCAGCAGGCTCAGCCGGATCTCGTCCGGCGAGGTGCCGGTATCCAGCTGGAACCGGTCGGCCAGCAGCCCGGCGCCCAGCGCCACCGCCCCGCCGGTCAAGAGGCCGATGGCCCCCATCAGGGCGATGGCCGGCCCGGCGATGCCCGCCGTGCCGCCGACGCCCTGGTCGGCTCCGGGTTTGTTTTCCGGATCTCCTGCATGGCCCGCATGGCCGATCCGGTCGGCGACGACCTGCACCAGCGACCGTCCCAGCCCGAGGTCGAGCACCCCCAGATAGCCGAGCAGTGCCCAGATCAGGGTCAGCGCGCCGAAACGCTCCATCCCGACGGCGGAGATGAGCAACGGAATCGACACGAGGGCCGCCAACATGGGGAGGCCTTCGCCAAGCAGATTCCAGAGCGTGTTGCGAAGCAAATTCGGAGGTCCGTACGCGAAGCACTGTGGAGCGGCGCTCGGGATGACCCGACCCCGGCCATGCGGCTCTTCAGCCGTTGGACCTAGGCCTATGCCGTCCTGACGACGCCATTGTTATCCGTCCATCCTGTCCAAAACGCTAACGGAATCGCTTGGGCGAAACGGTCCGGACCCTGATCTTCCGTCAGGATGGCCGGCTGGACATCCGTCAGGACAGGACCCGTTCCAGCGCCGCGGCGACCCTGTCGACGTCGCCGTCGGCCATGGCCGGGAACAGCGGCAGCGACAGCGTATGGGCATAATGGGTCATGGCGCCGGGCAGGGCGAGGTCGCCGTAGCGGCGGCGCCAGTAGGGTTGGCGATGGACCGGGATATAGTGCACCTGGGTGCCGATGCCCAGGCCGCGCAGGGCCGTCATCACGGCCGAACGGGTCCGCCCCCCAGCATCCAAAGCATCATCCGAAGCAGCATCGAAGTCGATGCGCGCCGCGCACAGGTGCCAGGCCGGCCGGCACCAGGGCACCGGGACCGGCGGCCGCACCAGCGGGGCCAGCGGCGCCAGCCGCTCCGCATAGAGCGCCATCAGCCGCGCCCGCCGCTCCACGAAGCGGTCGAGCCGGCCGAGCTGGCTCAGCACCAATGCCGCATGGATGTCGGAGAGGCGGTGGTTGAAGCCGGGCTCCGCCATCTCGTAGTACCAGGGGTTGGGCTTTCCCTCCGCATCCAGCGCGGCGTCGGGATCGGCGAAGCCCTCCCCCGGTTCGGGCATGCGCATCATGCCGTGGTTGCACAGGCGCCGCACCCGCGCCATCAGCGCCGGATCGCCGCCGGTGACCGCCCCGCCCTCCCCGGCCGCGATGGTCTTGACCGGATGGAAGGAGAAGACGGTCAGCGACCCCGCCTCCACCTCCGCGCGTCCGGCGCCGACCGGCGTCTCGCCATCCGGGGACAGATCCACCGTGCCGATGGCGTGGCAGGCATCCTCGACCAGCGCCAGCCCCTCCGCCTGCGCGAGTGCCGCCAGCCCGGCCGTCCCGGTCATCGGGGCGGTCTGCCCGGCATAATGGACGGGGGCGAGGGCGCGGACGCGCCAGCCGGCCTTGCGGCCGCGGGCGATGGCGGCCTCGGCCTCGGCCACGCCCATCAGGCCGCTGTCGGGATCGACGTCGGCGAAGGCGACCTCCGCCCCGGCGTGGCGGGCGGCCGACGCCGTGGCGAGAAAGGTGTTGGACGGCACCACCACCGCGTCGCCCGGCCCGATGCCGAGCGCGGCATAGGCCAGCCGCAGCGCCGCGGTGCCGTTGGCGCAGGCAACCGCATCGGCCGCCCCCACCCGCGCGGCCAAGGCCCGCTCGAAGGCCGTGACCGCCGGGCCCTGGGTCAGCCAGTCGCCGCGCAGGACCGCCGCCACCGCGGCGATGTCCTCCTCCTCCACCGACTGGCGGCCGTAGGGGAGGAACGGCATCTCCGCCATCAGGGCGCTTCCGCCAGCAGGTCGCGCAGCCGCTCGCCGTCCAGCCAGTCGTCGTTGCCGTCGCTGGCATAGCGGAAACCGTCTGCCACCGGACGGGCGTTCAGCCGCTCGTACGGCGCATGCTGCCAGAAGGCGAAGGCCGGCTCGATCACGTAGCGGTCGGCCAACTCGTAGGTCTGGCGGGAATCATCCTCGGTGATCATCACCTCGTGCAGCTTCTCGCCCGGCCGGATGCCGACGATCTTCTGCGGCAGGTCCGGCGCCATGGCGCGGGCGAGGTCGGCGATGCGCATGCTGGGGATCTTCGGCACGAAGATCTCGCCGCCCTGCATCATGGCGAAGCAGGACAGCACGAAATCGACGCCGTGCTGCAGCGTGATCCAGAAGCGGGTCATCCGCTTGTCGGTGACCGGCAGATGGTCGGCGCCATCGGCGATCATCTTGCGGAACAGCGGGACGACGCTGCCGCGCGAGCCCACCACGTTGCCGTAGCGCACCACCGCGAAGCGGGTGTCGAGCGCGCCCGACAGGTTGTTGGCGGCGATGAAGATCTTGTCCGATGCCAGCTTGCTGGCGCCATAGAGGTTGATCGGGTTGGCCGCCTTGTCGGTCGACAGCGCGACGACGCGCCGCACCCCCATCGACAGCGCCGCCCGCACCACGTTCTCCGCCCCGTAGACGTTGGTGTGGATGCATTCCATCGGGTTGTATTCGGCGGCCGGCACATGCTTCAGCGCCGCGGCATGGACGCAGAAATCGACGCCGCGCATCGCCAGCTCCAGCCGCTCGCGGTCGCGCACGTCGCCGATGAAATAGCGCAGCGTCGGCGCCCACTCCGCCGGCATGCGCTGCTGCATCTCGTACTGCTTGAACTCGTCGCGGGAGAAGATGATGACCCGGCGCGGCTCGGCGTGGCGCATCACCGTCTCGACGAAGCGGCGCCCGAAGGAGCCGGTCCCCCCGGTGATCAGGACCGACCGGCCGTCCAGCATGCGCAGCCCCGCCTCCAGCCCGGTCCCGGACAGGGCGGACTCCTCCGATCCATCCGCCGGAGTCCCTGGCATGGCCCCGCCCGCTTTGCTGGAGTGTGTCGTCACCGCCGGTTCCGTCCATTGAAGCCGCATCGTTCGAAACCGCCGGGCCGGACCCCGCCGGCCGGATGCTCCGGGGCGGGCGCCGCATCGGGATCGAAATGAACCCCGACCGTAACCGGTGCTTTCTGACAATCGGGTTAATTCAGGATGCCCCCCGGCGCAAGGCCCGTCGGGAAGGGAGGGGGCCGGGCGGCACCGTCGGCCGGCACCTCCCATGCGCGACACAGTTTGGTGGATGTCGCGCCTTGCGGGTGGCGAACGGCCTTCTCTATAGTTTCCCGCCGCCCTTCCCTTCTTCACTCCGCTGGCCGGTTCATGACGAACACCCCCCTGTCGCCCCTGCCGCCGGCTCCCCCCATGACGGGCCTCCCGCCCTTCCCCGGCGCTTTCCCGGGCGCCCCCTTCGCCGCCCCGCTCCAGCCGGCCCCCCAGCCGCCGCCCCGGCCGATCGAGTTCCGGCTGGCCGAAGATCCGGCCGACACCGAAGGCTGGGTCATCCGCGGCAAGGTGCTGAACCGGCCGGGCCTGCGCGGCATGGCCGCGGACAGCAGCCGGCGCGCCCTCCTCCTCGATCCCGGCCAGGGCGCCGCCTGGGCCGAGCAGGCGCTCGCCCTGTCCCATTGCGGCCGGCATGCCGAGGCGCTGCACGCCATCCGGCGCGCCCTGGCGCTCGCCCCCGCCGATCCCGACGCCATGTTCCGGCTGACCGTGACCCTGCAGCGCCGCGGCGACTTCCCCGCCTGCCGGGAGGCGCTGGAGCGGCTGATCCGCCTGCAGCCGGAGTATCCCAGCCACCGCTGGGGCCGCGCCCAGATCCGACTGCACGAAGGGGAGTATGAGGAGGGCTTCGCCGACTACGAATGCCGCTACTGGCTCGACGAATACCAGTTGCAGGCCTACCGCCCTCATCCGGGGCCGCGCTGGACCGGCGAGCCGCTGGACGGCAGGATCGTCATGATCACCACCGAGCAGGGCTTCGGCGACACCATCATGATGGCGCGCTACCTGCCGCTGCTGAAGGGGCTGGGCGCCCGCCGGGTGGTGGTCGAACGCGCCGACGAACTGCGCCGCCTGTTCGCCGGGATGGAAGGGGTCGACGCCTTCGTGCCGCGCGACGTGGCGCCGACGCCGATCTACCATGTCCACAGCTCGATCATGAGCCTGCCGCACCGCTTCGGCACCACCGCCGCCACGGTGCCGCCGCCGGCCCGCCTGACCGTCCCGGAGGAGGCGCGCGCCAAGGCCGCCCGGCTGCTGGGGCCTCGCGACGGCCGGCTCAGGGTCGGCATCGTCTGGTCCGGCAACCAGGGCTTCAGCGACAACCACATCCGCGCCGCCGGGCTGGAGCGCTTCCTGCCGCTGCTGTCGGTTCCCGGCACCGTCTTCCACAGCCTGCAGAAGGGGCCGCCGGAGGCCGAGCTGCAGGCCCTGCCCGATGCGCCCATCACGGCGCTGGGGCCGGAGATGCAGGACTTCGCCGACACCGCGGCGGTCCTGGAGGCGTTGGATCTGGTCATCATGACCGACAGCTCGGTCGCCCACCTCGCCGGCTCGCTGGGGGTGCCGGTGTGGAACCTGGTGCAGCATGTCCCCTATTGGGTCTACGGCCGCACCGGCCCGACCACCCCCTGGTACCCGTCGATGCGCCTCTACCGCCAGGGCCCGGACGAGGACTGGACGCCGGTGTTCGAGGCGGTGCGGGGGGATCTGGAGAGGATGGCGGCGGGCCGTTAACCCTCCCTCTTCCGCCCCGCCTGCACGTCCTGCAGCAGGCGGATCTGCGCCGGCAGGCAGACGGTGGCGAGGTCGAAGCGCTCCACCGCAGTCCGCCTTGCGGCGGCCGACAGGGCGGCGCGCAGCTCCGGGTCGTCCAGCACCGTTTCCACCCGGTCGGCGAGCCCCATGTGATCGTAGAAATCCGTCAGCAGCCCGTTCACCCCGTCCTCGATCACCTCGGCGACCGGCGGCGTGTCGGACCCGACGATCACGGCGCCGCAGGCCATCGCCTCCAGCATCGACCAGGACAGGACGAAGGGGAAGGTCAGGTAGATGTGGGCGCGCGAGACGCGCAGGACCGACAGGTACTGCTCATAGGGCAGCTTGCCCAGAACATGCAGCCGCGCCGCCTCATGCCTGGGCGCGCCGGCGGCGTCCAGCATCGTCTCCCGCCACATTGTCTCGCGCCAGGTGCCGCCGCCCTCGGGCGGGGCGCCGTAGCTGACCTCGTCGCCGCCGACCATCAGGATATGCAGCTTGGGCCGGCGCCGCAGCAGCTCCGCCGCCGCCCGCATGAAGGTGGGAAAGCCGCGATAGGGCTCCAGGTTGCGGGCGACATAGGTCACCACCTCGTCCTCGCGCGACAGGGTGCGGCCGTCGGGCAGGGTGACGGTGGCGGCCGGATCCGGCCGGCAGACCGCGGTGTCGACCCCGTCATGGATCACCGAGATGCGCGGGCGGAAGGCATCGGGATGCTGGTGCCGCTGCCACTCCGTCGGGCTGACGCCCCAATCCATCGCGTCCAGCCCGGTCAGCAGGGTGGCGTTCTTGGTGCGGATGCGGCAGCGCGTCTCCAGCGTCACCGGCCGCTCCGGATCGAAGCCGACGTCGGAGCCCTCGGCCCGGTAGAAGAACTCGCAATAGAGCAGCAGCCGCGCGTCCGGAAACAGATCCTTCAGGAACAAGGCCTCGCCCCAGCCGGGATGGGCGCAGATCACGTCGGGGGTGAAGCCTTCCTTCTGCAGGGCCAGACCGGCGCGCACCGCGCCCTGCCCGTGCAGCACCTGCCCCTCGAACATGCGGATATAGGGATGGGTGGCCTCGCCCGGTTCGCGCGTCGGCCGGTAGAGCGCCAATTGCGCCCCGGCCGGCAGCTCGCGCCGGACCTTGCCGATGAAGGCGACCTGATGGGCCGGATCCGCCGCGAAATGGCGGACGAGATGCTTGTACTGGCCGGGGGTGTTCTGGTGGACGAACAGGATCCGCATGGAAGGACGATGTCCGGAAGACGGAGAACGGGGGCGACAGCCTGCAACCATCCATCGCCGCTGTCGATGCATAAGACCATCCGCTCGATCGGGACGCCCCGACTGGCACATCTCCCGGAAAAAGTTTAAGAACTGAACGGAACCACAACCGAACGGCTCGCCCGCCATGCAGTCCCGCCCCCTCCATCCCTGGCAGCAGGTCACCGCCGGCAGCGGCCTGATGCTGCACGCCCCGCTGACCGTCCGCACCGACCCGGCGCCGCTCCAGCGCGAGTTCGCGGCCCTCGACGCGGCGACGGGGGACGAGGGGCGCATGTTCATGGCCGGCGACGGCAGCTGGTCGTCGATCACCCTGATCGAGGAGGGGCTCGGCTCCGACAACCTGCGCGCCACCGGCCGGCCGACCCCGGCGCTGGACATGATGCCGAGCGCCCGCGCCCTGCTGGAGGGGCTGGGTTGCCGCATCCTGTCCTGCTACGTCCACCGGCAGGAGCCCGGCGGCCTGCTCCGCTGGCATTACGACGGCGCCGGCCTGCACCAGCCCGAAGCGCGGCTGATCGTGCCGATCATCGCCCCACCCGCCGCCGTCACCTGGATCGGCGACAGCCCGGCCGCCTATCCGGCCGGGACTCCGTGGGCCGGCGACTTCACCTTCCCCCACCAGGTGGAGAACGCTGTCGACGAGCAGCGGATCGTCCTGCTGGTGGACGTGGTCAGCGACGACCGCGCCCGCTCCCTCGCCCCGCCGGAGCTGTACGGCCGGCTGCCGCTCCGCTCGGCATTGGCGGAGCAGGCGATCAACAGTCTCATAGCGAACCGGGAGCCGGTGCCGGCCTGAAAAACTGGGGTCCTCCCGAGGCCCCCCGTAAGCATCCGTTCCGCCCCGGCCGCCTTGCGCCTATAAGCTGTCCGCCCGCCGGACGATGCCGGCCCCACCGCCGACACCGAGCCCACCGCTGATACCGAAGAGGTGCGATGATGCGGATCCGCCCGGCGCTGCTGCTCGCCGCAAGCCTGTTCCTTCACATCCCGGAGGCCGCCGCCATGTCGCCCCTGCCCTTCTTCCAGCGTGTCGAGCGCGTCGGCCTGCTCTGCGCGGTGGACGCCGACGGCGGGCCTGTTCCGGATTTGGGCGACGAGGCTCTGTGCGGCCGCGCCGCCGCGGTGCTGTCGGGGCTGTTGGCTTCCGGCCCGGCGGTTGCGGCGCTCTCCCCCAACGACGCCCGCATCGCCGATCCCGGCACCCTGCTGCTGCTGGTCCACGCCACCCTGCGGCCGGAAGGCGGAAACCGGCTTCTGTCGCTCGCGGCGACCCTTCAGCGCAGCGGATCCGCCGCCGGCGCGCCTTTCTTCATGACGCCGCCCCAGGCCCTGGCATTGTCCGGCAGCCTGGACGAAAGCCTTTTGGATTCAACGCTCCGCCGCCTGCTCGACCCGCTGGCGAAGGCGTTGCGCGCCAACCCCTGAGGGGGCGGAGTTTGGAGTCTTGTCGCAGGGGGTGGGACGCCCCCGCTCCAGTCTCGAACGTTTGCAAGATGTCATTCCCGCGAAAGCAGGAATCCAGTTATTTTAAGGGCTTATACAGGAAAGCTGGATCCCCGCCTTCGCGGGGATGACGGTCGCACGGATCGGGTGCTGAAAGCGTCTTATGACAGCCCCGCAGTTTCACCGGCAGAGCTGGGCGAACTTGCGCTCCGGGATCGGCGGCGGCGAGGGGTGCAGCATCAGCCCCTGCTCCTCCACATCCACCCGCGCGTCGGGATAGACGGCGAGCGCCAGCTGCAAGGCCTCGATGAAGCGCTTGCGGAAATCGCGCAGGCGGCTGTAGCCGGCGCCGAACTGTTCGAACACCGCCGGCCAGGTGATCGGGGTGGAGCGGTTTAGGCTGTGGAGCCGGTAGGCCAGCCAGATATAGATGTCGATGCTGGTGCTGTTGTTCTGGATGTGGCGCAGCGCCGGTTCCCAGATCGGCACCGGGTGGGCCTTCAGCTCGCGGAAGAAGGCCTCCGACAGCAGGACGCGGTCTTCCCACAGCGATCCCTGGCCCGGCTCCGCCCCGGCATTGGCCGAGAAATGGATGCCGCCCTTGACGATCGAGCCCTTCTCGAAGCCGATGCTGTGGGCGTCCTCCCAGGCGAAGGTCAGGTTGCAGGCGGCGATGCGCGAGGCCTGTTCGCGGATGTCGCGATAGGTCTGGCCGCCCACCGACAGGCCCATGCGGTCCAGCCATTCGTGCATGCTGCGGCCCAGCTCGACCTCGCGGCTGTCGGTCTGGATCGCGCGGGTCTGCAGATACAGCAGGATCATCCGCGCGCGGCTGCCGTAGGGAACGCCGTAAAGCTTAAAGCCGCCGTTGCGGATCGGCAGTCGTCCAGGCTCGATCAGCAAGCGGATCTTATGTCCGCGACGCTCCCACGGCTGGTCGTCGGGAAGACGACGATGCGGAAGCGCGGTCAGCGCAAAACCCGAATAGGTGATGCCAAGCTCCTGCCGCTCCTCTTCGAGGACGGCAGCGGCGACGTCGACTAGCGAACGCTGATCCGGATCGGTTTGGAGCGCCTTCGCCTGGTCGCGTCCAAGCTGGGTGATCAGGGTATGTATCTGTCCCATAGCGAGCTGACCTTGGCACGACTTTGCGAGGAACCCTATATCACGGCCGGTTAGTGCCAGCAATTTGGAGTCTTGTCGCTCAAACTATTTGTACGGTTATTTGATTCAGTTAATAGTTTGCGCGACAAGACTCCAGTAGAGAATCGCGAGTCGCGCGACAAAACTCCAGAACTCCCGCGACAAGACTCCAGCGGATAGTCCGCATTGCCTGTGGATTTTTCGGCCGACGCGACAAGACTCCAGGCGGGACATTTCGATTCGACCCCGAATCGCTTCCGATTCGCTCGTTTCCGAGTCGCGAAGGCGAATCGGCCGTGACCCGCTCTTGATTCACGGCTCCGCATCGGTCCGGTCCGGGGGCCGGTTTGGAGTTCTGTCGCGCCCCTGTCCCCTTGGGTTCTCCCCGATCGCCCGTCCGATCGCGGTCTGCGGGGACCGCCGGGCAGGGGGGCGCGACAAGACTCCAACCTCGGACCTGGCCGTTGGCCCGGTTTCCGGATAGCGGAGCCGTCCCGTTTGGAGTCTTGTCTCGCCTCCTCCCGGAAGGGGCGCCCCGGTCGGATGGGTCTCGGAGGGGTGCTTGTGGAGCGCGGAAAGCGCGGTCTATAACGAACCGCCATGGCGCCGGCCCTCGGTTCCGACCTCGGGTTTCCCGGCGCCCGAACACATGCTCACACAACAGATGGCGGCAGGATGAACGGCAATTCCGCGCAGAAGATCGTCCCGGTGCTGCTGTCCGGCGGTACGGGGTCCCGTTTGTGGCCCTTGTCGCGCGAACTGTATCCCAAGCAGTTCCTGCCGCTCTGCTCCGACCGGACGATGCTGCAGGACACCGCCTTGCGGGTCAGCGCGCAACCCGGTTCCACGCAGCCCGGCGCGGCCGTGGAGGCCGTCTTCTCGGCCCCCCTGGTGATCTGCAACCAGGAACACCGCTTCCTCGCCGCCGAGCAGCTGCGCCAGTCGCGCTGCACCCCGCGCGGCATCATCCTGGAGCCGGCCGGCCGCAACACCGCCGCCGCCTGCGCGCTCGCGGCGCTCGCGGTGACGGCCGACGATCCGGACGCGCTTCTGCTGATCCTGCCGGCCGACCACGAGATCCGCGACGCCGACGCCTTCCGCCGGGCCGTCGCCATCGCCGCCCGCGCGGCCCAGGCCGGCCGCCTCGTCACCTTCGGCATCACCCCGACCCGGCCGGAGACCGGCTACGGCTATATCCGCCGCGGCCATTCGATGGACGAGGCCGACGGCGCCTACAACGTCGCCGCCTTCGTCGAGAAGCCGTCGCTGGAGGTGGCCGAGCGCTATCTCGCCGAGGGCACCTATGCCTGGAACAGCGGCATGTTCCTGTTCCCGGCCGCCCGCCTGCTGGCCGAGCTGGAGCGCCACGCCCCGGCGGTGCTGGCCGCCTGCCGCGAGGCGCTGGAGCAGGGGTCCAAGGACCTCGACTTCTTCCGCCTGGATGCCGCCGCCTTCGCCAAGGCGCCCAGCATCTCCATCGACTATGCGGTGATGGAGCGCACCGACCGCGCCGCCGTCGTCCCCTGCGAGATCGGCTGGACCGATGTCGGAGCCTGGTCGGCGCTGTGGGACGTCGGGAGCAAGGACGGGGAAGGCAATGTCGTCGTCGGCGACGTGCTGCTGGAGGGCGCCCGCGACTGCTACGTCCGCAGCGACAACCACCTGACCGCCGTGGTCGGGGTGGAGAACGCCGTGGTGGTGGTGGTGGACGACGCCGTTCTGGTCGCCGACCGCTCCCAGGCCCAGGACGTCAAGCGCATCGTCGACCGGCTGAAGGCGGAGGGGCGCAGCGAGTCCGTCAGTCACCGCCGGGTCCACCGCCCCTGGGGCTCCTACCAGTCGCTGCACACCGGCGACCGCTTCCAGGTGAAGAGCCTGACCATCGCCCCCGGCTCGCGCCTGTCCTTGCAGAAGCACCATCACCGTGCCGAGCATTGGGTGGTGGTCAACGGCACCGCGCTGGTCACCCGCGGCGAGGAGCAGGTGATGGTCTACGAAAACCAGTCGATCTACATCCCGATCGGCACGGTCCACCGGCTGGAGAACCCCGGCAAGGTGCCGCTGACCATCATCGAGGTGCAGTCCGGCTCCTATCTGGGCGAGGACGACATCGTCCGGCTCGAGGACGTCTACGGCCGCAACTGAGCGGTCGCTCCGGATTGCCGGCATCCTGCCCGGCTTTTTCGACTTGCAGCCCTTGATGGTTCTCCATCAGGGGCTGTTTCTTTTTGAGTGCAAATGATTCGGGAAGTCTTTCGAAACCCGCCCTCTCAATTTGCATTCAATGAGCAAATCCACACTGTGGCTCTTGTGAAGCCGGCAAAAAACATACACAAGCAACCGGAATCGGAAAAATAATGACGATACAAGCGTATGCGTTGATAAAAATTCGTCTGGTAAAATATAGACATAGTATTAAAGGAATGCATAAGCGCGCCATAATGCAGCATTGATCCGCGGTAATTACCTAAAAATAAAATTCTGAACGCCGTTTGCCTGATGGGCTCGTGGCATAGATTTTATTGGGGGGTAGAAGAATGCCTATCGCCGGATTTGATGCTGCAAGCTATTTGGCTGCGAACCCCGATCTCATTCGGGCCGGTGTGAGCCTGAGCAGTGCCGAGAGCCACTATCTCGCTGCGGGCCGCACCGAAAGCCGTTCCACGACCTTCGACTCGTCGAGCTATCTGGCTGCCAACGCCGACCTGCTCCAGGTGGGGTTGAACACGAGCACGGCGGTCCAGCACTACATCTCCGTCGGCTATCGCGAGACCCGGACCACGAGCTTCGACGCGTCGGGGTACATGGCCGCGAACACCGACCTCGGCTTCTCCTCGGCTTCGCTGGCGGTTCAGCACTTCATCTCCTTCGGCTATCGGGAGAACCGCACCACCAGCTACGATTTCTCCAGCGTCGACATCGCGTCCTACTTTGCGGCCAACGCCGATCTGCAGTCGGCCATCGGCGGCAGCAGCAGCAACGACCGTTACCGCGCGGCCCTGGAGCACTACCGGAACTTCGGAATTTTCGAAGGGCGCCGCATCGTTCCGATGCAGCCCGTGAACAGCGGCCCCACGATCCCGACGCTTTCGACCACCGGCACTCCGCACACCGACACGCTCAGCATCGCCGGTGAAACCGACACCTATGCCGTGACCCTGCAGCGGGGTATCCTCTATACGCTGCGCCAGAACGGCTCCAGCTCCAGCAACGGCACGCTGAACGACCCCTATCTGCGCCTGTTCGACAGCAACCGGAGCCTGCTGGCCCAGGATGACGACGGCGGCACCGGACGCGATGCGCTGATCCAGTTCCGTCCGACCCAGACCGGGACCTACTACCTGTCCGCCGGCAGCTTCGCCAGCGGCGGTGCGGGCACCTATCAGGTCAGCGTCAGCCAGCCCAGCCTGACCGAGGTCTTCCCGCCGGTGTCCGACGTCCTGTCGTTCCCGTACGAGCGCGACAGCGTCAACGTCGCCCTGACCCGCGGCGTCCGCTACCAGATCGACTTGGAGGGGGCGGACACCGGCCGCGGCACCCTGACCAACCCCTACCTGCGCGTCTTCGACAGCAGTGGTTCGCTGCTCCGCTACGACGACGATTCGGGTGTCGGCCTCAATTCGCAGCTGACCTTCACCCCGACCACGACCGGCAACCACACCCTCCAGGTGGCGGGCGTCGGCTCCCGCTATGGCAGCTACACGCTGTCGGTGACGCAGCTCGGCTGATCGCCGTCCCACCGGCAGGGCTCCCCTCTCCCTTTGGAGAGGGGGCTTAACCCTGTTGTGACTTCTAAGCGCCGGGACTGTCCTGCGGGCGCTCCGACTTGGTGGTTTTCCCGTCTTTCGGGTAAAACGGTCGGAGCGCCCCCGGGCTTTTCCGCCCCGGTTTTTTTGCTTTGACACCATTCCCCACCGAGACACGCATGACCATCGAGCCGCCGCCGGACGACCGCATCCCCGAACTCTATGCCGACGGGGTCTTCGACATCGGCTTCGGCAACGGCATGGTCCGCATCGACCTGTTCAGCCTGTCGGCCCTGCGCAAGGACGACAACGGCCAGCCGCTGCCCGCCATCCGCCAGCGGCTGGTGATGAGCCTGCCGGGCTTCCTCGCCAGCCTTTCCGCGCTGGAAGGCATGCGCCAGCGGCTGGAGGCCGCCGGCGTGCTGGTGCCCGGCGCCGGTACGGCGGCTTCCGGTTCCGTCCCCCCGCTTCCCCACGGCGCCTCCTCCGCCGGCCATCCGGCGGCCCAGTCGGCGGTGCAGGCACCGGCCTCTCCGCCCGTCCGGCCCGGCCCGCCGCGCTCGCCGAACTTCGGCTGATCGCCATGCCCGACGCAGGTTCGACGCCGCCCGCCGCGGCTTCCGGTGCCGGTCGTGGGTCGGATCACGAACCCGCGCATGATCCCGGACGCGACCCGGACGGGAGCACCGCGCTGCGCTGCCTGACGCTGGTGGCGCGCCATCACGGCCTGTCGGCCTCGCCGGCCGCCTTGCGCGCCTGCGTCGCTCCCGGCCCCAGCGGACCAAACGGCGAGCCGTCCACCGCCGATCTGCTGCGCATCGCCGCCGCCACCGGCTTCAAGGCGACCGCCCGCCGGCTGGACTGGAAGGCCCTGCAGGCCCTGCCCCCGGTCTTCCCGCTGCTGGCGCGGCTGACCAACGGCAACACCGTCATCCTGATCGGACTGTCGCGTCCGTCCCGTCCCGACGAGGAACCGATGGTCGGCGTCGTCGATCCGCTGGCCGACCGGCTGGAGCCGATCGACGTGCCGCGTGACCGCTTCCTGGAGCGCTGGGACGGCGAGCTGGTCTTCCTCAAGCCGCGCCACGGCCTCGCCGACCCGCGCCAGCCCTTCGGCCTGCGCTGGTTCGTGCCGGAGATCCTGCGCCAGAAATCCGCCTTCCGCGACGTGGTGGCGGCGGCGCTGGTCCTGCACGCGCTCGCCCTTGCCGTCCCGGTCTATTTCCAGATCGTGATCGACAAGGTGCTGGTGAACGAGACCATCGCCACGCTGCAGGTGCTGACCATCGGCGTGCTGGGCGCCCTGCTGTTCGAGGCGGCTTTCCGTTTCCTGCGCCAGTTCATCCTGCTGGCGGCGGCCAACCGCATCGACATCCGCCTCTTGAACCGCACCTTCGGCCATCTGCTCGACCTGCCGATCACCTTCTTCGACGGGCATTCGGCCGGCGTCACCGTGCGCCACATGCAGCAGGTGGAGCGCATCCGCGAGTTCCTGACCGGCAACCTGCTGTCCACCGTGCTGGACAGCCTGGTTCTGCTGGTCTTCCTGCCGGTGCTGTTCTTCTATTCGGTCAAGCTGACGCTGGTGGCGCTGCTGTTCGCCGGATTGATCGCCGGCGTGATGGTCGCCCTGGTGCCGATCTACCGCAGCCGGCTCGGCGAGCTCTACAACGCCGACGCCGAGCGGCAGGCCATGCTGGTGGAGACCATCCACGGCATGCGCACCGTCAAGTCCTCGGCCCTGGAGCCGCAGCAGCGCCGCAGCTGGGACCGCAAGGCGGCGCGCGCGGTGACCAGCCATTACCGGGTCGGCCGCATCTCCATCGCCGCCCGCACGGTGACGGAGTTCCTGGAGAAGGCGATGATGGTGGCGGTGGTTGCCGTCGGCGCCTTCGACGTCTTCGATCGCCAGCTGTCGGTCGGCGCCCTGATCGCCTTCCAGATGCTGTCGGGCCGGGTGGTGACGCCGCTGGTCCAGATTGTCTCGCTGATCCACCAGTACCAGGAGACCGCGCTCTCCGTCCGCATGCTGGGCGAGGTGATGAACCACCCGGCCGAGCCCAGGCGCGAGGGCAGCGGCGCCTGCCCCGCCCTGATCGGCCGCATCGAGATCGAGGGGCTCGGCTTCCGCTATGACCGCAACCGCCCGCCGGCGCTCGACGGCGTCACCCTGACCGTGCCGGCCGGCTCCGTCGTCGGGCTGGTCGGGCGCAGCGGCTCGGGCAAGAGCACGCTGATGCGGCTGCTCCAGGGCTTCTACCCGGTGCAGGACGGCACCATCCGTTATGACGGGCTGGACATCCGCGAACTGGATCTGGCCCATCTGCGGCGTTCCATCGGCGTGGTGCTGCAGGAGAATTTCCTGTTCCGCGGCACCATCCGCGACAACATCGCCATGACCATGCCCGAGGCCAGCCGCGAGGAGATCGTCGAGGCCGCCCGGCTGGCCGGCGCCGACGAGTTCATCCACCGCCTGCCCGACGGCTACGACACGCTGGTGGAGGAGGGGGCGAGCAACCTGTCCGGCGGCCAGAAGCAGCGCATCGCCATCGCCCGCGCCCTGCTGCCCCAGCCGCGCCTGCTGATCCTGGACGAGGCGACCAGCGCGCTCGACCCCGACAGCGAGTCCATCGTCATGGCCAACCTGCGGCGCATCGCCCATGGCCGCACCGTGCTGATCGTCACCCACCGGCTGTCCACCCTGACGGGCTGCGACACCATCGCCGTGCTGGAGCAGGGCCGCCTGCTCGACCTCGCCCCCCACCCAATCCTGCTCGACCGCTGTGCCGAATACCGGCATCTGTGGCAGCAGCAGAACCGGGGGCGCTGAGCCATGCCGGATGCACCGATGCCCGAGATGGAGCAGGACGCAACACAGGCCGATACCGGCCGAGAGGTCGTCCCGGCCAAGGCTGAAGCTCCCCCGTCCCCAGCCCGCCGCAGTACCGCCCTGCCCGCCCCGTCGGCCCCGCCGCCGGGCTTCGCGCTGGAGTATCTGCCGGACGGGGCGGCCATCGAACATGCGCCGCTGCCCTGGTTGGCGCGCTCCACCCTCTATGTGCTGGCCGGGCTGCTGGTGGCGCTGGTGCTGTGGGCCGGCTTCGCCCAGGTCGACCGCATCGTCACCGCCGGCGGACGGCTGGTGACCACGGCGCCGCTGGTGGTGGCCCAGCCGCTGGAGACCGCGGTGGTGCGCGGCGTCGACGTCCAGGTCGGCGACCGGGTGCGGGCCGGCGACCGTCTGGCGACGCTCGACCCCACCTTCGCCGCGGCCGATCTGGCCGACCTGACCGGCAAGCTCGCCGGCGTCGAGGCGCAGATCGGCCGGCTGCGCGCCGAACTGGACGGCAGCGACTTCACCCCCGCCAACAACCCCGATGCCGCGGTTCAGGCCGCCATCCTGGAGCGCCGCCGCGCCGAATACCGCTCCCGTCTCGCCTCGCTGGACGAGAAGGCCGGGCAACTGGACAGCGCCATCGCCGCCAGCCGCCGCGCCCAGGCCGGCCTTGCCGAGCGGCTCGCCGTGGTGGGCGAGGTGGAGGACATCCGCCGCCAGCTTCAGGAACGCCAGACCGGATCCCGCCTGACCTGGCTGGAGGCGCGGGTCGAGCGGCTGCGCATGCGCGACGAGCTGACCGCCCTGCAGGACCGCGAGCAGGCGAGCGCGCACGAACTGCGCGGCATCCAGGCCGACCGTGCCGCCTTCATCGACGAATGGCGCCGCAAGACGGCGGAGGAGCTTGTTGAGCAGACCCGCCAGCGGGCCACCCTGGTGGAACAGATCGCCAAGGCCGAACGCCGCCGCTCGCTGGTCACCCTGACCGCCCCGGTCGACGCTGTGGTCCTTGAGGTGGCCAAGCGCTCCGTCGGCTCCGTCATCCGGGAGG
Source organism: Azospirillum sp. INR13 (assembly GCF_015390205.1). Lineage (NCBI taxonomy): Bacteria > Pseudomonadati > Pseudomonadota > Alphaproteobacteria > Rhodospirillales > Azospirillaceae > Azospirillum > Azospirillum sp. INR13. Next base: position 239,813 of record NZ_VUOI01000002.1, read on the forward strand.
CCGAACCGCTGGTCACCCTGGTGCCCGCCGACGTGCCGCTGGAGGTGGAGGCGGAAATCCCGTCCCGCGACATCGGTCTGGTCCGCGTCGGCGACTTCGTGCGGGTGAAGCTGGACGCCTTCCCCTTCCAGCGCCACGGCACCCTGCCCGGCGAAATCCGCACCATCAGCGCCGACGCCTTCACCCACGATCCCCAGGGAGCCCAAGGGGGCGTCGCCAACCCCGACGCTCCCCGCGCCGGTCCCGGTGCCGTCTTCCGCGCCCGCATTCGCCTGACCGACACCCGGCTGGAGGCGGTGCCCGCCGGCACCAACCTCAGCCCCGGCATGGTCGCCTCGGCCGAGATCCGGGTCGGCACCCGCTCGGTGCTGTCCTACTTCCTCTACCCCGTCATCCGCGTGCTCGACGAAAGCATCCGCGAGCCGTAAGGGATGATGACTCTTCCCGGAAGATGCGGGTGTTGGGCTTCCCTCTTGAAAAGGTAGTATAAGGAAGGGTGGGAACCGCCTGTAGGATGGCCGATCCCCCGTTCCGTGTGCTTGGTAAGGCAGGAATCGATGCTGGTGCCGTCAAAGGAAACCCCTGTCATGGCGCCGGACGGGTCGTTTTCCTTTGGGAACATTCCGCATGTGGCAGATCATCGCGGCAGCGTTTTATGTCAAGCCGGCACGGTGATCCTGCCGGTCGGCGACAAGTCTTTCGGCTTCACCCATATCGAATGGAAGCACAAGGCAAAGATCGAGCACTATTACCGGAACATGCGGGTCGAGCAGTATGTGCAGATCGCGGCAAGCGGTTACCAGAAGCTTTACCTGGAGCGGGATGGCAGGCTCTGGCTTCTGAAGTTCAACGGTGTCGTCAAGACGGTGGTGGTTGCCGAATACAGCCATGTTCTCCCGATCGGGATCCCAGCGGCGCAATATAAGGTGATAACCGGCTATCCCCTCGTCCGTCTGCCCGATTTCAACAAACGCGGCGCCAAGCTGATCTGGGAGAGATGACTTCCGGAACAGCGGCATCGAAGGACAGGGTGGGAGTTGGTGGCCACGAGGCACGCAGGATTGATGCGAACAGCAATCACCGGCTTCCGCACGGCCGGCCCTCTTACTCCGGGTCCAGGCACCGGCTGTCGCCGGTGATGCGGCTGGTACCCTTTGGGCGCTTGGGCTCGTGCCTTGTGGCCACGGGAGGAATATCGATCCAAGGATAAGGGTTGTCAATCTTCTCACCCTTCAGGGACAGGACTGCGGCTCCCGTGTCCTTTGTTCTTGTTTGAGGAAAGCCGGCATTTTCCAGGGAGTATCGTCCGCCCCGCCCTCCCCGCCTCCTGCTGCGTCACAGTTTCCAAGTGGCGCCCGCCCGGCGGATGGAGTACCCACCACCAGCCCATTCAGCGACAGGTCTGGTGATGCAGCGGATTGGTCCTTTTCTCTTCGCCGTTCTGGCAACCATCTCGGCATTCTTTCTGGTCTGGAGCCTTCCGCCCTTCCAGACCGCCGACGAGCCCGCCCACATCTACCGGGCCAACATGATCACCCACGGCTACTGGGTGGCCGCCAGGGTTCCGACCGACGGGCGGATCGCGGCGGGCGGCCCGTCCGATGTCGCGATCATCGAGGCCTATTTCCCCTTCCACCACGTCCCCTTCAAGCCGGACGAGAGGGCGAACCTGGAGGATTACGCCAGGGCCTTCACCGCCCGCTGGGACGGCCGGGTCTTCAACGTGGCGGCGGAGAACACCGCCCCCTACCCGCCCTTCTTCTACCTGCCGCAGGCCGCCGCCATCGCGCTCGGCAAGGCCCTCGACCTGCCGGTGGTGCAGACGCTGTATCTGGCGCGCTCGGCCAACGCGCTGACCTGCGTCGTCGTCGGCTTCTTCGCCCTGCTGCTGGCCGGACGGGCGCATCTGCCGCTGTTCGCGGTGCTGCTGCTGCCGATGTCGGTCTCGCTCTATGCCTCAATGAGCCAGGACGGGCTGGTCATCACCGTCACCGCGCTGGGCATCGCCTTCCTGGCCCGGGCACTGTCCGAAGGCCGGCCGCTGCGCAATGCGGAGGTCTGGGCCAGTGCCGCCTGCTTCGCCCTGGTGGGCATGACCAAGCAGCCCTACGTCCTGCTCTGCCTGATGCCGCTGGCGGTCCCGGCCGAGCGGGCGGCGGTGAAGCGCCTCGCCGTCGCCGCCTCGCTGGCCGCCGCCGTCGGCTGGGCGGTGTGGATGGCGCTCGCCGTGCAGACGCCGCTGATCCGCCAGGACGCTCCCACCGACGCCATGGGCCAGCTCCGCTTCCTGCTGGAGAACCCGCTGGCCGTCTTCACCATCGCCGTGAAGACCTTCCAGGTCTGGGGCCACGAGTATTACCAGCAGTTCGTCGGCATTCTCGGCTGGGTCGATACCCGGCTGCCCAAGCCCTATTACGATGCCGCCTACCTCGTCCTGCTGCTGTCCTTCCTGCCGATGTTGCTCGGCCGCCGGCTGGCTGACTGGTATTCCGGGGCGCCGGCCCGCGCCTCGGCGGTGACGCTGGCCGTCGTGCTGGCGACCGGGGCGCTGCTGTTCGGAGCGCTCTACATGGTGTGGACGCCGGTCGGCCAGCTGTGGGTCGACGGCGTGCAGGGGCGCTATTTCCTGCCGCTGGCGGCCCTGCTGCCGCTGGCCTTCGCGAGCGGCCGGCAGGAACCGGTTTCCGGCGGGGCTTCGGGCTGGGCGCCCGTGCTCGGGCGCGGCCTGACCTGGATGGTGTGGCTCTTCCCGATCGTCAGCATCCTGGTGCTCCAGCGGACGGTCATCCTGCGCTACTACCTCGACTAAGCCGCTCTTTCCGGCTCCCTCCCCATCCGGCCGGAGATCGGGATCGGGCCGGGGCGTTGGAGGTCGTTCGAATGATGTCGTCCGTTCGGCGGAAAAGCCCGCAGTGCAGCATGGGCGGACGACTATCTTCCGACTCTGATCCAATCGCCCCCAAGGCAAAGACGAAGAGCGGAAATGACCACGAGCGACAACGCGACCGTGCTGGTGACCGGCGGCGCCGGCTATATCGGCTCCCATGTGGTGCTGGCGCTACGCGACCAGGGGCGCGCCGTCGTGGTGCTGGACGATCTGTCGACCGGCCGGCGCTCCGCCCTACCCGACGGCGTTCCGCTGGTCGAGGGCGACGTCGGCGACAAGGCGCTGCTGGCCGAGACCTTCGCCCGCCACGGCATCGGCACCGTGATGCATTTCGCCGGCAGCATCGTCGTGCCGGAATCGGTGGAACGGCCGCTCGCCTACTACCGCAACAACACGGTGAAGAGCCACGCCCTGGTCGAGGCCTGCGTCGAGGCCGGGATCGGCCGCTTCATCTTCTCCTCCACCGCCGCGGTCTACGGCATGCCCGACCGCCTGCCGATCGACGAGCAGACGCCGACCAAGCCGATCAACCCCTACGGCTCCTCCAAGCTGATGACGGAGTGGATGCTGCGCGACAGCGCGGCGGCGCATGATCTGCGTTACGTCGCGCTGCGCTATTTCAACGTCGCCGGGGCCGACCCGCAGGGCCGCTCCGGCCAGGTGTCGAAGGTCGCCACCCACCTGATCAAGATCGCCGCCCAGACCGTCACCGGCCAGCGGGCGGAGCTGCAGATCTTCGGCGACGACTACGACACGGCGGACGGCACCTGCGTGCGCGACTACATCCATGTCAGCGATCTCGCCGACGCCCATGTCGCCGCGCTCCGCCATCTGGAGGCGGGTGGCGCGTCGGAGGTGCTGAACTGCGGCTACGGCCGCGGCTATTCGGTGCGCGAGGTTCTGGCGATGGTGGAGCGGGTGACCGGCAAGCCGCTGCCCATGCGCATCGGCCCGCGCCGCGCCGGCGACCCCCCGGCCCTGGTGGCGGGCGTCGAGCGCATCGGCCGCACGCTCGACTGGACCCCACGCCACGCCGACCTGGAGACCATCGTCGCCTCGGCGCTCGCCTGGGAGGAACGGCTCATGATCCCCTCTCCCCCCCGGGGAGAGGGTTAGGGTGAGGGGGGCGCGCGGCGGCCCTCACCCAAGAATCCACGCTGTGCATCCCCCTCACCCCGACCCTCTCCCCGGGGGGAGAGGGGGATAGTCCCCTCTCAGCCGAAGAAGCGCCCGCGGAAATAGGCGATGGTGCGGTCCAGCCCCTCTTCCAGGGGCACGACCGGTTCCCAGTCCATCAGGGCGCGGGCCTTGGCGATGTCGGGCTGGCGCTGCTTGGGGTCGTCCTGCGGCAGCGGCTTGTGCTCGATCTTGGAGGCCGAGCGGGTCAGGCGGATCACCTTCTCGGCCAGTTCCAGCATGGTGAACTCGCCGGGGTTGCCCAGGTTGATCGGGCCGGTGACGCCCGCCGGCGTGTCCATGAAGCGCAGGAAGCCTTCGATCAGGTCGTCGACATAGCAGAAGGACCGCGTCTGCTGGCCGTCGCCGTAGATGGTGATCGGCTCGCCCTTCAGCGCCTGGATGATGAAGTTCGACACCACGCGCCCGTCGTTGGGGTGCATGCGCGGGCCGTAGGTGTTGAAGATGCGGATGACCTTGATGTCCAGCTTGTGCTGGCGGTGATAGTCGAAGAACAGCGTCTCGGCGCAGCGCTTGCCCTCGTCATAGCAGGCGCGCGGGCCGATGGTGTTCACGTTGCCCCAATATTCCTCGAGCTGCGGATGCACCGCCGGGTCGCCGTAGACCTCCGAGGTCGAGGCCTGCATGATCCGCGCCCCCACCCGCTTGGCCAGCCCCAGCATGTTGATGGCGCCGTGCACGCTGGTTTTGGTCGTCTGCACGGGGTCGTGCTGGTAATGGATCGGCGAGGCCGGACAGGCCAGGTTGTAGATCTCGTCCACCTCGACATAGAGCGGAAACGTCACGTCGTGGCGCATCAGCTCGAAATGCGGGTTGTCCAGCAGGTGCAGGACGTTGTCGCGGCTGCCGGTGAAGAAGTTGTCGACGCACAGCACGTCGTTCCCGGCCGCCAGCAGCCGTTCGCACAGGTGGGATCCCAGGAATCCGGCGCCGCCGGTGACGAGGACACGCTTTCGGTTGGTAAGGGCCGGCAAGGGCTGCCTTCCTGTCTTGGCTGTTGGCAATGGCGGTATCCGGCGGCCGTCACAAGGCGGACCGCCGGCAAACCGCGAAGGGACAACGCGGCAGGAGGGCCGCTTGATCCTTCAGCTTAGCAGCCCGAGCAGGTAGCGTCCGTAGTCGTTCTTTTTCAGCGGCTCCGCCAAGCGGCGGACCTGTTCGGCGTCGATCCAGCCGGAGGTGTAGGCGATCTCCTCCGGGCAGGCGATCTGCAGGCCCTGGCGGTGCTGGATGGTGCGGACGAACTCCGCCGCCTCCAGCAGGCTGTCGTGGGTGCCGGTGTCGAACCAGCCATAGCCGCGGCCCATCTGCTCGACCGACAGCTTGCCCATGTCGAGATAGGCGGCGTTGACGGACGTGATCTCCAGCTCGCCGCGCGCCGACGGCTTCACCGCGGCGGCGATGTCCAGCACGTCGTTGTCGTAGAAATAGAGGCCGGTCACCGCCCATTTGGAGCGCGGGGCAACCGGCTTCTCCTCGATGCTCAGTGCCCGGCCCTGGCCGTCGAACTCCACCACGCCGTAGCGTTCGGGGTCGCGCACGCCATAGGCGAAGACGCTGGCGCCGTCGGTCTTCTCGCCGGCCGCGCGCAGCAGGTTGGTCAGGCCGTGGCCGTAGAAGATGTTGTCGCCGAGAACGAGCGCACAAGGATCGTTGCCGACGAACTCGCGGCCGATGATGAAGGCCTGGGCCAGCCCGTCGGGCGAGGGCTGGATGGCATAGGTCAGGTTCAGGCCCCACTGCGACCCGTCGCCCAGCACCGTCTGGAACAGCGGCTGGTCGTGCGGCGTGGTGATGACCAGGATGTCGCGGATGCCCGCCAGCATCAGGGTGCTGAGCGGGAAATAGATCATCGGCTTGTCGTAGATCGGCAGCAGCTGCTTGCTGATCGCCCGGGTCACCGGGTAGAGCCGGGTGCCGGAGCCGCCGGCCAGGATGATGCCCTTCATGGTCTTCGTCCTCACGCCTGCGGCGGGTTGGTGAACAGCTCGTCGATCACGCGGTCAACGCTCTCCTGCCACGGCGGGCAGGTCACGCCCAACCGCTCCTTGGCGCGGGAGCAGTCCAGCCGCGAGTTGGCCGGGCGGCGCGCCGGGGTCGGATAGTCGGCCGTGCCGATGGCGGTCAGGCGCGGCCGCTTGCCGGTGCGCTCTTCCAGCCGTCGGAAGATATGCTCGGCGAAATCGTGCCAGGTGGTGTAGCCGCTGCCGGTCAGGTGGTAGGTGCCCCAGGCGGCGGCGCCGGTCTTCTCAATCGTTCCGGCGATCCGCACGATGGCGGCGGCGAGATCGGCGGCGGCGGTGGGGGAGCCGTGCTGGTCGGCGACCACCCGCATCTCCTCGCGCTCCTTGCCGAAGCGCAGCATCGTCTTGACGAAGTTGTTGCCGTAGGCGCTGTAGACCCAGGAGGTGCGCAGGATGACATGGCGAGGGGTCGCCGCGCGCACCGTCTCCTCGCCCGCCGCCTTGCTGGCGCCATAGACGCCCAGCGGGTTGATCGGGTCGTCCTCGGTGTAGAGGCCGTCCTTCGTCCCGTCGAACACATAGTCGGTCGACACATGGATGAAGGGGATGCCGCGCGCGGCGCAGGCCGCCGCCATGGCGCCCGGCCCGTCGCGGTTGACGGCGAAGGACAGGTCGACCTCGCTCTCGGCCTTGTCGACGGCGGTGTGGGCGGTGGCGTTGACCAGCAGGTCGGGCGCGTGGGTGGCGACCGCCTTTTCCACGTCGCCCGGCCGGGTCACGTCGAACTCGGGATAGGGCAGCCCGACCACATCGGTGCCGGGCGCCCAGTTGGCCCGCATCAGCTCGAAGCCGAGCTGGCCGTTGCTGCCGAGGACGAGAACCTTCATTGGGCGGCTCCCTCTTCCTTGAGGCCGAGCCGCTCGCCCTGGTAGGAGCCGTTCAGGATGGCCTGCCACCAGTCGCGGTTCTCCAGATACCAGGCGACCGTCTTGCGCAGGCCGCTCTCGAAGGTCTCCTGCGGCGTCCAGCCCAGCTCGCGCTCGATCTTGCCGGCGTCGATGGCATAGCGCTTGTCGTGGCCGGGGCGGTCGGTGACGAAGCTGATCAGGCGGTCGTGCGGGGCGCCGGCCGGGTTCATCTCGTCCAGATGCGCGCAGATGGCGCGGACGACCTCCAGGTTGGTGCGCTCGTTGTGGCCGCCGATGTTGTAGCTCTCGCCGATCCGGCCCTTCTCCAGCACCAGCCGCAGGGCGCGGGCATGGTCCTCGACATAGAGCCAGTCGCGGATGTTGTCGCCCTTGCCGTAGACCGGCAGCTTCTCGCCCGCCAGACCCTTCAGGATCATCAGCGGGATCAGCTTCTCCGGGAAATGGTAGGGGCCGTAATTGTTGGAGCAGTTGGTCAACACCACCGGCAGCCCGTAGGTCTCGTGCCAGGCGCGGACCAGATGGTCGCTCGATGCCTTGCTGGCCGAATAGGGCGAGTTGGGGCTGTAGGCGGTGGTCTCGGTGAAGAAGCCGTCGTCGCCCAGCGTGCCGAACACCTCGTCGGTCGAGATGTGGTGGAAGCGGAAGCGCTCCTTGCGCTCCGCCGGCAGGGCCGACCAGTAGCCGCGCGCCGCTTCCAGCAGGCGGAAGGTGCCGACGACGTTGGTCTGGATGAACTCGCCCGGCCCGTCGATCGAACGGTCGACATGGGATTCGGCGGCCAGATGCATCACCGCGTCGGGCTGGTGGGTGTCGAAGACCCGGCGCAGCTCGGCGGCGTCGCAGATGTCGACCTTCTCGAAGGCGTAGCGCGGGTTGCCCTCGGCGCCCGGCAGGGAGGACAGGTTGGCCGCGTAGGTCAGCTTGTCGACATTGACGACGAAGGCGTCGGTTTCGGCGAGAAGCTGGCGGACCACCGCCGAGCCGATGAAACCGGCGCCGCCGGTGACGAGAATGCGCGTCATCAAACCACCTTACCGCCAAAAACGGGGCCCAAAGCCCCACAGGGCAAAAAAGAGCCGAAACCCAATAGCGCCGTCAGAACCAGTCGCCAAGCTGGGCGAAGGTCGGATGCTTATGATCCTTGTCCGAAAGCTGTGCCTTGTCGGCCGACACCGGCCAGTCGATCCCCAGCTCCGGATCGTTCCACAAGAGGCCGCGGTCATGTTCGGGCGAATAATAGTTGGTCACCTTGTAGATGACCTCGGTGTCCGGCTCCAGCGTGCAGAAGCCGTGGGCGAAGCCGATCGGCACCAGGATCTGGTTCCAGTCGGCGGCGCTGATCACCGCGCTGACATGCCGGCCGAAGGTGGGCGAGCCTTTCCGGATGTCGACCGCCACGTCCAGGATGGCGCCGCGCACCACCCGAACCAGCTTGTCCTGGGCGAAGGGCGGCAGCTGGAAATGCAGGCCGCGCACCGTGCCGACCTCGGCCGACAGCGAGTGGTTGTCCTGGACGAAGTCGTAATGCAGCCCGGCCGCCTCGAACGTCTTCTTGGTGTAGGTCTCCGAGAAGAAGCCGCGATGGTCGCCGAACTTCTTCGGGCGGATGATCTTAACGTCGGGAATGTCGAGGGAGGCGACGTCCATGGTTCAGATGCTTTCCTTCAGGCGCTCTTTGCGCAGCTCGGGGCAGGCCTTGCGCAGCCACGGCTTGACCGTGCGCGGCGGGAAGGCCAGCCCGAAATTCTCGGCGTCCAGCGTCAGGTTCGGGTTGTAATAGGGGTCGGCCAGCAGGCTGTCGCCCCAGCGCTCCTGCATGTAGGCCACCTCGCCCATGAAGCGCTTGACCTTGTCGGGGGCGGTGTCCGGCCCGCGCGAGGCCGATTCCAGATGGTACAGCTCGGCGAAGGGCGTCCAGACGACCAGATAGCCCTTCTCGCGGATGCGCAGGCAGAAATCGACGTCGTTGAAGGCGACGGCGAGATGCTCGGAGTTCAGCCCGCCGACCTCGTCGAAGATCTCCTTGCGCAGGATCAGGCAGGCGGCGGTGACGCAGGACAGATCCTGGGTCAGCTGGGCCCGGCTGAAATAGCCGTAGGCGTCGCGGGTCAGCCCCTTGTGGACATGGCCGGCCACGCCGCAGATGCCGGTGACGACGCCGGCATGCTGGATGGTGCCGTCGGCGTAATAGAGCTTGGCACCGACCGCGCCGACCTCCGGCCGCAGAGCGTGGGAGACCATCTCGGCCAGCCAGCCCGGCTCCATCACCTCGATGTCGTTGTTGATCAGGCCCAGAACCTCGCCGGTTGCCTCGGCGGCGGCGAAGTTGTTGATCGAGGAGTAGTTGAAGGGCGCCTTGTAGGTCAGCACCCGCACCCGCGGCTCGTCCTTCAGCGTGTCGAAATAGGCGAAGGTCGCCGCTTCCTCGCTGTTGTTGTCGACGATCAGGATTTCCAGATCCGGATAGTCGGTGCGGTGCAGAAGCCCGTCGACGCAGCCCTTCAGCAGTTCCACCTTGTCGCGCGTCGGCACGATCAGCGACACCCGCGGCAGCTTGGCCGGCAGGGCGTAGCGGATGCGGGTGAAGCGGTTGGTCGCCGGCGAGGTCTCCACCGTGGCCTCCACGCCGCGGCGCTGGAAATGCTCGGTCAGCGCCTTGTGGGCGGCGGCGGTGGCGCGCGGCAGATCGACCGTGGAGAAGGCCGAGGAGTCCGGGAATACGCGCCAGTGATAGAGGATCGCCGGGATGTGGCGGATGCGCTCGGGCACCGTCTGCTCGACCGCGCGCAGGGTCAGGTCGTAGTCCTGGCTGCCCTCGAAGCCCAGGCGGAAGCGTCCGGCCTGCTCGATCAGCGAGCGGCGGAAGACACCCAGGTGGTTGACCATGTTCTGGCCGTGCAGCAGGTCCAGATTGAAGTCCGACTTGAAATGCGGGTCGTAGCGCTCGCCGTCGGCATCGATCTTGTCCTCGTCGGAATAGAGGATGTCGGTGTCGGGATGGCGCGCCAGCTCGGCCGCGACCATGTAGAGCGCGTGCGGCGGCAGCCGGTCGTCATGGTCCATCAATGCCACGAAATCGCCGGTCGCCAGATCCAGCGCGCTGTTGCTGGCGGCGGAGATGTGGCCGTTGGTCTCGCGCCGGATCACCTTGATCCGGTTGTCGCGCGCCTTGTACTCGGCCAGCACCTTCGTCACGTGCGGCGCGGTGGAGGCGTCGTCGGCGATGCACAGTTCCCAGTCCGGGTAGAACTGGGCCAGCACGGAATCCAGCGCCTCGCGCAGGTAGGGCTCCGGCGTGTTGTAGACCGGCATGACCACCGAGAAGCGCGGGCGCACCGGCAGCCGGGCGATGTCGGCCTTGATCGCCGCCCCGTCCTCCGGCGTCAGGCTGTCGTACATCCGCACCCACGACTTGTAGTCGGCCGACCAGCGGTTCGGCTGCAGTTCCTGCAGGACGCGCTGCTTGGTCGCCTGCCAGCCGTGGCGGCGCAGATAGTCCAGCACGCGTGCCGGCTGGTTCTGCCGGACATAGTCGAGCAGGATGTTGGTCTTGCCGATCTCGCGGATGGTGAAGTCGGCGATCTCGAAGGACACCGGGCGGGTGGCCGGGTCAAAGCGCAGCGCCTTGACCGTCGGCGGCAGCAGGGCCAGCTGGCGGAACTCGCCCACCGTGTCGACCGGCAGGCGGATCATCGTCCGCTCGTCGAAGCCGTCGCCGGCATCGACATAGATCACCGGCACCAGCGGGGCCGAGGCGCGGACCACCCGGTAGGAGATCACGCACCAGTGGCCGGGCAGCCGGCCGCGGTCGGAGCGCAGCAGGAAGGCGGGGTCGCTGCCGGTCGCCTCGTAGCCGCCCTGCGGGCTCGGCACCACGTCGTGCAGCGGCTCCAGCGTGATGCTGTGCAGGCGGCGGCGATAGAAGCGGCCGGCCTTCTGGGTCAGGCGGCCCAGCTTGCGCACCGGCGCCGACAGCTTCCAGGAGGTCGAATTGACCAGGCTGTGGATATGCTGGTCGCGGCTGGCCACCACGCCGTGCAGGTGGGCGATGGCCTGCTCGCGCGCCGTCAGCTCGCGGGCATGGGCGGCGAGGTTGCGCTCGCGGTCGGCCAGATCCTCCGCCATTTCGGCGAGCGCGTCGCCCTGGCGGCGGATTTCGGCCTGATGGTCGGTGAGCCAGCCCTGGATCAGGGCGATGTCGCGGTCGCGCGTCGCGATCATCCCCTTGAGATCTTCGCTGTGGGCGATCTGGTCGTCCAGCACCTTGCGGACCATCGCCACCTCGGTGCGCAGGTGCTTCTCCTGCTCTTCCAGGCGCTGGATGGTCTCGGCCTCGATGGCGGCGTCGCCCAGCCGGTCGAACCAGCTGCGGACGGCCCGCAGCCCTTCGCCGCCGGTGGCTTGCACGGCGAACAGCTCGCGCACCGCGTCGGGCAGATCCTCGCCGACGCCCAGAACGCCCAGGCCGTTGGAATGCAGGAAGGTGAAGGACGGGCGATCGCGGGTGATCTCGTCCCACAGGCGCCAGACGCCGAAATCGCCCTTGCGCACGTTGATGTCGTGGAACAGCACCACGCCGCGGCGGCTCATCTTCGGCAGCCACGTCTCGAAATCGTGGCGCACCGCCTCGTAGGTGTGCAGCCCGTCGATGTGCAGCAGGTCGACGCTGCCGTCGGCGAAATGGACCAGCGCGTCGTCGAAGGTCATGCGCAGCAGGCGCGAGAAGCCGGCATAGCGCGGGTCATGGTAGGCGGCGAGCTTGTTGTAGATGTCGTCGCCGTAGAAGCCCGCCTGCGGGTCGCCGGCCCAGGTGTCGACGGCATAGCAGGAGGTCGGCAGCCCGACATGGCGGACCGCCTGGCAGAAGGCGGCGTAGGAGTTGCCGGTGTGCGTTCCCAGCTCGACCAGGCTGTCCGGCCGCAGTGCGTCGACGATCCAGAAGGCGAAGGGCACATGGCCGAGCCAGGAGGCCGGCGCCGTGACGAGATCCGGGGTCAGGAGCGTGATCGGCCGGCAGATGCGACGGAGAGTGTCCGATCCCTGGTCCTTCAAAAACGAATCCACCTGCGCCTCTTCTTCTGCCTGGCTCCGCGGCGGGGTGCGGCCCATCGGGCACCATTTTTCAGGCCCGTCGGACGGCCCCGTCACAGCCGCCGACACACATACGCTGACACCCCGCCGGAATGCAAGCCGCTGACCGGAACCCGCTTTGCGGTGCCCAACAATGCCCTGAACTGCGGTTTTCCTGCCTCACTGCGGGCTTATCCGCGCCCTGGCCTTATTTTGTCGCAGGTGCCGCCCGGGCCGTCGGCTGGGGTGCCGCCCGGGGCGCCGACGCCCCTTCCGCCTCCAGCGTGATCGCCAGCATCGGCATGCCGACCAGCCCGCGCACGACGTGGCTGGCGTGGACCTTGAAGAACAGCGCGTCCTCGACCCAATGGTGCTGGACGTGGTCCTCCTGCGTGCCCTCGGCGAGCGCCACGGTGATGGAGAAGTCGCCGCTGGGCAGATAGGGCATCTGGAAGCGGAAGCGGGCGGCGAAGTCCTGCCCGGCCGGGATCGTCACGGGATCCAGCTGGTAGCTCAGGAAGGTGTTGTCGCCGAACAGGTTCTGGCCAAGCTTGTCCTTGACGTAGAAGCCGACGATGGGGCGATGGACCTGCTGCTCGGCCCGGCAATCCACCTTCAGCACGATCACCTCGCCGCCCTCCAGCACGCTGAGCGGCTGCTCCTCGGCATCGAGGATCGAGACGTTGGTGATGGTGGCGCCGCGGTTGCCGAACCAGGGGCCGCTGTCGTTGAAGTCGAACAGCTCGATGGCGTTGCGGTGCTGCGAGGCCTTCAGCAGCTCGGCGCGGGCGTCTTCCACCGGCTCCTCGCGCTTGGCCTGGGGCAGCGCCTGCCGCGCCCCGCCGATGCGGAAGCCGCGCGAGGTATCCTGGTCGCTGTAGAGCGCCGCCAGATAGTCGTGGCAGACCTCCCGTGCCGGGCCGATCGCCCGTACCGACCCGTTGTCCAGCCACACCACCCGGTCGCACAGGTTCACCACCTGTCCGGTGTCGTGCGACACGAAGAACAGGGTGCCGCGCTCCTTGAAGCGGTGGATGAAGCGCATGCATTTCTGGGTGAAGGAGGCGTCGCCGACCGCCAGGATCTCGTCGACGATCATGATGTCGGCATCGACATGTGCCGCCACCGCGAAGGCGAGGCGGGCGTACATGCCGCTGGAATAGAGCTTCACCGGCTGTTCGATGAAGTCGCCGATGCCCGCGAACTCGGCGATGGACTGGTAGCGCTCGGCGATCTGCGTGTTCGACAGGCCAAGGACCGAGGCGGCGAGATAGACGTTCTCGCGGCCGGTGAATTCCGGGTTGAAGCCGGCGCCCAGCTCCAGCAGAGCCGCGATGCGGCCATCGACCGCGATGCGGCCGGAGGTTGGCGTCAATGTGCCGCAGAGCAGCTGCAGGAAGGTCGACTTGCCTGAGCCGTTGCGCCCGATCAGCCCGACCGTCTCGCCGCGGCGGACCTCCAGGTCGACGCCGCGCAGCGCCCAATACTCGTCGTAATATTTGCGCCGGCCGCGCACCAGCATCTGCTTCAGCCGGTCCTGCGGGCGTTTGAAGATGGCGTAGGCCTTGCCCAGCCCTTCGGCGCGGATGACGACAGGGGTCTCCGTGGAGGGATTGGCGGGGGTATCGGTCTCAGACGACATCGGCGAACCCCCGGCGGGTCTTCATGAACCAGAGATAGCCGAGCCACGCCACCACCCAGGCGCCCAGCGTCGCCAGCCCCCAGTCCACCGGCGACGGGATGCGGCCCCAGAACAGCAGGTCCTTCGACTGCTCCAGGATCGCGGTCATCGGGTTCAGGTGCAGGATGGCGCGGAAGCGCTCGGGGATCGCGGTCATCGGGTAGAAGATCGGGCTGAGGAACATCAGCACGGTGACGCCCACCCCCACCACCTGCCGGATGTCGCGCAGGAACACGCCGGCGGCGGCGAAGAACCAGCTGAGCCCCAGCGTGGTCAGGCACAAGGGCACCAGCACCAGCGGCAGCAGCAGCGCCGTCAGCGGCGGCAGCCCGGCGACTGCCAGATGGAAGACGACCAGGATGACGAAGCCGATGCCGGCGTTGAACAGCGCCACGGCCAGCGACACCAGCGGCAGGATCTCCAGCGGGAAGACCACCTTCTTGATGTAGCTGACATTCTCCAGCAGCAGGCCGGGCGCCCGGTTCAGGCATTCGCCCAGCACGTTGAACAGGATCAGGCCGGAGAACAGCAGCAGGGCGAATTCGGTGTTGCTCTCCCCCGCTGCGCCGCTGGGCGTCCCCCAGCGCGCCTGGAACACCACCGAGAAGACGAAGGTGTAGACCGCCAGCATCAGGATCGGGTTCAGCACCGCCCAGACGATGCCCAGCATCGACCCGCGGTAGCGGGCGTCGATCTCGCGCCGGGCCAGCCGCAGGATCAGCGACCTGTGGTGCCAGGCGGTCTGGAAAAGGGCAAAGGGACCGGCGCCGAAACCCGCCACCTTGGGGTTTCCCGACTGAGAGTTAAACAATTTAGAGTATTCCCCGTCTGCGGCGGGCCGACCATAACCCCCGCTCCGGCAGCGTTCAAGCGAAAGCATCCCGGCCAAGCGGCAGGGTACCCGTCCTGCCATCCTCCCGGAAAAAAGAACGGGCGGGGGCACAAACCTTCGGTCCTACCCGTTTACCCGAAAGATCGGAGTGCCGGCGATTCCACTCAGGATGGCCTGTTATCCAGAGGGGAAACATTAGAATAAATAGTCAGAGATTTTGAACTCCATGGGCTAATTCTACAGAATATGCAGGGAGCTCATCCCGCATACGTATCAATAAAAACCAAGTGACGATCAAACGCGTCTTCTCTACTTGCAAGATAGAGACATTGAATTCAATGGAGAGTCTGTGTCGTGCGCCTCCCACCATTGGAGATCGCACCCGCACACTTGTAAGACCATGGGGTTAGATCCGGATTAGAACTAAAAAAGCCAAACCGATAGGACCATAACAAGGTGTGGGAGACAGCGATTGCCGAATTTGCAGAAGTGACGCATCGACCGTCAAAAAACAGGAAAATCCGAGATGCCCAGCGCAGAGGTGACGCAAAAGGAGGCCGTTGTGTTTCGGAATGCGAAGACCCTGACAGCCGATCACTATGCCGCGTCTTTTCGAAATCATTTCGGAGATGGAGCGGTTCATCGACTTCAGAAGGAGATCGGCTTTGTCGGAAAACGGCTTCTTCGACTCCCCAGCACGGAACGGTCGAGTTTCTTCGATCCCTGGTTCGGGGAAGAGAACGCCCGTCATCTGAGGGTGGTGGCGCAGTCGGTCCGCGGGCTCCCGCAGGACGCTGCCATGGCCACTGCCACCGGCGACATCGCCCCGCGCCGCGCGCCGCGGATCGTCTTCCTGCAGGGGGTGATGCCGCGCAGCGGCACCAACTATCTCCAGAGCCTGCTGGAGTTGCACCCCGACGTGGTGGTCAACCCCTTCGGCATCCGGGAACTGCCCTTCCTGAACACGGTGGAGGACGCGCGCGCCTATGAGGGGCGCTTCCTGCGCCTCTACCGGCGCAACCGGGAATCGTTCCGCGACCTGGAGACTTTCTGCTATATGGTGAGCGGCTTCCTGCGCCGCATCGAAGCCGAGTTTCCAGCGGACAAGACGGTGGTGATCAAGTCGCCCCACACCCGGATGATGCGGTATTTCCCCTACCTGTTCCCGGCGGAGCGCTGCCTGATCGTGCTGCGCGACGGCAAGCGCGCCGTGCAGTCCACCATCGACACCTGGCCGCTGCGCTTCCTCGGCCGGACCTTCGCTGACGTCTGCCGCGAATGGAGCTTCGGCACCGAGGCAGCGCTGGAGGCGCAGAGCCGCATGAGCGCCGATGCCTGCCGGCTGGTCCGCTTCGAGGATGCGGTGGCCGCCCCCGACGGTACGGTCCGCGACGTTATGCGCTTTCTGGAGCTGGAGGAGGGGCGCTATCCGTTCGAGCGGATCGGGACCCTGCCCATCCTGGGATCGTCCCGCGCCTCGCGCAGCAATGGCGAGGTCAGCTGGGCGCCCGTCGAGAAACCCAAGGGCTTCGATCCGTCGAAGCGCCCGATCGAATGGTCGCGCAAGCGTCGGACGGTGTTCGATGCCGTGGCCGGAGACATGCAGAAGAAGGCCGGCTATGCTTCTTGATCCGCTGCTCGACACCCGCCCCGCGGCGAGGGAGCTTCCCGAGCCCGGCCCCGCCACCGATCCCGGAAACGGCTTGCCCGAGATCCTGACCACGCCCGCCCGCCTCACCCACCTGCAAAGGCTGGAGGCGGAGAGCATCCACATCATGCGCGAGGTGGCGGCCCAGTTCCACAAGCCGGTCATGCTCTATTCGGTGGGCAAGGACAGCTCGGTGCTGCTGCATCTGGCGATGAAGGCCTTTTATCCGTCCAAGCCGCCCTTCCCGCTCCTGCATGTCGACACGACCTGGAAGTTCCGGGAGATGATCGAATTCCGCGACCGCACGGCGCAGGAATTGGGCATCGACCTGATGGTCCACATCAACCGGGACGGCGTGCGCCAGGGCATCGGCCCCTTCACCCACGGCTCGGCCGTCCACACCGACGTGATGAAGACGCAAGGGCTGAAGCAGGCGCTCGACGCCCACGGCTTCGACGCCGCCTTCGGCGGGGCGCGCCGCGACGAGGAGAAGAGCCGCGCCAAGGAGCGCATCTTCTCCTTCCGCACGGCCACCCACCGCTGGGAGCCGAAGAACCAGCGGCCGGAGCTGTGGAGCCTCTACAACGGGCGCATCCACAAGGGCGAGAGCATCCGCGTCTTCCCGCTGTCGAACTGGACCGAGCTCGACATCTGGCAATACATCCACCAGGAGAACATCCCGGTGGTGCCGCTCTATTTCGCCAAGCCCCGCCCGGTGGTGGAGCGCGACGGCACCCTCATCATGGTCGATGACGACCGGCTGCCCCTGCGGCCCGGCGAGGTGCCGGAGATGGCCTGGGTGCGCTTCCGCACGCTCGGCTGCTATCCGCTGACCGGGGCCGTGCGCAGCACCGCCGCCACCCTGCCCGAGATCATCCGCGAGATGCTGCTGTCCACCAGTTCGGAACGGCAGGGCCGCGTGATCGACCAGGACGCCGCCGCCTCCATGGAGGCGAAGAAGCAGGAAGGCTACTTCTGATGCTGAAGGACCTCGATCCCGTCACCGCTCCCGCCGGCACCTTCCCCGCCAATGCCGTCCCCATGGATGCCGCCCCCATGGATGCCGTCAACGAGGTGCAGGAGTATCTGGCCCGCCAGAACGGCAAGGATCTGCTGCGCTTCATCACCTGCGGCTCGGTGGACGACGGCAAGTCGACGCTGATCGGCCGGCTGCTCTACGACTGCAAATGCCTGTTCGAGGACCAGCTGGCCAGTCTGGAGGCGGATTCCGGCCGCTTCGGCACCACCGGGGCCGGCCAGCTCGACCTCGCCCTGCTGGTCGACGGGCTGGCGGCGGAGCGCGAGCAGGGCATCACCATCGACGTCGCCTACCGCTTCTTCACCACCGACCGCCGCAAGTTCATCGTCGCCGACACGCCGGGCCACGAGCAGTACACCCGCAACATGGTCACCGGCGCCTCGACCGCCGACGCCGCGGTTCTGCTGGTCGACGCGCGCAAGGGCGTGCTGACCCAGACCCGGCGCCACAGCACCATCGTCTCGCTGCTGGGCGTGCGCCATGTCGTGCTGGCGGTCAACAAGATGGACGCCGTCGGCTGGGACCGCGAGACCTTCGAGCGCATCGCCGCCGACTACCGCGTCTTCGCCCAGCGCATCGGCATCACCGATGTCACCTGCATCCCGGTCTCGGCGCTGACCGGCGACAACGTCACCAAGCCGTCGGACGCCATGGCCTGGTACGGCGGCCCCACCCTGCTCGGCCATCTGGAGAGCGTCGATGCCGCGGCGGAGGAGAAGCTCGGCTCCTTCCGCATGGCGGTGCAATGGGTGAACCGGCCGAACCAGGATTTCCGTGGCTTCAGCGGCACGGTGGTGGGCGGCGCGGTGCGCGTCGGCGACGAGGTCGCCATCCTGCCCGGCGGGCGGACCAGCCGGGTGGCGCGCCTCGTCACCATGGACGGCGATCTGGAGACGGCGCTTCCCGGACAGGCCATCACCCTGGTGCTGGCCGACGAGGTCGACGCCAGCCGCGGCGACATGATCGTCGCCGCCGCCGGCCGGCCGGAGGTGGCCGACCAGTTCGCGGCCCATGTGGTGTGGATGGACGAGCAGGCGCTGCTGCCCGGCCGCTCCTACCTGCTGCGGGCCGGCACGGCGACGGTCGGCGCCCAGGTGACGGAGCTGAAGCACACCATCAACGTCAACACCCAGGAGCATGCCGCCGCCAAGCATCTGGATCTCAACGACGTCGGCTTCTGCAACCTGGCGCTCGACCGGCCGATCCCGTTCGACGCCTATGCCGACAGCCGCGAGACCGGCAGCTTCATCCTGATCGACCGGCTGACCAACGCCACCGCCGGCTGCGGCATGATCCGCTTCCCCCTGCGCCGGGCCTCCAACATCCACCGCCACGCTTCCAAGGTGGACAAGGCGGCGCGGGCGGGGGACCTGCAGAAGCCCTGCGTGCTGTGGTTCACCGGCCTGTCCGGCTCCGGCAAGTCCAGCGTCGCCGACCGTCTGGAGCAGGAGCTGCACCGTCTCGGCCGCCGCACCATGATCCTGGACGGCGACAATGTCCGCCACGGCCTGAACAAGGATCTGGGCTTCACCGACGAGGACCGGGTGGAGAACATCCGCCGGGTGGCGGAGGTGTCGAAGCTGATGGTGGAGGCCGGGCTGATCGTGCTGGTCAGCTTCATCTCCCCCTTCCGCGAGGAGCGCCGGATGGCGCGCTCCCTGGTGGAGGACGGCGAGTTCCTGGAGATCTTCATGGACACGCCGCTGGAGGTCTGCGAGGCCCGCGACCCCAAGGGGCTGTACAGGAAGGCGCGTGCCGGCCAGCTCCCCCACTTCACCGGCATCGACAGCGCCTACCAGCCGCCGGAAGCGCCGGAGATCACGCTGAAGGGTGGCGAACACGACACCGACGAGATGGTCGCCCAGGTGATCGGGGAACTGCGGCGCCGGGGGGTGATCTGATCCTCTTTCCATGGCGATTTCAAAGGGCGGCTTCAGGCCGCCCTTTTTCTTTTCCCGGCCCCGGCTCTTCGCCGTGCCGCACAGGATCATGCTTGAACGGGAGCCGTAGAACGAACCGCAGCAATGAAGAATTTCGCGCCAGCATCCACTTTATTGCGGAAGCATATCCAATATTATCCCGCAATAAGAAAGACAAGAAACCTCCATGTAATCGCAAAAGTTGAAAATCAAGTTTCATAGGCTTGAGATCTGTCGGGAAGTCGGTGATTTCCCTTATATCTTGCATATTCTGGTATTACGTTTTGTTAACGTGACCGTGGCAATTCATTCTTTTGGCGCCGGCGGAGTGACCTTCCGGCCGCTCGTTCCGCCCCCACGAGAGTACGATGAAACTTTCCAGCAAGATCCTGCTGCCGGTCCTGGTCCTGTCCACCGTCTCCGCGGCCATCGGCGGCACATCCGTGTGGGGGCTGAACCGCATCGCTTCCGCCAATCAGGCCCTGATCCAGATGGACCGGATGGTCCTGACCGCGTCGGAACTGCGGTCGATCAGCCGCGCCCTGCAGCGCGATGCCCTGAACCTCATTTCCGAAGACGCCGCGGCGCAGGCGGCCACCGGCGAGCGGTTCGGCGCGCGCATCGCCGAAATGGCGGAAAAGAACCGCCGGCTCGACCAGCTTCTCGCCGCCTCGGGCAATCCGGCCGCCGGCCGGGTCGGCCCGCTGCAGGTCAAGGTCATGGACGCGCTGACCAGGACGCGCGACCTCACCCTGGCGGGGCAGGACGATGCCGCCGCCGCCCTGTTCCGCAGCGAGGTGCGCAGCAGCGAGCGTGCGGCCTCCGCCCTGACCGACCCCATCATCGAGACGGGAACGGAGCGGATCGCCCAACTCACCGACGAGGTGGAGGCAACCGAGAGCTTCGTGAAGACCGCCGTCGTGGCGGTCGGGCTGATCGGCATCCTCATCGGCGCCCTGCTGTCCCTGGTGATCGCCCGCCGCAGCGTCGTGGAGCCGCTGGCCCGCCTGACGGCGAGCATGGGACGCCTTGCCCGCAAGGACTACGGCGTCGACCTGTCGGATGCGGCGCGCAGCGACGAGGTCGGGGCCATGGCCACCGCTGTCGTCACCTTCCGCGACGCGCTGCAGACCGCCGACCGGCTGGAGGCGGAGCAGGCGGCCGACCGCGCCGCCAAGGAGCGCCGCACCGCTGAGGTCGAGCGCCTCGTCCGCCATTTCGAAGCGACCGTGGGCGGCATCCTGCGCACGCTGTCCTCCGCCGCCACCGAGCTGAGCCAGACGGCGCACAGCATGTCGGGCATCGCCGAACAGACCAATGCCCGCGCGTCCGCCGCTGCCGGAACGGCGGTCGAGGCCTCGTCCAACGTCCAGGCCGTCGCGGCGGCGACGGAGGAGCTGACCGCCTCCATCACCGAGATCAGCGGGCAGGTGTCGCGCTCCACCGCCATCGCCGACCAGGCGGTGGGCGAGGCGCAGCAGACCAACGCCCAGGTCCAGGGGCTGGTCGAGCAGGCGCAGCGCATCGGCGAGATCGTGCAGATGATCAACAACATCGCCACCCAGACCAACCTTCTCGCCCTCAACGCCACCATCGAGGCGGCGCGCGCCGGTGAGGCCGGCAAGGGCTTCGCAGTGGTGGCCTCGGAGGTGAAGAGCCTCGCCAACCAGACGGCCAAGGCGACGGAGGACATCGGCACCCAGATCGCCTCGATGCAGGGCGCCACCAACGGCGCGGCCCAGGCGATCGGCGGCATCAGCCGGACCATCGCGACGATCAGCGAGGTCGCCACCTCCATCGCCTCCGCCATCGAGGAACAGGGGGCGGCGACGGCCGAGATCGCCCGCAACGTTCAGGAGGCCTCCAGCGGCACCGCGTCGGTCAGCGCCAACATCGGCGGCGTCAGCGAGGCGGCGGCCCAGACCGGCGCCGCGGCCAGCCAGGTGCTGGGCGCCTCGGGCGAACTGGCGCGCCAGTCCGAACTGCTGCGCCAGGAGGTGGAAACCTTCCTGAGCGGCATCCGCGCCGCCTGACCTGCGACGATACCGGGGCGGGAACGCTCAACCCGCCTCCTCCACCATCTCCCGTTCCCTATTCCTCGAACTCGCCACGGCTGGCGAGTGCCGCGGCGTCCCGCGCGCCATGGAGGACGCGGACGATGACCACCGCATCCGGCAGCGGCCGATAATAGATCGCGGAAATGTTGCTTCCGCTTATGCTGGTGCGATATACAGAACGTATCATGAACATGATGGCTAGGTGATGGCTCGGAAGGGGAAAAATCCGAAGGACGGCAGCAAGTCCAAGGCGGTGTTGCGTTGCGACCCGCTGCCGCACGCCATGAACCCGGGTAAGCTGCAGTCCGTGCTGGCGCTCTTTTCTGCTTGGCGCGCGGCAGCGTGCATCGAACAGCGTCACCAGTGGCGCCTGTTCTTCGAGGGCGGCCGCTTCGAGAAGATGAGCGACGCCAAGCTGACCGTCGGCTTAGTCGGGGCCGCGCGCGAGCAGATGGTCCGCCACCACGTGGTCGGCCAGTTGCGCTCCTGGGTGTCCAACCGGGCCAACGAGTTCCGCGCTGCCGTGCTCGGCTCGACGTTACCTGAAGCGACGCGCCACATGCTGCTCATCGTCAACGCCTGCGAGGCTTGGTTCCGCCGCGACGAGATGGTCATGCGGGAGAGTGGTGAGACCATCCCCGGCGAGGTCCGCAAGCTGGCGCGCTCGATCATGCGAGGCGTTATGTCCCGGCATAGCCGGCCCAGCATGCACCGTACCAGCATGCAGATCGACCAGCGCCAAGCGACACTTGAGCGGACGCGCAACGCGACGGGCCGCGCGCCAACGGACGAAGCGATCGTTGGCCCGGCGGCGCCACGCTTCGCCTACTGGCTCAAGCTGGCCACGTTGGAGCACCGCACGAAGCCCGACGGCACGTCGGAGAGAGCCTACAACACGGTGTGGATCCCGCTACGCACCACTGCGCCGTTCGAACGGCGCCGGGGCGCGCGCAAGCTGACCATCCAGGTCAGCCAGGACCGCGAAACCAAGGCCGTCACTTTCGGCGTCGTCACTGACATCACAGACCATGCCGCGGCGGTCAAGATGGCTTACGCGCCGAAGGCCGCGTTCATCGCGCTCGACTTCGGCCTGAAAGCGCTGTTCGCCACCAGCGAGGGCGACCTCCTCGGCCGCGGCGTCTACGATGCGCTCATACGCTACGACCAGCGCCTCACTACGTTGGCCCGCCACATCCAGCGCTCTGGCGGTAAGCCGCGCGACAGTGAATGCTACCGCCGCTTGGTCACCACCATCCGCGGGTTCATCAAGGCGGAAGTGAACCGGGTGCTGAACCGGATCATCTCTCTGCGACGGCCAAAACATCTGGTGCTGGAACGCCTGCGCTTTCGCTCCCCGGGGCTTTCGGCCCGGCTGAACCGGATTCTCCAGAACTGCGGGCGCGGCGTGATCATTGCCAAGTTGACCGCTCTGGAGGAGGAGTTGGGCGTCACTTCGGAGGAGGTGAACCCGGCCTATTCGTCGCAGCAGTGCAACTGCTGCGGCTACGTCGATTCTCGCAACCGCACGGAGCAGGCGCGCTTTCGCTGCCGCTGGTGTGGGGCGAGGATGAGCGCCGACGTGAATGCTGGGCGGAACGTGGGGGAGCGACGTTCGTCTCCTGAGACCACGCCCGTTGGGCGCACGAAGAGCGCAGCCCTCGCTGAATTGGTATGCCGATTCAACGAGCGGTGGCCGCGGGCTCGGACCTTGCCTCCGGACCCCGGTCGGAAGGGGCAACGGGGCCTGCCCGCCGACCCGCGATGGACCAACCCGTATTTCCGGGACTGGGCCAGTGCGGCGAGGTTAGCCCTGGGAAGCGCAAGCGACCTGGGGAACTTGCCGACGACACCAGCCCTTGTGGCTGTAGGACTCAACGCAAGAGTGCCCATAGATCGCGTAGGCACGGTGGAAGGTCACCCGCAGACCGGCAGCGAGCTCGTCGCGGGCGGCCCCCGATAAAGGGAAGCGACACAAGGGCTGAAGCGTGGCTTCGATGGCCCGGATGAAACCGGTTGCCACCGTTTTGGAGGACTCTGCCGCCACATGAGCCCAGAGTTCGGCGAGATCGGCTTCCGCCGCCTCGGTCAGGCGGAGCGGGAGCGGGCGGATAATGCTTTTCCCCGTTCGGCGATCCGGTCGGCATCGAAGTCCGTCAGGCGCCCTTCGGCAAGATCGGCCATGCCCCGGTCGATGTCCGCCTTTAGCGACGCGAACTCCTGGCGCTGCAGGGCGCGCTTCACGGCCCAGTCGCGCAGCGCCTCGCGGATGACCTCACTGCTCGACGCATAGTCGCCGCCAGCAACGGCGCCCTTCACGGCTGCCGCCATGGCGGCCGGCAATGTGATGGTCAGACGTTCGATCTCGGCCATGACGACTCCTCATGGAATACTTGATCATACTTGATCATACTTATCGAGACCGTCAACCCACCCCTTCCACCATCTCCCGCGCCCGCCGCAGGTCGGTGACGAAGTCGCGATAGGCCTGCTCCGCCGCCTCCCCGGCCGGCAGGCGCAGCAGGTAGGACGGGTGGACGGTGATGAAGCCGCTCCAATCGCCGAACCCTATCGGGCCGCGCTCCCGCAGGACCGAGACGCTGCGCCCGGTCAGCGCGAGGGCCGCGGTGGCGCCCAGCGTCACCACCAGCCGCGGACGGACGAAGGACAGCTCCTTCATCAGCCACCAGCGGTAATGCTTGACCTCGCCGGCGGTCGGCGACTGGTGCAGGCGGCGCTTGCCGCGGGCGACGAACTTGAAATGCTTCACCGCGTTGGTCAGGTAGGCGGCGCGGCGCTCGATCCCGGCCTCCTCCAGCGCGCGGGTCAGCAGCTGGCCGGCGGGACCGACGAAGGGCCGGCCCTCCAGGTCCTCCTGGTCGCCCGGCTGCTCGCCGACGATGGCGATGGCCGCTCCCTCTGGCCCCTCGCCCAGCACCGCCTGCGTCGCCCCCGGCACTAATGGATCCGCGGCCCGGATGATGCGGTTCAACTCGGCCAGCGTCGCCGGCTCCTGCCGGGCCATGGCGGCGACGGCCTTGTCGGGGTTGCGGCGGCGCGGGGCCGCGGCCTCCGCCTCGATCATCGCCTGGACGCGGGCGGGGGCGGAGCGGATCATGGCCGGAATGGCGGCGGCTTCCGGCAGGTTGGCCCAGTATTTCCGCGGCATCTCCGCCCGCATCGCGGTGGGGTTCACCCGCGCCGGGTTGAAGGTGCTCTCGTAATAGCGCTGCCAGCCCTCGGCGAAGCGGTCGTCGCGGTCGAGCCCCTCCGGCCTCAAAGCCGCTGGTCCGACGGTGAGCGACCGCCGGTCCCAATGCAGCGATCCCACCGGCGTCAGGATCGACCAGACCAGGCTCTCGAACCGCTCGACGAAGAAGGGGGCGGTGGCCTCGACGATGAAATGGTCGGGCTCGAACCACGCGACATAGCGCTCGCCCCCCGGACCTTCGGAGCTGGCCGGATCCCGCACCTCGCGGAAGCGCAGGAAGGCGTGCATCTTGTGCAGGTCGCGCCGCACCGCCTTGTCCAGCAGCGCCAGCCGGTGCACCAGCGGGTCGGCATGGTGGTCGAGCATGTCGCGCTCCCCCCGCAGCACCCGCCGGACCAGCCGGTGGAGCAGGGCGTAGCGTTCCGGATCACGGTGGCAGACCACGCTTTCGATCAGCGCTCCCACCGGGCGCGGCAGCGGAACCGGCGGCGCGTCCGCCGGCAAGGGGGCGGCATCCCCGAACAGCGACGGTGCCTCCCCGCCGCTCCAATCCACCTCATCCGGCTCCACGCCCAGGGCGACCAGCCCGCGCAGCGCACGGCGGAAGCCGTCCAGGTCGGCGCCGCCCTTCAGTTCGACGCGATGCATGATTCAGAACCTCAGAACAGGCTGAGCTGCTTGGGCGGCGCCACCAGCCTTTGCCGCAGGTCGGCGCGATCGGTCAGCCCGCCCGGATGGTGGTCGGCGGCGATCAGGAAGGCGCGCGCCCGCTTCAGCCCCGACGACAGCCGCGCCACATCCTCTAGCCGCAAGGTGGTGTGGCGCCGCGCCTCGACGATCTTGTCGACCGCCCGCGCCCCCAGCCCCGGCACGCGCAACAGCATCTCGCGGTCGGCACTGTTGACGTCGACCGGGAAGCGCTCGCGGTTCTTCAGGGCCCAGGCCAGCTTGGGGTCGATGCCGAGGTCCAGCATCCCGCCCTCGCCCCCGGCGGCGATCTCCTCCACCGTGAAGCCGTAATAGCGCAGCAGCCAGTCGGCCTGGTACAGCCGGTTCTCGCGCTGCAGCGGCGGCGGCTTGGCCGGCAGGGCGGAGCTGGCCTCCGGGATCGGGCTGAAGGCCGAATAATAGACCCGGCGCAGCCCATAGCGGCGATAGAGCGTTTCGCTGGTCTCCAGCACCGACAGGTCGGTGGAGGCATCGGCGCCGACGATCATCTGGGTGCTCTGCCCGGCGGGGGAGAAGCGGCGCTTTTCCTCCTTGGCCTCCAGGATGCGCTCGCCCACCTGCCCCATCACCGCCTTGATCGCGCCGCCGTCCTTCTCCGGC
Organism: Azospirillum sp. INR13; assembly: GCF_015390205.1. Classification (NCBI taxonomy): domain Bacteria; kingdom Pseudomonadati; phylum Pseudomonadota; class Alphaproteobacteria; order Rhodospirillales; family Azospirillaceae; genus Azospirillum; species Azospirillum sp. INR13. Next base: position 265,573 of record NZ_VUOI01000002.1, read on the forward strand.
GCGAACTCCTTCAGGCTGCGGTCGGAGGCCAGTTCCAGGTTGATCGACAGCCGGTCGGCCCACAGCCCGGCCTGCTCGATCAGCCAGGGGCTGGCCTCCGGGATCGTCTTCAGGTGGATGTAGCCGGCGAAGCCATGGTCGCGCCGCAGCGTGCGCGCCACCAGCATCAGCTGCTCCATGGTGTAATCGGGCGAGCGGATGATGCCGGAGGACAGGAACAGCCCCTCGATGCAGTTGCGCTTGTAGAAGCCCAGCGTCAGCCGGACCACCTCATCGACGCTGAACCGCGCGCGGCGCACGTTGGAGGAGCGGCGGTTGATGCAGTAGGCGCAGTCGAACAGGCAGTAGTTGGTCAGCAGGATCTTGAGCAGCGAGACGCAGCGCCCGTCCGGCGTATAGGCGTGGCAGATGCCGGCCCCGGTGGTCGAGCCGATGCCGTCCGGCCCGCCCGTCCGCCGCTTGGCGCCCGAGGACGCGCAGGAGGCGTCGTACTTCGCCGCGTCGGCCAGAATCCCGAGCTTTTCGAGCAGCGCGTCATCCACCGTGGAGGCTTCCCTCTCTCTTGAAGATGTTCGCAATATGTTCTTTTGAAAGCAAAAGGCAAGCCGAATGGCGGGGGCAAAATCGCGCCTCCGGCCCGTCCCTTCAGCCCTGCCGAATCGCCTCGCCCAGCTCCCGCAGCACGCCGTCCCAGTCGCCCGGCGCGCCCTGCCGGAACAGCCGGACCGACGGATACCAGACCGTGTCGCGGCGCCCCTGCATCCAGCGCCAGTCGGCGGCGTGGGGAAGCAACGCCCAGGTCGGGTGCCCCAACCCGCCGGCGAGATGGACGGTCGAGTTGTCCACCGACACCACCAGATCCATGGCGGTGATCAGCGCCGCCAGCCCGTCGATGTCGGCCCAGGCATCCAGCCCCGGATCGGCGATGCCGGCGGCGGCGGCCTCCGCGGCGACGTCGCCATATTGCAGGCTGACCAGTTTGACATCCGTCCCGTCCAGTGCCCCGGCCAGCCGGTCGAGCGGGATGGAGCGCAGATGCCCGACCGAGGCGTTCTTGCTGCTCCAGGAAAGCCCGACCAGCCGATATCCATGTCCATGGCCGTCCCCGATCCGCTGCCGCAGTTCCGCCACCCGCCTGGGATCGGCCTTCAGGAAGGGAGGCTGGCGGCCGGCGAAATCCTCCATCCGCCGGCGCATCAGGCGCGGCAGGCTGCCGGCCGGGGTTTGTGCGGCCACATCCGGCGCGGTCAGCCGGCGGCTCAACGGTTCGCTGCGCGCAACCACGGTGACACCGGGCAGGCCGCGGGCAAACAGCGGGGCGAGCCGCGCGTCGCAGTCCAGCACCACCCGCATGCCTTCCCCGGCCAGCTGTGGGATCAGGCTGGCGAACATCACCTCGTCGCCCAGCCCCTGTTCGCCCCACACCAGCAGGCTGCCGTCGCCCCGCCCGCCATCGGCCAAGGGCTGCCCGTCCCAAAACGGCTGGGGAAATCCGACCCGCGGGAACCGGCCGGAGGCCACGGCCCAACCCTGTTCATACTCGTCCCACCCCTCCGCCAGCCGGCCGAGCGTCAGCAGGGCGATGGAGCGGTTGAAGCGGGCCTGAGCGTGGTTGGCCGGGTCGGCCTGCATCGCCTGGTCGTAGGCGTCCAGCGCGTTCCCGGCATCTCCCCGCGCCATCAGGGCGGAGCCCAGCGTGTTCCAGCCCGTGGCGAAGCCGGCGTCCGCCGCGACCGCGGCCCGCGCGTCCTGCTCCGCCCGCTCCAGCCTTCCCAGCTTCAGCCAGCCGTCGGCGCGGTTGTTCAGCAGCACGGGATTTCCCGGCAGCAGGACCAGCCCGCGGCCATAGCCGGCCACCGACTCCGCAAGGGAGTCCCCCTGCCGGCCCACGCCCTTCAGTCGGTTGGCAAGCTCGTTCCACAGGACGGGGTCGTCGGGCGCGAGCGTCACGGCGATGCGTGCGGCCTCCGCCGCCCGCTCCGGCAGCCCCTCCCCCGCCAGCAGCGTGGCCAGGGTGGTGAACGGCCAGGCATCCGACAGGTTTCCCAGGGCGATCATGCCGCGACGGTGGATGGCCAGGGCGGCACCATTTCGCCCCGCCCCCTGCTCCATGGCGGCAAGCCGCAGCAGCGCCTTGGGGGACGCCGGCTCCAGCATCAGCACCGTGCGGAAGCCGTCCCGCGCCCTCGAAACCTGCCCCTGCGCCTCGCACAGCAGCGCACGGTTCAGGTGGAGGTCGGCATGGAGCGGCGCCGCCGTCAGCAGTGCCTCATACTGCTCCTCGGCCTCGGCCAGCCGTCCCAGATCCTGGAGCAATCCCGCCAGTTGGAAGCGTGTCCCCGCCTCGTCCGGCCGCAGGGTGACGGCATGGGCGTAATGCCGGGCGGCCCGGTCGGGCCGGTTCAGCGCGGCCTGGATCCGCGCCAGATTGACATGGAAATCGGCGACGTCGGGAGTGACGGCGATGGCCTGCGCGATCCGGCCTGCGGCGTCCTCCGGCCGGCCGGTCAGCGCTGCCAGGATGCCCCATAGGTGAAGCGCATGGGGATGGCCGGGGGCGGCATCGAGGATGCGGCGATACAGGATATCGGCTTCGCCGAAGCGCCCGGCCTCCTGATGATCCAGCGCTGCGATCAGCGCTTCCTGCAATGTTGCCATAGCCTCTTATAGGATGGGGGAAATCGCCGGTCCAGGCCCCGTCCAGGCCCGGCCCCCTTGGGGCGCAAATTGTGCGGGTGCCGTCTTGACAGGAAAGCGGGACGGGGCCACGTGCTCATCACCTGGATCCGGGCCCCTCTGGCGACTTAGACGTGGTCGCGATGTCGGATCTCTTCACCTGCTTTTGCGCCGACGGGCGTGACCGCACTTGGAGGGACTGATGTCCTCACCCCTTGGAGCATCGCCGAGATGCCGCCCCCGGCTTCCGGCCCTTCCCGCTCCCGCCGCTTCCCCGACGCGCGCTGCCCCTCCGGCGCGCGGCCGCACCCTTGCGCCGCTTCGGGCAGTCGGCGCCGGCAGCGGAACCTTTCTTTCAACCTCTTCATGAAGACGAGCATCGCCATGGACCACACCGAACGCCAGATCATCGACGACTTGTTCGCCAAGCTGCATCAGGCCGAGGCGCAATCCGGCCCGCGCGATCCCGAGGCCGAGGCGCTGATCCGCGAACGGATCGCCCGCCAGCCGGCCGCCCCCTATCTGATGGCGCAGGCCATCGTGATGATGGAGCAGGCGCTCGCCGCCTCCCAGGGCCGCAACGAGGAGCTGGAGCGTCAGCTGCGCGAGCGTCCCGCCCCTGCCGCCGCCCCGGCCCAGTCCGGCGGTGGCGGTCTGTTCGGCAGCCTGTTCGGCGGCGCCAGCCGTCCCGCTCCGCAGCCGTCATATCCGGCGGCGGCCCCGGCTGCCGCCGCCATGCCGTCCGGTTCGCCGGCCGGTTCGCCCTGGGGCCGTCCGCCGGCTGCTCCCGGCACTCCCGCCTACGGCGACCCGCGCGTCGCCGGCTATGCCCAGCAGCCGCGGGCCGGCGGCGGCTTCATGGCCGGCGCCATGCAGACGGCGGCCGGCGTCGCCGGCGGCATGCTGATCGGCAGCGCGCTGTCCAGCATGTTCTCCGGCGGCGAGGCGGTGGCGGCTGAGGCCGCGACCGCCGCCACCGATGCGGCCACCGCCGCCACCGACCATGTCGAACAGACGGTCGAGGACAGCGGCTGGGGCGATTTCGGCGGCGAAGAGGAACTCTGAGCCCCGCACCGGTTCGCGGGAGAAGGCCCGCGGGAGGGAGGCGGCCCGCCCTTCTTCCGCGGCCCGGGTTTCTTCAGGCGCCCGGTTTTCTCAGGCCTTCACGATGCGGTCGGCGAAGCCCTCCACGGTCCGCATCGCGTTGCGGGTGTCGACCACCAGCGGGCAATGGGTGGCCAAACTCCGATAATCGATGCCGTCATGGTCGGTGACGATCACCGCCGCGTCGAATCCCGCCAGCGTCTCCGGCTCCCAGGCGATGGAGGTCCGGCCGGCAAGCGCCGCATGCTCGCGGGTGACCGGCAGCACCGGGATGAAGGGGTCGTGGTAGTCGACCGCCGCCCCGCGCTCCAGCAGCATCTCCATCAGCCGCAGGCCGGGCGACTCACGGCTGTCGTCGACGTTCTTCTTGTAGGCCATGCCGACCAGCAGGATGCGCGACCGGCTGAGCCCGATGCCGGAGCGGCGGTCGAGCGCCAGGGCGAGGCGGTCCACCACATGGCGCGGCATCATCGTGTTGACCTCGCCCGCCAGTTCGATGAAGCGGGTGGAGATCTGGTACTCGCGCGCCTTCCAGGTCAGGTAGAAGGGGTCGATCGGGATGCAGTGGCCGCCCAGGCCTGGGCCGGGATAGAAGGGCATGAAGCCGAAGGGCTTGGTCTTCGCCGCCTCGATCACCTCCCAGATGTCGATGCCCATCGGCTCGAAGACGATCTTCAGCTCGTTCACCAGGGCGATGTTGACGGAGCGGAAGATGTTCTCGGTCAGCTTGGTCGCCTCCGCCGTCCGCGTGCCCGACACCGGGACCACCTGCGGCACCACCTGCTCGTAGAGCGCCACCGCCAGCCGCCGCGCCCCCTCGTCGTCGCCGCCGATCACCTTGGGGATGGTGCTGGTGGTGAAGGTGATGTTGCCGGGATCCTCGCGCTCGGGCGAATAGGCCAGGAAGAAATCCCGGCCGCTGGCCAGCCCGGTCTCCTCCAGGATCGGCCGCATCACCTCGTCGGTGGTGCCGGGCCAGGTGGTCGATTCCAGCACCACCAGCTGGCCCGGCCGCAGCCTGTCGCGGATCAGGCGGGTGGAAGCCTCGACGAAGCTCAGGTCCGGTTCGCGTTGCGGCGACAGCGGGGTGGGGACGCAGACGATCACGGCGTCGCAGGCGGCGAATTCGTCGGCATCGGTCGTCGCCCGGAACCGCCCGGTCGCCACCGCCCCGGCGATGCGCCCGTTGGCGATCTGCCGGATGTAGGAGCACCCGCCGTTCAGCGCCGCCACCTTGGCCGGGTCGATGTCGAAGCCGGTGACCGTGAAGCCGGCGCCCGTCAGCGCCAGGGCCAGCGGCAGCCCGACATAGCCGAGCCCGATCACCGCCACCCGCGCGCTGCGGCCGCGATAGGCGCTTTCCAGAGACCGGATGTCGGGTGCGGTGTCCGCTGTGTTCATCATGCCGTTCCGTTCGAAAGGACTGGGCCGCCCGGACGGGCATCCCGCCTGCGGCAGCCGAATGTGTGACGGCCGGCACGGCTTTGCGCAACCGTTGGTGATTTAATCATCAGACATTTCAGGCCTGACTCGCCAGGGCAACGGCGCCCCCGACTTGCTGGGAGCCGGACCCGGTCCTCTCCGCGCGTCGGCTCCGTGTCCGCTGCGCAGGCCCGGCGTTGCTGGATAGTTTCCCATCCGACGCCGCCCCGGTCCGTCGTGTTCCTCCAGCCGACCGCCGCGGTCGAACGGCACCATTGCCTTCCGCGGACAGCCTTCGGCCAGCGGCCCGCCATCGGCTGAACACATGCCTCGCGCGCATCCTTCCAGGTGCGTCGAGGGTGCCATCCAGCATACAGACGAGACGCTCTCCGAATCCTTGAGCACGCCGGGCGATCACCAGAGCTGCCGCCTCATGGCGCGTCATGGCTCGGCCCGTTGCGTATTTCAGTCCCCCGATGACCGAGGTGAACGCGGGGTTGACCGCGTGCAGATCGATCCCCTCACGAGCACAGCGCGCCGCCAGCGCCTCGTAGAACGCCTTGTAGGCGAACGACGACAAACGGCGGGCGTGCTTGCGCCCGTATTCCTTCAGGGCGGCCTTCTTGCGGCCGAAATCCAGCTTCTCCACGGCGACACCGGCGCCGTGCTTCAGCGCCAACGCACACAGGTCGCGCGCCGCATCGCCGATCATCGCCGCAGCCACGCCCGCCTCGGTCCCCGCCTCAGGAAACGGCAGCCGCAGGCGGTCGATCGGATTGCCGAAGCGGTCGGCAACCACGATGGCGAGATGGTCCACATTCAGGTCAACACCCAGACAGGCAACCCGCAGATCGGTGACGACCTCGGCCGGGTCCTCGTCGAAGGACACGTGCGCGTGCCAACGGTCATGCTCGTCGCGGAACAGCAGCCAGGTCAGAGCAACGCCCCGATCCACGGCTGCAGCCACGCGGTCCTGGCCATAGCGGAACCGCACGCCGTCCAGCACGATGCGCCCATGCCGGTCGAAACGGTCGCCGTGCTCAGCGCGCAACTCCTCGACCACGGCGTCCGGCGGGCGCAGCGTGAGCGTGCTCTTGACCGGATCGTACTGACAGGTCTGGTTACCGCCGCTCTCGTCCTTAGAGCCGACCAGCAGAAAGCGGCTGCTCCGCTTGACGCGCCATGCCTCCGTCTCGCCGTCACGCAATAGCGCGCGTCCGCCGAAGCAGACCTGCGGCGCACCGCGCAGGTCGTGATTCACCTGAATCAGCGCCGCCTGAAGCATGCCGATGTGGCGCTTCTTATGGTGGCGCGTGAATTCCTTCTGGTGACGCTTGCGGTCCGACGTCTTGGGATCAGCGATCTGCCGGTCGAGGCGGGCAACGCGATCGCCGACCGCCTCGAGGCGGTCAGACAAGGACTGCCGGCGGTGCTCCAGCGTGCCGCGCCAGGTGTTGACCGCCTGATCGAGATCGAACTCGTTGGCCAGCGCATGGCGCTTGGTCAAGCCGAACCGGGCCTGCGCGGCCTTGCGAACGGTGAGTTTGGCGCGCCCGCGGATGTGCAGTTCGCGGAACTGCCAATGTCGAGCCCGAGCCATGATCGCGCCGAACGGCGCCAGAACGGCGTCGGCAAGCGGATCGCGGACAAGGGCGCAGAAGGTGCGGCTCACGGATTGAGCGCCTCCAACGCCCGCTTGGCACGATTGCGCGCAGAGCGGCGGCCGTAAAGACGAGCCGACAGACAGGTCATCAGGTCGATCATGTCGTGAACGAGGTCATCTTCGACCTCTCCAGGGGCAACGATGATGATCCTGCGCCCCGTGGCCGCGAGTGCGGAGTGGAGGTGTTCGAAGCCAAAGCGGGCGAGCCGATCCTTGTGCTCGACAACGATGGTGTCGACGGCGGGATCAGCGAGGAGCTTGGTAAGCTCCCGACGCTTGTCGCTGAGCCCGGAGCCGATTTCCATGACGACTTTGCAACCTTCAGCCCCGCGTTGGCGGCATGGGTGGCGAGTCGGGCGATTTGCTGGTCGAGGTCGGCCTTCTGATCGTGGGAAGACACGCGGGCGTAGAGCGCGGCGTAAGTCTCCGGTTCCGGTTCCTCAATCTCGACGATGAATTGCCCGGTCGGATTCTTGTAGGCGCCGGGCATCTTGCCGGCCGTGGCGTAGCGCCAAGCGGTCAGCTTGCTGATGCCGTTCTCCGCTGCCCATTTAGAGAGTTTTATCACACGCTTCGCCATGAAGCAGAATGTAGAACATTACAGAAACACTCTCAACCCTCCGTCCCGTATGGTATCACGGTGCTTCGGTGCGGCGGATGGCTGCCGGTCGTGCGCAGTCTTTGTTATGGTTGAGCGTTGCTGAAGGGAATGATCATGGCGACGGTCGGGCAGGAAAGGGGCAAGCAGGAGAGCCGGACTTCCGCAGCGGAGGTGCCGAACGAGCTTCTTCGTCCGGTCGTGGAATATTTCCAGCCGCGCAAGGTGATCCTGTTCGGTTCGCAAGCCCGTGGCGATGCGGGGGATGACAGCGACTACGACCTCTTCATCGTCGTCGATGACGATACGCCGCCGGAGCGGCTGTCCTGGCGAGGCAAGTACGAGGCGCGCAAGACCTACCACCGCGCGGTCGACATCGTCGCGTGCCGGGAATCGGTGTTCGAGCGCAGGCGGGGCGTGGTCGGTTCCTTGTCCCATACCGCCGATCAGGAAGGTGTCGTCGTCTATGAACGGCACTGACCGCAAGGTTGTCCTGGAGGCGGCGGGGCGTTGGTGGGCCGTCGCTGCCGAGGATCTGCGTGTGGTTCGGGCCTGCCTTTCCATCGAGCCGCCGTCCCTGGGGAACGCCGCCTATCATTGTCAGCAGGCGGCGGAAAAAACCATGAAGGGCTTGTTGATCGCTGCTGACGTAGGTTTTCGCAAAATTCATGACCTTGACGAGTTGGCGGATGCCGTGGCGCCGTTGCATCCGATGTTGAGCGCCGATCTCGATCGATGCCGGCCGTTCACCGCCTGGGCCACGGACTATCGCTATCCGCCGGAGGATGAATCGCCCCCGCCGTCCAGGGAAGAGATTCTTGAGGCGTTGGATATCCTCCAACGTCTGCACGCAGCGGCCACGGCAGGCTGATCCCTGCGATGTCGCCACCGCTGCACTCCCCGCCCCTCCTGCCCCAGCAGATCGCCCCGGTGGACGAGCGCCAGTCGGCGCTGACCGCCCGCCACCTGGGCGGCGATCCCGCGGTGCTCTACGGTTACTTCATGGCGCTCCGCGAGGAGAGCGACCGGGCGCTCGCCGGCCTGCCGCCGGCCGGCGGCAAGCCCTATCCCTATGGCCGCTGCGAGGAGATCACCCGCGACCTCTTCGCCCGCCTGTTGCAGCGTCTGGCGCAGCCGGCCGTCCCGGTGGAGCGCGCGTTGCGCGCCTTCGTCGAGGAGGGCGGCGTGCTGCAGAGCGTCTGGGGCGTCCTGCGCGGGCAGTATTTCCAGAACGCGCTGCAGATCGGCGCGCTCTATGCCGACGTGTCGAACGACACGGTGGTGGTGACCAAGCCGAAGGTGGAGATCCTGCCCATCGAGTCCTCCGGCTTGGTGCCGGTGCGCGACCTCGACCATTTCCGGCAGACGGCGGAGCGCTATTGGGGGGCGACGCTCTACGCCAACCATCTGGCGCCGACCCTGGCGCCCCTGCTGCCGGTCCTGTCGGTCAGCCCCGGCCGGCTGGCTCCCGGCCTGCAATCGGCCTGCGACTACATGATCGGGCTGATGTGCCGCGACCGTTTCCGGGATGCCGAACGCTGGCTGGAGACCGCTCCCGCCCCGCCCGCGGAACTCGCCGCCGCCTGTCTCGCCGCGATCCCCGCCGACCTGCGTCCGCTGACCGGCCAGCCCCGGCTGGAGGCGGTGGCCGCCTGCCGCCGCGCGCGGGAGGCCGCCTGCTGGGCCGACCCCGACTGGCGCACCGCCCGCGTGCTCGACTATCTGCGGCTCATGCGCGGGGCGGGGAGTTAAGTCCCTCCCCCGCCCTCAAGCCTGCTCCCTTTACAGCCGGTCCGTGCCGAAGGTGTCGCAAGCCTCGATCCGGCCGCTTTCCAGGCCGGTGCGGAACCAGCGGACGCGCTGGGCGGAGCTGCCGTGGGTGAAGCTGTCGGGGCTGACGGTGCCGCTCGCCTGACGCTGCAGGCGGTCGTCGCCGATGGCACTGGCGGCGGTCAGCGCCTCTTCGACATCGCCGGGCTCCAGCATCTTGCGGTCGCGGTTGGCATGGTTGCCCCAGAGTCCGGCGAAGCAGTCGGCCTGCAGTTCCAGCCGCACCGACAGGGCGTTGGCGTCGGCCGGGTTGCGCGCCCGCTGCTGGGCTGCCTGCACCTGCTCGGAAATGCCCAGCAGGGTCTGCACATGGTGGCCGACCTCATGGGCGATGACATAGGCCTGGGCGAAGTCGCCCGGCGCCTGGAAGCGGTCGCGCAGTTCGCGGTAGAAGCCGAGGTCGATGTAGAGCTTCTGGTCCATCGGGCAGTAGAAGGGCCCCATCGCCGCCTGGGCCCGGCCGCAGCCCGACGACACCGTGCCGGTGAACAGCACCAGCGTCGGGGCCTGGTACTGGCGCCCCATCTGCTGGAACAGGCCCCGCCAGGTGTCCTCGGTGTCCGCCAGCACGACGGAGACGAAGCGCTTCAACTCGTCATCGGCCTGGCTGCGCGGGGCGGCCTCGCCGATCTGCGTCCGCCCGGCCGTGCTCCGGTCCGCCGGGTCGCCGCCGTTCAGCAGGACCGTCGGGTCGACGCCCAGCACCACCGACACCAGCAGCAGCACGACGACCCCGCCGATGCCCAGCCCGCCCTTGCCGATGCGGATGCCGCCCCGGCCTCCCCCGCCGAAACCTCCCCCTCCCTGGCTGCGCCGGTCCTCGACATTCTCGCTTTCCCGTCCGCCCTGCCACCGCATCGCCGCCCTCCTTCCGGCCATCCTTCGTGATGGACCGGTGGAGACGAAACCATGGGGCCGCCCGCGCGTTCCCTGGAGGCTCCTTAGCCAGAAGGAGAGCCAGAAGGAGGAGATGAGCGGAGCAACTTGAAAAAACCTGTCCCCACCCCCATCTCGGGACATGGCCGACACCGCATTCGCGGTGCGCTTCCCTGCCCCCTCCGGTTCATCGAGGGGAGCTTTCCTCGGGGAACGCCGGTCTTTTGGGGGCATGCCCGTTCCGGGGCCGGTCCCGCTTATCGGAGCCTTGCCGGGCGGTGTCCGCCGCAACGGCTCCCGTTTCAAGACGCCACACTCACAAAGAGCCGGCCGGCCCCCGAGTCCATCGGTCCGCCCATCCGGCCTGGAGGATTTTCATGACGACCCCGATCCTGTCGACCGCTTCCCATTCCATCGGCCATTTCGCCGCCCAGTCCGCGCTTGCGCCGGCCCATCTGGCCGCCACCCGCCGCTCCACCCACTCCTCTGCCGGCCATTTCGCCGCAGTTGATGGCAAAAAGTTGGATTTCCGCTCCAATCCGGAGCCGTCCGGCTTGACCCGGGGCGAACTGCGGCAGATTGTGCTCGACATCCTGGGCTGAGACTCTTAGCCCGGGCTCGTCCCTTTCTACCCCTCCACAGCCATAGGAGATCACCATAGCCAAGCTCTACGACGCGGACCCCGTCCGCGAAGGCCCGCGCCTCAACCGTGAAATCACCGCCCGGATGGTCCGCCTCGTCGGCGCCGACGGCGAGATGGTCGGCGTGGTGCCGCTCCGCCAAGCGCTGGAAGCCGCCGCGGATGCCGACCTCGACCTCGTCGAAGTGGCGCCCCAGGCGGATCCGCCTGTCTGCAAGATCCTCGATTACGGCAAGTTCCGCTTCGAGGAGCAGAAGAAGGCCAACGAGGCGCGGAAGAAGCAGAAGATCATCGAGCTGAAGGAAATCAAACTTCGGCCGAACATCGACGATCACGATTACGACGTGAAGATGCGTTCCGCCATCCGCTTCATCGAGGAAGGCGACAAGGTCAAGATGACCATGCGCTTCCGCGGGCGCGAGATGGCGCACCAGGATCTCGGTCTGAACGTGCTCGTCCGCGTGCGCGACCAGCTCCAGGACATCGCCAAGGTCGAGCAGATGCCCCGGGTCGAAGGCCGCATGATGGTCATGGTGCTGGCCCCGCGCTGAGCGCGGGTCCGGTCCTTGCCAAGGGGACCATGCGGGGCGGTCCGCCGCCCCGCCCCTTTTTCCCACCTCCTTTCCCTCTCTTTTCCCGTTGCCGGACCCTTTTCCGACCGGCCCCGGTCCCGACGATTGAAAATCCCTTCTCGGATTGCCCGAGGGCTCTTTCAGGAATATTTCGCGTGATGCGGCGGAATAATACCTGACTATTCGCATTGGGTTATTGACCCTGTCGGCATCGACCGCGGATCATCGGGAGCCTTGTTTCCTCTCCCCTCCCGTGTCCCGGAAAGTCGTTGTTATGAAGGTTGAACACGCCACGTCCGCCTGGGAGCCCATCTCCGGTGAGCGGCGGTTCCAGCTGCTGGTCGACAGCGTCGGCGATTACGCGATCTATCTGCTCGATCCGAACGGGATCGTCAGCAGCTGGAATTCCGGGGCCGCGCGCTTCAAGGGCTATACCGCCGACGAGATCATCGGCCGGCATTTCTCCAGCTTCTACACGGACGAGGACCGCGCCGCCGGGGTGCCGCAGCGGGCGCTCGCCACCGCCTTGAACGAGGGCCGCTTCGAGGCGGAGGGCTGGCGCGTCCGCAAGGACGGCACCCGTTTCTGGGCCAGCGTGGTGATTCGCGCCGTTCGCGACGAGACCGGCACGCTGATGGGCTTCGCCAAGGTCACCCGCGACATCACCGAACGCAGGATCGCCGAGGAGGCCCTGCGGCGCAGCGAGGAGCAGTTCCGCCTGCTGGTGCAGGGCGTGGTCGACTACGCGATCTTCATGCTCGACACCACCGGCCGCATCAGCAGCTGGAATGCGGGCGCGGCGCGGATGAAGGGCTACGGCGCCGACGAGATCATCGGCCGGCATTTCTCCAGCTTCTACACGGACGAGGACCGCGCCGCCGGAATGCCGCAGCGGGCGCTCGCCACCGCCTTGAACGAAGGCCGCTTCGAGGCGGAAGGCTGGCGCGTGCGCAAGGACGGCACCCGTTTCTGGGCCAGCGTCGTCATCGACGCCATCCGCGACGAGACCGGGGTCCTGCGCGGCTTCGCCAAGATCACCCGCGACATCACCGAACGCCGCAAGGCCCAGGAGGCGCTGGACGAGGCGCGCGAGGCCCTGGCCCAGGCGCAGAAGATGGAGGCGGTCGGCCAGCTGACCGGCGGCGTCGCCCACGATTTCAACAACCTGCTGCAGGCGATCAGCAGCAGCCTGGAACTGATCGAACAGCGGCTGGAAGCCGGCCGCACCGACATCGCGCCCTTCGCCGCCACCGCGCGCGCCGCGGTGGATCGTGCCTCCACCCTGACCCGGCGCCTGCTGGCCTTTGCCCGGCGCCAGCCGCTGAAGCCGGAGCGCGCCGACCTGAACGCGCTGGTGGTGGGGCTGTGGGACCTGCTGCGTCGGTCGGTCGGCGAGACGATCCGGCTGGAGCGCCGGCTGGAGGAGCCGCTGTGGCCGGTCCATGCCGACGTGAACCAGATCGAAAGCGCCCTGCTGAACCTGGTCATCAACGCCCGCGACGCCATGCCCGGCGGCGGAACCGTGACGGTGGAGACCGCCAATGCCAGCTTCGCCGCAGCCGACCTCGTCAACGATCCCGGGGTGGCGCCCGGCGATTATGTGGCGATGACCGTGCGCGACAGCGGGATCGGCATGCCGCCGGACGTGCTGGCCCGCGTCTTCGAGCCCTTCTTCACCACCAAGCCGATCGGCCAGGGCACCGGCCTGGGGCTGAGCCAGCTCTACGGCTTCGCCCGCCAGTCCGAGGGCTTCGTCCGCATCGACAGCGCGGTCGGCCGGGGCACGGCGGTGCATCTGTGCCTGCCGCGCGATCATGCCGCTTCCGCCCCCGTCTCCGACGAGGGAACCGCACCGGCCGAAATCCCCGTCCCGCCGCCGGGACGGGCCGGGGCCGGCCGGGGCACCGTGCTGGTGGTGGAGGACGAGGAGCTGGTCCGCATGCTGCTGGTCGAGGTGCTGGAGGGCGACGGCTACACCACGCTGGAGGCCGCCGACGGCACCGAGGCGCTCGCCCGGCTGGGCGAAGCCGGAGCGGTCGACCTTCTGGTGACCGATGTCGGGCTGCCCGGCCTGAACGGCCGCCAGCTGGCGAAGATGGCGCAGGCGCGCGATCCCGACCTGAGGGTGCTGTTCCTGACCGGCTATGCCTTCCAGGCATTGGACGACCGGCCCGGCGACGGCGCCGATGGGCTGGGCCGCAACACGCGGGTGCTGGTCAAGCCGGTGGCGGTCGACGCCTTCCGTGCCATGGTCGGCTCCATGCTGTCCGGCCGCTGACGCCCGCCGGAGGACAGCCCCGCTCCACTCCGCTCCGCCCTGTTCCGCCCGCCCTCTCCACCCCATGGGGGAAACCACAAAGCCGACAGCGCCCGTGCCGCAGCGGGGCTGCGCCAACCGCCGGACCTGAGACGATGCCCCTGCTCGCCCGTGCTTCGACGCCACCGCTCTCCCTGACCGCCTTCGCGGTCCTGTTGGGCGCGGTCCTGTTGGCCGCGATCCTGCTGGTTTCGCAGCCGGCCTGGGCCAAGGGCAGCCGCAAGGCGGATTGGGCGCCGGTGGCGGCGGAGATCCTGATGGAGGCGGGCAGCGGCAAGATCCTGCAGGCGCGCAACGCCGACACCCCGACCTACCCGGCGTCGCTGACCAAGATGATGACGCTGATGCTGACCTTCGAGGCGCTGGACCGCGGCACGCTGCGGCCGGACCAGCGGCTGGTGGTGTCGCGGCATGCAGCCTCGATGCCGCCCTCGCGGCTGTGGCTGGCGCCCGGCAGCACCATCACGGTGGAGCAGGCGATCCTCGCCCTGGTCACCCGCTCGGCCAACGACGCCGCGGTGGTGCTGGCGGAGGCGCTGGGCGGCAGCGAACCGGCCTTCGCCGGCAAGATGACCGCCCGTGCCCGCGCGCTCGGCATGCGGCGCACGGTGTTCCGCAACGCGTCCGGCCTGCCCGACCGGCTGCAGCGGACGACGGCGCGCGACATGGCGATCCTGTCCCGCGCGCTGATCCGCCGCCACGCCGGCCACTACGCCTATTTCCAGCGCCGCAGCTTCGACTGGCAGGGCACGACGGTCCATGGCCACAACCGCCTGATGGCGCGCTATCCCGGCATGGACGGCATCAAGACCGGCTACATCGCCGCATCCGGCTTCAACCTCGCCGCGTCGGCGGTGCGGGACGGGCGCCGCCTGATCGCCGTGGTGATGGGCGGCCACAGCGCCGCCACCCGCGACGACCGCGTCGCCGACCTGCTGGACATCGGCTTCAAGCGCCCGACCAGCCCGGCCAAGCCGGCGCCCGTCACCCCGGACCTGGTGATCACCAGGAAGAGTTCGACGGCCGCCGAACGCAGCACGGCGGTGAGCGTCGCCGTGCCCTCCGCCAAACCGTCCACCGGGTCCGCCGGCGGACCCTGGTCCATCCAGGTCGGCGCCTTCGCCAACCGTGCCGCCGCGGCGCGCAGCGCCGGCGACACCGCCAAGCGCTTAGGCGCGCTCGCCGCCGGCGCCAGCCCCGAGATCGTCCGCTCCGGCGGCCTCTACAAGGCCCGGCTGACCGGCTTCCCCGCCGCGAACGCCGACGCCGCCTGCGCCGCCCTGAAGGCCGCCGGCCATGGCTGCTTCGCGGTGGAGGGGCGGTAATCCATCGCGGGGCGCCGCCGACCGGATCGTGTCCCCTACAGCACCGCCGCGATGTGCCCGATCAGCGCCGAGGGTGGGATGGGCTTGGACAGGATGCGGATGCCGGGTTCGGTGCCCAAATCCTGCAGCTCCGCCTTCTCGGCATAGCCGGTGACGATCAGGACCGGCAGATCGGGGCGGTGATGGCGGGCGAGGCGGCTCAGATCGGCCCCGGTCATGCCGGGCATGGCGAAATCGGTGACCAGGATGCCGATCCCGTCATCCGCCTCCAGCAGGGCCAGGGCTTCCTCGCCGGTGGCGGCCTCCGTCACCGTCATTCCGGCCTCGGCCAGCACCGCGGCGTTCGCCATGCGGACCAGGGCGTCGTCCTCCACCAGCAGGACGCGGGCGGGGGCGGCCGGCAGGGGCGGCGGTTCGGCGACGGCGGAAGCGGCATCGGCGGGCGTTCCGGCCGAGGTACAGGCCGCGGGATGAGCCGGAGGATCAACCGGAGCATGGGGCAGGTACAGGGTGACGGCAGTGCCAAGCCCGAGATGGCTTTCCAGGCGCATCCCGCCGCCGGACTGGGCGGTCAGGCCATGCACCATGCTCAGCCCCAGCCCGCTGCCCTGCCCCACCGGCTTGGTGGTGAAGAAGGGCTCGCAGGCCCGCGCCAGCACGTCCGGCGGCATGCCGGTCCCGCTGTCGCGCACGGTCACGGCGACATAGCCGCCGGGCGCCAGGGCGGGTGAAATCCCCTCCTCCGCCGCCTTGTCCTCCGCCACCCTGCCCTTCACCGACAGGCTGGTGACGGCGATGGTCAGGGTACCGCCGTCCGGCATGGCGTCGCGGGCGTTGATGGCGAGGTTCAGCAGGGCGATGTCGAACTGGTGGGGATCGACCAAGGCCGGCGGCACGGCGGGCGGCATGGCGGCGTCCCGGTCGATGCGGATGCGGATGGCACCGCCCAGCGTGCGTTCCAGCAGCGTCGCCATTCCCGCCACCTGGGCGCCGAGGTCGACCGGCGCCGGGGCCAGCCGCTGGCGGCGGGCGAAGGCCAGCAGATGCTGGGTCAGGGTGGCGCCGCGGTCGACCGCCTGGCCTGCGACCTCCAGCGCCCGGCGGCTCTCCGCCGCGCGCAGCTCGCCGCCGGCCTCCAGCAGATGCAGGCTGGAGCGCACCGCCTGCAGCAGGTTGTTGAAATCGTGAGCCACCCCGCCGGTCAACTGGCCCAGCGCCTCCATCTTCTGCAGCTGGCGGACATGCTCCTCCGCCTCGTCGCGGGCCTCCACCGCCTGCCGGCGTTCGCTGAGCGCGCGGTTCGCGGTCTCGTAGGCGAGGAACTGGCGCGCCATCGCCCACAGCATCAGGGCGAGCGCCACCGCGCTGACCAGCCCGGCGGCGGCGATGACCATCGCCTGGCTTTCCCAACGGGCGAGGATCTCCGGCCGCGTCCGGCTGACCCCGACCACCAGCGGATAGTTGCGCAGCACCTGGAAGGACAGGATGCGATCCTCGCCGTCGACCGAACGGGGAGACGCATAGGTGCCGGCCTCATGCCGGGCGATCCGTTCGGTGACCTCGGGGCTGGTGGCGATGGTCCCGACCTTGTCCGGCACCGCCGGGAAGCGCGCCAGCAGCATGCCGTCGCGCCACCACAGGCTGAAGCCGCTGCCCGGCGTGACATGGAGGCTGCGGTAGAACTGCTCGAAATAGGACAGCCGGATGGCGCCGACCGCCAGACCCGACAGCCCGCCGTCGGGGCCGTTGACGCGGCGGGCGATGTAGAGCGTCCATTCCCCGGTGGCCAGGCTCTTCGCCGGCCGGCTGACATGGACCCGACCGGGATCCTTGTCTTTGAGCACGCGGAAATAGTCGCGCTGCGACAGGTCGAGCGCCGGGGCCGGGAACTGGCGGGTGAAGTTGATCAGGCTGCCGTCGGCGGCGACCAGGCTCAGCGCCTCCAGCTGCGGCAGGCTGGACGCCTTGGCCTGCAGGATCTCGTAGACCTGCCGGTCCCCCTGCAGTCGCTTGAAAGCTTCGGGGCTGCGCCGGTACTCGGCCGGGATCTGCTCGGCGATCCCGTCGACGGTCAGCGCGATGCCTTCGATGGTGCGCGCCGTCTGCTCGGCCAGCGAGGCGTTGAGCGTGCGCAGGCCCAGCGTGGCCTCCGCCACCGTCTCGTCGTGCAGCCGGTCCAGGATCGCCACGGTGCCGCCGCACAGTCCCGCCAGCACCACCCCGCCGAGCGCCACGATCCGCTGGAGCGGACGGCTGGTCCTCAGAAGCCGCAGCATGACGCCCACGTCCAATCCGCCTTCACCACCGTTCCCGCACCCCTGTCCCAGCCCTGTTTCCCGGCCCTTACCGTCGCCATGGCGATGGATTCCCCCGTGCCATCCCTATGCGGGACCCGGCGCCCGCCTGGCCGGAGGCACGGAAGGTTTCGACACTGCACGACCCGACTATAAACACCCCCGTCGGCCGGGCAACCGGCTCCAGGTCATAGGGGCCGCCGGATGCTGCGGCGCTTTGCCCCGGCGGCACCCGCTCCCCGCTCTCAGTGGCGGTCATGCAGGCAGTGGGCGTGGTCGGCCAGCACCTCGATCACGTGGCAGCTGCGCACCTGATCCTGGGCGCAGCCCTCCACCATGCGCCGCACCTCGTCGCGCAGGGCCTCCAGCCGGGTGATCCTGGACTCGATCTCGGCCAGATGGGCGCGGGCCAGCACGTCGGCCTCGCGGCAGGGCCGGCCCGGATCGTCGGCCAGGGTCAGGAGCTGGCGGATCGCCTCCACCTCGAAGCCCAGCTCGCGGGCATGGCGGATGAAGCGCAGGCGACGGACCGACGCCTCGTCGTAGCTGCGCCGGTTGCTGCCGGTGCGCGGCGCCTCCGGCAGCAGGCCGATGCTCTCGTAATAGCGGATGGTCGGGATCTTCACGCCGGTCCGCTTGGCGAGCGCGCCGATGGCCAGGGTAGAGGTGGGCATGGCAGTCATTTTCCCTCTTGATCCTCCAGTCGCTGGAGATTTTAGGCTCACGCGACGCTGCCGACAACGCACCAGGATCGAGGAGCTTGACCATGCATGGAATGGAGGACGGGGTCCGGGCCGGGGACATCGCCTTGCGCACCAGCCGCTACCGGGTCTCCGGCATGGATTGCGGGTCCTGCGCCGCCAAGATCGAGACCGCCTTGCGCCGGGTGCCGGGCATCCGGGAGGTGCGGGTGTCGGTGCCGGGCGGAACGGTGACCGTCTCGCACGAGGCGGCTCTGGGCGCGGACGCCGTCGTCCGGCCGCTGGCCGCCCTCGGCTATGGCGCCGCCCCCGCCGATCCGGTGGCGGAGGCCGCGGTGCCCACCTGCGGCGGGGGCTGCTGCGGGCCTGCCCACTCCGATGCCGGCCATTCCCACGCTGCCCACTCCCACTCTCATTCCCACGCCGATCCGGCCGAGGCGCCCTGGTGGCGCGGGCGCAAGGCGGTGCTGACGCTGGCGGCCGGCGCCGCCCTCGCCGCCGCGACGCTTCTCGGCCTGCTGGTGCCGGAGACGGAGCCTTGGGCCTTTCCGCTGGCGCTGACGGTCGGGCTGGTGCCGGTGGCGCGCCGCGCCCTGGCGGCGGCGCGGGCCGGCACGCCCTTTTCCATCGAGACGCTGATGACGGTCGCCGCCGTCGGTGCGCTCGTCATCGGCGCGGTGGAGGAGGCGGCGACGGTCCTGGTCCTCTTCCTGGTCGGCGAATTGCTGGAAGGCGTGGCGGCCGGCCGGGCGCGGGCCGGCATCCGCGGCCTGACGGCACTGGTTCCCGACACGGCCCTGTTGGAGCAGGACGGCGCCGCCCCGCGGGCCGTTCCCGCCGCCGGGCTGGCGGTCGGCTCCGTCATCCTGGTCCGCCCCGGCGACCGGGTGGCGGCCGACGGGATCGTGCTGTCCGGCAGCAGCGCCGTCGACGAATCCCCCGTCACCGGGGAGAGCATGCCGAAGCCCAAGGGTGCCGGCGATCCCGTCTTCGCTGGCACCATCAACGCCGACGGTGCGCTGCGCGTCCGCGTCACCGCCGCGGCGCGCGACAACACCATCGCCCGCATCGTCCGGCTGGTCGAGGAGGCGCAGGAGAGCAAGGCCCCGACCGAGCGGCTGATCGACCGCTTCGCCCGCCTCTACACGCCGGGCATCGTCGCGGTGGCGGCCCTGGTCGCCGTGGTGCCGCCGCTGGTATTTGGCGGCGGCTGGACCGAGTGGATCTACCGCGCCCTGGCGGTCCTGCTGATCGGCTGCCCCTGCGCGCTGGTGATCTCCACCCCGGCGGCCATCGCGGCCGGCCTGTCCAACGGCGCCCGGCGCGGCCTGCTGCTGAAGGGCGGCGCGGTGCTGGAGGCGCTCGGCCGCATCACCACCGTCGCCTTCGACAAGACCGGCACCCTGACGGAGGGCAAGCCCCGCGTCACCGACCTGATCCCCTTCGGCGCAAGCGGGGGCGTCGTAAGCGAGGCCGGCGGGAGCGAGGCGGAACTGCTGGCCGCCGCCGCGGCGCTGGAGGCCGGGTCGAGCCACCCGCTGGCCCGCGCCATCCTGGCCGCGGCGGCAGAGCGCGGCATCGCTCCGCCGGCGGCGGACGAGGTCACCGCCCTGCCCGGCGCCGGGCTGCAGGGCCGGGTCGGGGGGCTTGCGGTGGCGCTGCTGTCGCCGAAGGCCGCCGGCCCGTCGCTGACCGCGGAACAGGCGGAGCGGGTCGCTGCCCTGGCGCAGGCCGGCAAGACGGTCTCGGTCCTGCTGGTCGAGAGGCAGGCCGCCGGGCTGATCGCGCTGCGCGACGAGCCGCGCGCCGACGCCCGCCAGGGCATCGAGGCGCTGGACCGCGCCGGCATCCGCTCGCTGATGGTGACCGGCGACACCGTGCAGACCGCCGGGGCGGTCGCCGGCATGCTGGGGGTGGAGGCGCATGCCCAGCTGCTGCCGGAGGACAAGCTGCGCATCGTCCGCGACCTTCAGGCCGGCGGGCAGCGGGTGGCGAAGGTCGGCGACGGCATCAACGACGCCCCGGCGCTCGCCGCCGCCGATGTCGGCATCGCGATGGGCGGCGGCACCGACGTGGCGCTGGAGACGGCCGACGCCGCCATCCTGCACGGCCGGGTCGGCGACGTGGCGGCGATGGTGGCGTTGTCACGCCGCACCATGGCCAACATACGGCAAAACATCGCACTGGCCCTGGGCTTGAAGGCGGTGTTCCTGGTGACCACCGTTCTTGGCGTCACCGGGCTGTGGCCCGCGATCCTGGCGGACACCGGCGCCACCGTGCTGGTCACCGCCAATGCCTTTAGGCTTCTGTCCGTCCGGTCCTGAACGGATGAGGCAAGACACTGATTTGATTTGGAGAGTTCCGATGAGGATGACGCGGCGGACGATGGTGTGGGGGGCGGCTGCCGCCGTCCTGACGCTTGGCCTCGGAGCCGTGGCGCTGCCGGACATGGTCCGCGCCGCAGCTCCCTCCGCCGGTGCGGCGGTGGAGGTCTGGAAGTCCGCTGGCTGCGAATGCTGCGACGGCTGGGTGCGGCACATGCGCGCGGCCGGCTTCGACGTCACCGTCCACACCGTCGACGACATGACGCCGGTGAAGCAGGCCGCCGGGGTGCCGGACGAGCTGGGCTCCTGCCACACCGCGCGGGTCGGCGGCTATGTGCTGGAAGGCCATGTGCCGGCCGTCGACGTGACGCGCCTGCTGACCGAACGGCCCCAGGCCCGCGGGCTGTCGGCGCCCGGCATGCCGCAGGACGCCCCCGGCATGGATATGGGCACCGGGCAGCCCTATCAGGTCGTGCTGTTCGGCGGTGCCGGCGGGCCGCAGGTCTTCGCCCGCCATTGATGCCGGCAGGGCCAAGAAGGGGCGGCGATCACGCCGCCCCAACGACCGCGGCGATCACGCCGCCTCGGCCACCGGGCTGGCCGGAGCGGCCTTGCGCGAGCGGACCAGCAGGCAGTTGACCATGGCTTGGCCCGGCAGTTCGACGAAGCGGTAGGTCAGGGCCGACAGGCCGATCACCGCCAGCAGATAACCGACGCCGACCAGATCCATCATCCAGGCATCGCCGAAGGCGATCAGCCGGTCGGTCTCGCCGTCGATCTGGCGTTCGACGAACAGCGGCCGGCCGAGGGCCCCTTGCGCCACCATCGTGCCCTTCTGCAGCACGGCGATCACCAGGGCATGCACCATGTAGATCGAGTAGGACCAGGCGCCCAGCCGCTGGAAGGGGGATGTCGCCAGCAGACGGGAGACCGGCCCGGCTTCGAAGGCGAACACCAGCACCACCAGCCCGAACAGCAGCGGCGCCGCCAGCGACAGGGCGTTGCCCCCCGCGGCCGAGACGAAGGCGATCACCGCCAGCAGCGCTCCCGCCTCGGCCAGCCCGCCGGCAGGGCGGGACATCCGCCTGTCGCCGATCGTCTGATACAGCCGATAGACGAGACAGCCGGTGAAGAAGCCGTACAGGCAGCGGAAATAGCCGTAGTCGATGCTGGTGTCGATGTGGTTGGCGGAGAACCCCATCACCACGCCGGCGCCGAGGGCGGCAAGCGCCACCATCGCCGCGATCAGCATCCTGGTCCGCCGCACGGTCAGGAAGAGGATGGCGAAGGTGATGTAGACGAAGAACTCCGCGCTGATCGACCAGCTCGGAATGTTCCAGGTCCATTGTTCCTCCACCCCCAGCGCATGGACCAGCGCCAGGTTGCTGACCAGGGCCGACGGGGCGAAGGCGCCGGTGAAGGCGGCATTTCCCGCCGCCGGCCCGGAGAGTGCCTTCACGCTTTCCAGCGCCACGAAGGCCAGCAGCACCGCCGCATGCAGCGGCCAGACCCGGCCGAAACGGCGGACCAGGAAGGATCCGGCCGATGCGCCCCCGCCGATGCGGGCGGAATAGGCGTGGGTGATGACAAAACCGCTCAAAACAAAGAAAAAATCGACAAAAAGGTAACTGCCGCGCACGAAGCCGAACAGATGAAAATGATCGAGCGTGTGCAAATGATATAGGGCCACGCATAACGCGCACAGACCGCGCCATCCGTCGAGTACCGGGAACCGCATAGGGAGCCTCCGGGTTTTTGGTCAAAGGCGCTTCTTGGAAAACCTGCTTGTAGGGGCAGCAAAACCTACGACTGATTGCGCATGACCGGAAGGACGCGGGAGGTTTATTCCAAAGGATCGCCGTGCCTACCCAAGGCGGCCGAGATCACGCTCCCCTCTCGTTCGGGTGGTGTCAGAGCTGTGGTCCCGATGAGGGCCGGGCTCGACGGCCGACCTGGGGTTGGGTTACAGCCTTTTACCCTGCCTGCCATTCAGCGGATGGGAGGGACCACAACCGGACATCAGCGGCATGACCGAGAACGCGCAAGCATCGGCAGTGGCACGCGCAAAGATGCGTGCGAAGACATGGGCACGCGGGATCAAGCGCGACGTGCTTGCCGTCTATCTGGCGGCGCGCGACCCGCGGACACCCCGGCATGTCCGTCTGCTGGCGATGGCGGTTGCCGCCTATGCGTTGAGTCCGATCGACCTGATCCCGGACTTCATCCCGGTGCTGGGCTATCTGGACGATCTGCTGATCGTGCCGCTCGGCATCCTGCTGGTCGTCCGCCTGATCCCGCCGCAGCTTCTGGCCGAACACCGGGCCGCCGCCGCGGCGCGCCAAGCCGCACGGCCGGTCAGCGTCGCCGCCGCCGCGGTGATGGTCGCCCTGTGGCTGGGCGTCGCCGTCCTGCTCTGGCTGTGGCTGTCCCCCTGGCTTGAGGCGTGGCTGCCTTAGCGGACGGCCTCGACCTCCGCATCGGTCCCGGAGCGGGCCAGAATGTCGGCGACCAGCGCATCGAGGTCGCCGCCGCGGTAGAGCATGCCCTCGATGCCCGCCCGCTGCGCCGCCTGGACGTCGGTCTCGCGGTCGCCGATCAGGAAGCTGCCCTGCGGCTCCACCGGCCACTCCGCCATCGCCTGCAGCAGCATTCCCGGCTCCGGCTTGCGGCAGCGGCAGTCGGTGCGGTAGGGCGGCTCGCCATGATCGGGATGGTGCGGGCAGTGATAGAAGGCGTCGACATGGGCGCCGACGGCGCGCAGCTCCTCCTGCATCCAGCGATGCAGCGTGCGTACATGCTCCTCGCTGTAGAGGCCGCGGGCGACGCCGCCCTGGTTGGTGACGACGAACACCAGGAAGCCGGCATCGTTCAGCCGTTTCACCGCCTCCCTAGCCCCCGGCATCCAGGCGATCTGGTCGGGACGGTGGGCGAAGCCGACGTCCTCGTTCAGCACGCCGTCGCGGTCGAAGAAGGCGGCCCTGCGGCGGCCGTCGCCGACAGCGGCGCTCTGGGCCGGGGCGAAGTCGTCGGGCATGCGCATCTCCTCGCAAAAACAATCGGTCCGGCGATCCGGCCGGGTCGAAAAGCCGCTGGGGCGGGTCTCTTGTCAACCCGCGTCTTGTCAGCCCGAACAATCATCAGAACAGCACAAAACACTATGATATGGTTTCATGAAAACATATGAGGTCCATTGCTGCCACATCAGCTCCGCCCTCCTTCGATCCGGCGCACGCAGTCCAGCAGCAGAACGTCCAGGTTCAAAGGCGCCAAGTCGATGTGGATGGTGTCGAAGCCGCGGTCGCGCGCCCGGAGCATCAGGGCGTGGTTCGACGCCGCGATGGACAGCAGGACCGGGCGTGCCGTGCCCCGGATCGCCGCCAGCCGGTCGAGAACGGACGGCCAGGGTGTAGCCGCCCCCCGGCGCTCCGCCTCCCCCAGCACGATCAGGTCGGGAACGATCTTCGGGGGTGACAACTCCGTCGCCTGAAGGGCGACGGCTTCTCGGACCAGCTATGCGGCAACCCGCTGGCTTGGCGTCCGAAGGCCGTGTCCCGGCCCCGTTCCATGTCCTGCCCTCTGCAGGATGACCTTTGCCGCTGCAACGTCCCGATCCATCACGCATCCGCAGGCGCAGCGGTGCGTGCGGTCGGACAGCGTCTTGGCGACGACGGCCCCGCACTCCGGGCAGGTTTGAGAGGTTCCGCGCGGATCGACGGCTTCCACCCGAACACCAGCGTTCGCAGCTTTGTAGTCGAGGAAGGATCGAAGTTGGCCCCACGCGGCGTTGTGAACGGCCTTGGCGAGCATCGACCGGGTCAGACGGTCAACGCTCAAGTCCTCCAAGGCGATGACGGCGTAGCGGTCTACGAGCGAGCGGGACAGCTTGTGCAGGAAGTCGCGGCGCCGGTTGGCCGTGGCTGCGCTGTGACGCGCCAGCCTGCGCTTTGCCTTGAGTCTGCGCTTGCTGCCCCGCCTGGCGCGGGCAAGCGCACGCTGAAGACGACGCTGTCTCTTGGCCGCACCCTTTGTCCACTGCGGAGCAGCGACCGTTTCCCCGTCCGAGGTCGCGATGAGCGACGACAGGCCGAGATCGAGGCCGACCGACGCGCCGTCGCGCGGCTGAACCTCTTCGTCGGGCATCGTGATCTGAAAGCACACGAACCACTTTCCGGCGGCACGCGACAGGACGGCGGCTCCGACCTTGGCGAAGGTCGGAAGATCGCGGTGCCACTTCACCTTCACCTCGCCGGGGATACCAACGACACTGAGGCGCTTGCTCTTGCGGATCGTCAGCCCGTCGCCAACCCGGAACTCGGCGCTGTCGAACATGCTCTTGGCGCGAAAGCGCGGGAACCCGGCCTTGCCCTTCTTCACGCGACCGAAGAACGCCACGAACGCCTTGTCCAGCCGGCGGAGCACCTGTTGCTCGGCGCTGAAGCTGTAGCCGGCCAGCCGCTCGTCAGCCGCCCGGACGGCCTTCAATTCGCCGGCCTGATCGACGTACCGCAGGGCCTTCCCGGCCCGGCGGTACGCCTCGATCCGCTGCTGGAGGGCAGCGTTGTACAGGTCGCAGAAGGCGCCAAGCATCGCCTCGAACCCGGCAATCTGCGCCATGGTCGGGTAGAGGCGATACTTGTAGCTCAGGACCGGCATCGGTCACTTGCCCTTCTGATTTTCGATGTAGCGGCGGATCGTCTCTTCCGAGACGCTGCCGACCGCTGCTGCGAAATAGCTGCGGGACCAGAGCGTTGGAAGCCTGGACCGCAGCGCTGGGAACTCGTCACGAAGAACCCGGCTGGACTTTCCCTTCAGGCGGTTGACGATCTCGGCAACACCAAGTGTTGGATCAGCCTCAACGAAGACGTGAACATGATCGGGCATGACGTCCAGCGCCTGGAAAGCATATCGTACTCGGACGCCACTTCGCCAAGAACTTCCTTGAGCCGGCCGTCAATCGGAGGCGTCAGGACGGGACGCCGGTATTTCGGGCACCATACGATGCGGTACTTCAGCGAAAATACCGCCCCGGCGTTCTTAGCATAGCGTGTCGTCCTGCGGGAGATTCTGCTTCCGCCAGAAAACTAACGCAACAGCAAAGGAAGCACGGCTTCCGCTACCGGCTTAAGCCGGCAGTCCCCGCCGCGAAATCATAATGGCAGGGCCGACACCACCAGGAGGCCGAGATAGATGCCGATGAACAGGCCCAGCACGATGCCGTAATCGGCTTCTGTCATCGGGTTGGAATCGGGGTCGAACTGCCGCATGGATACGCCTTCTGCGCCGTCTGTCCTGCCTGAATAACAGTAGGCGGCGCGGTGGCGTTGCGACATCGGCAGGGCATAGGGGCAGGGCATCAGGGTCGGGGTATCGGGGGCCGGTTCCGGCGAACCGGCCCCATCGCTGTGGATCAGGTGGAGCTTTTCGCCTCGCCGGTGATGGCGGGCTTCGCCGGCATATCCTCGGCAAGTGCGCGGTAGGCCAGTCCGCCCATCAGTCCGCCGGCCAGCGGGGCGATCCAGAACAGCCAGAGCTGCTGCAGCGCCCATCCGCCGACCACCAGCGCCGGGCCGGTGCTGCGTGCCGGGTTCACCGAGGTGTTGGTGACCGGGATGCTGATCAGATGGATGAGGACGAGCGCCATGCCGATGGCCAGCGGCGCGAAGCCGGCCGGCGCCCGCCGGTCGGTGGAACCCAGGATCACCAGCACGAAGAAGAAGGTCAGCACCAGTTCGATCACCAGGGCCGAGGTGATGCTGTACTGGCCGGGCGAATGCGCCTCGTACCCGTTGGCCGCGAGCCCGTTGACGGCCAGGCTGTAGTCGGCCTTTCCGGTGGCGATGACATAGAGGACCAGGGCCGCCGCGAAGGCCCCGACCAGCTGGGCCAGCACATAGGGCAGGATGTCCTTGGCCGGAAACCGCCCGCCGGCCCACAGCCCGACCGTCACCGCCGGGTTCAGGTGGCAGCCGGAGATGTGGCCGATGGAATAGGCCATGGTCAGGACGGTGAGGCCGAAGGCGAGCGATACGCCGAGCAGCCCGATCCCGACCTGCGGAAAGGCGGCGGCGAGCACGGCACTGCCGCAGCCGCCGAAGACCAGCCAGAATGTCCCGAGAAACTCAGCGGAGCTGCGCCGAACCATATTCATGTCGACCTCTCACTGCTGTCACGGATGACGAAGTCCGGCAATCGCCGGTACGGCAACGAGCATAAATCCGCTGCGGCAGGGGGAAGTTCGCGCGTTCGGACAGGGGGATGTGGCAGAAGAACAGGAGGGATGGAAAGACGGGGCCGGCGGGCCGCCACCTGTCCGATCCCATCTGCAACTTCCGCCCGCCGAGAGGGAGAGCATGCTGCTATGCTCCGCGGAATCCGGCGCGGCAGAGGGCAAGGTCAAGGGGGAAGAGGCATGGGGAATGGTGGTGACGAGGTGCCGGCGCTCCGCCATGCGCTTCGCGAGCGGTTGGACCAGGCGGTGCGGACGCCCGGCGACTGGCGCATGCTGCAAGCCGAAGACCGCCGGGATTTGGATCCGGGCGAGGTGCCGCTGATCCTTCTCGGTGCCGGGTCGGTGATGGCGCAACCCCTCGTGCGGCATGCCCTCGGGCATTGGAAGGTCGTCGGGGTCGTGGACAACGCCCGCGCCGGCCTGCCTTTGGGGGACGGGACGATCCTCGGCGATGACGGGCTTCGCGACCTGATCCGGCGGGACCCCCGGGCCGTCGGCGTCATGTGCTGCAACTCCGACGAGGCCGTCGCCCATTTCCACGCGCTGTGGCAGCCCAGCGGCCGGCCGTTGCTGTCGCTGTTCGAGGCGATGCGCTCCGCCGGGCTGTGCCCGCCCGGCATGATGGGGACCCCCGGGCAAATCGCCGCCCTGGCGGAGTGGGAGGCGGACTGGAAAGGCTTCGACGACGATGCCAGCCGCCGATGTTTCCTGTCGGTGATGCTCTACCGCCTGACCTGGGACGCCTGTTGGCTGGAACCGGTCCGGCTTCCCTACCGGGACATGTATTTCTTCACCGATGCCCTGGCCGTCGGCAGGGATGAGGTGCTGGTGGACGGCGGGGCGTTCGACGGCGACACCGTGGCGGCCTTCGCCGCATGCTCAGGAGGCACCACAGGGGGCACCCATCGTCACATCCACGCGTTCGAAGCGGACCCCTCGAACCTCCCCCGCCTGCGGGAGTGCGTCGCCGCCCTTCCCCGCGTGACCATTCATCCCATCGGTCTGTGGAGCCATGCGGACACATTGCACTTCTCCAGCGGCCACGGGCCGGGCGGCCGGCTGGACGAAGGGGGCGACGTGAGCGTTCCGGTCCAAGCGCTGGACGATCTCGGGCTGGGCCCGGTGACTTTCATCAAGCTGGACATCGAGGGGGCCGAGTTGCCCGCCCTGCGCGGGGCGGAACGGACCATACGGCATCATCGGCCGAAGCTGGCGATCGCGGTCTATCACGACATCGGGGATTTTGCGGCGATCCCCCGCATGATCGAGACAATGCGCCCGGGCAGCCGCTATCGGCTGCGCCATCACAGCCCGATCCACCACGACACCGTACTTTATGTCCAATAGGGGCTGAACCGCCCGGGCTTCTTCCGAGGCCGTCAGGGTCGAGACCGAGCATGATGACGGTCTTCCCGAGAGCCCACGGCGTCGGCGGCTGACCAACCGTTACGCAGTCTCCGGTTCCCGGACCAGTCCCTGCTCCCTGGCGCGGTCGAGCAGGTTCTTCACCGACGACCGGCTCCAGCGCAGGCCGCCGCGCGGCGTGCGCTGTCCCATGCTTTGCAGCCGGCGGGCGATGCCGTCCAGCGTGCCGCCGGGTTCCGAGCGCGCCAGCCCTGCCACCATCAGCACGAGGTCGTCGCTGTCGATCCGTTTGGGCGCCGCATCGAGAACCTCCTGACGCACCAGTCCCGCCGCCGCCAGCCGGCGTACCGCCCGTATCAGGCTGTTGGGCGTCCACGGCTTGCCATCCCAGGGCCTGCTCCTGCCCTGCCCTTTCAGCGCCCGCACCACCTGATCCCAGGCGGTCATCGGCCGCAGTGCCTCCACCGTCGGCAGGAACTCCTGGGCGTGGGCGATCACGATTTCATCCCGCGCCACCTCGCGACCTTGGCGTGCTTTCTCCAGCGCCCCCGGGTCGCGCCGTCGCAGTCCCGGATTGCCGGGTTCCTTCCCCCTGGCCACGGCCGCCTTCAGCCCGGCGATCGAGCGTTCGCGGATCAGCGCCCGCTCCAGTTCGGCGGCGGCACCCAGCACCTGGAGGGCGAAGCGCCCCTGTCGCTTTCTCTTGAGAACTTTCATTGAAAATTTTCACTGGCAAATGATCTGAACTTGCCTGTCGCGACCAAGTGGCGCCTCGGAAAAAGTGTCCAAGGTTAATAGCTTGTCGGCCATGAAAACTTCGAACTGCAAAGCGCTCACATCCCGAAGGTGCGGTTCCAAGTGATGAGTTGGGCATCGTACTCGCTGCAATTCGTCATCCGCCGTTGGGGCCGGAGATTGTGATGACGGCGGGCGGCGTTCGCCTTGTGCGGTCCTTGTGCGGTATGGGACAGGAGCAGGGTGAGGACGGGGCCGCTGCTTGCGTCGGCACGCTCATCCGCGCGCCACGCTGAGCGGAGCGTCCCCTTCGGTCGGGACGGCCTGCAGCGTCGGCAGCAGGATGCATATGGTGGTGCCGACGCCCTCGGTGCTGTCGACGGTGATGCGGCCGCCCCAATTGGTGACGATGCCATGCACGACAGGCAACCCCAGCCCGGTTCCCTCGCCGACCGCCTTGGTGGTGAAGAACGGGTCGAAGACGCGCTTCAGCGTCGGCCCGTCCATGCCGCACCCGGCGTCGCTCACCGACAGGATGGCGCAGCGCTCAGTCGGATTTGGCCACCCGCCTTCCGCCGGATCGCCTGGACCAACGGTGCCGAGCCGGATTTCAACCTCGCCGCCGCCGCCGCCCAGCGCGTCGGCGGCGTTGCGGATGAGATTGATGAGGACCTGCGCCACCTGCGTCTCGTCGGCATGGACCATCACATCCTCCGCCTCGATCCGCCAAACCAGGCGGACTTGGTGCGGGACCAGGACATTGGCCATGTCGGCGGTGCTGCGGACCGCTTCGGCCAGCCGCAACGGGCCGTCCCGTCCACGGTCGGAACGGCTGAAGGTCAGGACTTGCTGGGTGATGCGCTTCGCCCGCTGTGCGGCCTCGATCACCCGTGCGAGGTTGCGATGGGCCTGGCTGTCCGGCGGTACGTCGTCCATGACCAGTTCCGTCAGGCCGATGATGGGCTGCAGCATGTTGTTGATCTCATGCGCCAGCCCTCCGGCCAGACAGCCCAGCGCCTCCAGCTTCTGCGCCTGCTGCAGTTGCGCCTCCAGCGCCATGCGGGTTTCCGCCGCTTCCCGCCGCTCCTCGGCGCGGCGCAGTTCGGATTCGCGGGCGCTCAGTACCTCGGTCACCGCCTCCCGCTCCTCCGTCGCCTGACGCACGGCGGTGAGCAGCTCCACCACCGTCGAGTTGAGGGTGTCCGCCCCGTCGGATGCAATGTGCGCCGTGTAGCTGCCGATCTGTTCGACCCGGCCGTAGAGCGCCGTGGCGGCGTCGTTGCGGCTGACGAGGTTCTGGATCAGGCGCTGTCGCAGCCGGTTCAGCATGCGCAGCCGATTGCTGCGGGCCCGGCTGAAGAAATTTTGGAAGCTGGCGTAATGGACCGGGAAACGGCTGGCATAGTCGTCATTGAACCGGCCGGTGCCGTCGTCGGTGAAGAACAGGACCGCCGACAGGGTCTGGTTGACGTTGATCCCCAGGGTCTCGCCGAAGGTCGAGAAACCTGCGACCGGGATGTCGTCGAACACGGTCAGCCGGGGCAGGTTGGGGACGTTGTTCAGGCGCCGCAGGACGCAATCGTTGAGGATGCCGCCGATCGGCGCGGGCTTGCCGTCCAGGAAGGCGGCGAAGTCGGCCCTGGTCTGCTCGACGAAATCGGTCGCTTCGACCAGGAACAGTTCGTCGCCGGAATCGATGTCGCAGAAGAAGGCGACCTTGTCGGTGGCGTGGTCGATCTCGGCGACCGAGCGGACGAACAGCCCGCCATCGAGGTCGACGGCGAAGGTGTGGGAACTCAACAGGCGTTCCAGATCCTCCCGCCGGCAACCCAGGCTTTGGCACAACGCGTCGATGAAGCCGACCACCTCCAGGCTGTCCGGATCGATGACGCTGGAGACGGTGCGGCGGATCGGGTCACAGTCCAGGATGGTGAAGGAGATCGCCGTCTTGCGGAAGTTCTGGGACTTGAAGACGCCGTAGCGCTTGTCCGCCGCCATCTTCACGAAGGCGATGACGGCGTGGTTCTCCAGGATCCGATCACCGTCGAACAGCCAGGTGTTCCGAAAATCCAGCCGGCCGCCGGCCGAGCCGCCGACGAACAGCACCGGAAAGCGGCCGGTGGCGTAGACCGCTTCCATCAGGGAGCTCTCGCTGGCCGACAGGCCGTCGATGAACAGCAGCGCCAGGCTGTCGTGGCAGTCGAGCGGGAAGGACGGCGTGACGGCGTCCAACTCCTGCCGGATGGCGGCGATGCGCTGGTCGTGGCTCAACCGGATGTCGCCCGACCGGATGTCTTCGCTGTGCAACGGAACGGTGTGGAGGCTGACCTCCGCGAACAGGTCGCGGCTGAACGCCTGCAGGACGATGATGTCCCGATCCCCGGCGCCGGGGTCGTAGAGTCCGCCCGGTGTTCCAGAGCACAGTTCCCCGGCGGTGGACACCAGGATCAGGCGGGTTCCGGCGTCCAGCGCCGCGCGCAGGCTGCCGGCAACCTCGGCGAAGGACAACTCGGGCGAGACGAAGCCGAGGACGAGCGCCGGGGTGCCTCCCGCGAAGGTCAGCGGCGCCAGGGCGTCGGGTGTCAGGCCGGCGGCGGTGAGGGTGAGCGTCCTGATGGCCGCGTTCGAGCATCCGGTCGTGACGGGCATCGCCGAACCTCCGGTCGTTGGGTGTGCAAGCTCCGGCCCCGTCCGCTACCGGGGGGCATCCCGCAGGAACAGGTCCTGCCAGCGGAAGCGCAGCATGTGCTGCGGGATCTCCTCGGCGCGGCCGATGCGGTCGCCGGCGATCAGGGTGGTTCCCGCCGCGCGCGCCGCGATCGCCAGACTGGTGGAGGCGACGCCGACCACGCAGGTGCGCAGGTTCGCCCGCTCGGCGGACGCGACGAAGCTGTTCAGGTCCTCCATGGTCCGCGCCTCGGCCGCTCGGTCGGACGGCACCAGCGTGGTCAGCCCGGTCAGCCCGGTCCCGGCCAGGCTGGTGAAGCTCTGCTGCCTGAACTCCACCCGCAGGAACGACCAGCGGCAGAAGGGGCGCATCTCGTTGACCAGTTCGGTCATGCGGCCGTTGGGAACGCCGGCCGGGAAGCGCAGGAACTCGAAGCTCAGGAACTGGCGCAGGTAATCCGGCACCGACTGGCAGACCGTGATGTACTCCTGCCGCGTGCGCCGCGCCGCCAGCGTTTCGAAACAGACCGGGACCGACACCATCAGCCGGAATTTGTTGCGGAACAGCTCGTCCAGGATTTCGACGGTGTCGATCAGGGTGTCGGTGTTGATCTTGGCCAGCTGCTGCGGGTCGGTGATCGCCGCCAGGGCCGCCACCCCCTCGACCGCCGAGCCGTCGGGGAAGCGGCGGACCGGCGTGCACATGTAGGTGGAGATGACCTGCCGCCCGACATCCCAGAGCGGACGGAACATGGTGCTGATCTGCGCCAGTTCGCCCTGCGACAGCTGAAGCTTGCGTGGCTCCGGCGGGCGGGCCGCGGCCGGTTCGGCGGGCAGGGGGGTGGCGGCGGGCACGGCGGCGGCTTCAGCCCCGCCAGGGTCGGCGGTCTGGTCGATGTTCGCCAGCAGTTCGGCGACCGACGCGTGTTCGTACAGGATCTTGCCGTCCAGCAGCCCGACCGCCGTCGCGACCTTGATGTCGCCCAGATTGGGATCACCCAGGAACAGCCGGTGGAGTTCCTCGGCGATCTTGGCGCAGACCAGCGTGGCGGCCTGCCGGTTCAGCGTGGCGAAAACGATGATGTATTCGCCATCTCCGGTTCGGAACTGGACGTCCTGCTCGGCGATGAGGCGGTTGATGATGCGGTCGGCGGCGGCATGGACCCGGTCGCGCAGGTCCTCCCAGGCGGTGCCGAGGCTCTCGCGCAGCCGGTCGAAATTCAGCATGTGGACACGGCCGGCGGACAGCAGCTGCGGCTGCGCCAGCAGGCTCTGCAGCCGGCGCTCCAGGGACTGCAGGTGTTCCATGTCGGGCCCGGTCGGAGTCGCTTTCGCCGGACGCGCCGTGGCGACCGGCTGTTCCTCGGCAAACCAGTTCCGCAGCTTTTCTCCCAAGGACAGGCTGAGCATGATCGTTTCCTCTAGGACCGCGACCTCAACGAAGGCGGGGCGCCAGGGTGGGATTGGGCAGACAGGCTGCGACGGCGGCGGTCAACTGGTCCCGCGTGAACGGCTTTCCAAGCGCATGGTCCGCCCCCATCTCCTCGGCGACCTTCAGCAGTTCCATGGCGTGGCTTCGACCGCCGCCGGATATGGCGATGATCTTCATTTTCGGCGCGATCCGCCGGATGTGCATGATGGTGCCGATGCCGTCGGCCCGCGGCATGATCAGGTCGCAAATGACCAGATCGATGCGATGCGCGCGGCACAGACGCAAGCCCTCGTCGCCGTCCTGCGCCTCGATGACCTCCATGTCCTGGCGTTCGAGGAATTGCCGCAGAACCAGACGAACCATATCCTCGTCGTCGATGACCAGTACGGTTGGCATCACCGCTCCCCTTCATGCACTGTTCTGGTATCGCGCATGGGTTCAAGGATGCTCTTGTGAGCTTGCCAAATTGTTAACAGCAGACTTGGGAACGTTTACATTCCTTGATTGGATTTTCTTGGCTTGGAGACACATTTTATATAAGATTTTCCGCAGGCTTTTGTGCATCGCGTTCGGATGGACGCGCCAATGCTTTGCCTGTGCGTCGATCAGGCGACACCGACGAAGTTCGGGCGTGCTTGATGGCTCATCCGGTTCAGAATGGTGACGCCGACCACCGTTTGCCGACTGTCGTTTCGGCCTGGTGGCCAGCGGCCGTCCGGGCCTGAAGCCGGCTGCCAAACATGCGCGCCGTGCGTCGACCGACCGTGGTGTGATCGGGAGCCGTCAGCTCCACGCCCATGAGGGCCAGCAACGAGCCCAGCAGCTCCTCTGTCTGACCCGGCGGCTGATGAAGATCGGCTGACCGGGACCTGCAGGTATCGATCAGCGCACGCGCACAGGAGCGCCTCCTCGACCTGACGTGCCGGCCCTTGAACGGGCGCTTCCTGCACCGCACCAATCCGGTCGCCCAAGCTGCCGAAAGGGAAAGCGTTCTATGCGATCCGGATCGCACCACAGTGTTGGAATAGAACAATTGCCCATTTGTGTGGTAGAAATAATCCATGATAAGATACTAAGTTGTTTTCAAATGAGGGATTGCTTTTGAAGTTCGTTTCCGGGATGTCATCGAAGCCGATCTGGACTTTTCTGCTTACGCTGACGCTTATTTCAGCGCTTCCCATGGTGTTGTTTGCAGCTTTTGTCGTCAACCGCATGGCGGAGGATCAGAGAAAGGGTGAGATCACCCAGTTGGTCCAGCGCACCGAGGCTCTGTCGAACGCCGTCGAGCAAATGCTGCTTGGCGGCGTCATGACATTGAACGCGTTGGCGAGCAGCGGCGAGTTGGCACGCGGCGACCTGGCTGGATTCCACCGGGAGGCGAAGGACTTTCTGCGTCGGCAGTCTTTGGCTGGGACGGTGGCGATCGTGAATGCCGATGGAAAGATCGTCTTCAACACCCGCCTCGATTTCGGCGCCCCTCTTCCGCAATCCGGAGAGAGCATATCGGCGGTCCAGGCTCTCAAAGCCGGCAGGCCGGTGGTTTCCGATCTCTATCAGAGCAACATATCGGGGACGTATGTCGTCGCCATCAATCTGCCCCTGGTGGACGGTGCGATGGCCGGATCGGCACTCAGGCTGGTATTCGAATCGTCGCGGCTCAATGCGGTGCTTGCCGCCCAGGGGTTGCCGGACCAATGGATCGTCTCGGTGCTCGATGGGCAGCGCCGCATCATTGCCCGCAACCGATCAGCCGAACAGTATGTCGGACAGGTGGCCTCTCAGGGGACGCTGGATTTCATCTCCAATCAGTCGAGCGGCCTCAACCATGGAAAGTCCAAGGAAGGCACGCCGCTGGTCCGGTATTTCCATCCCGTCGACGGCTTTGGCTGGACCATCGTGATGGGGGTTCCCGATGAGGTTCTGGACGCTCCGGCGCGCCAGTCCTTGTGGACCGTCGGTGCCGGGGGGGTCCTGATGCTGATGCTCGGGGTGCTCGCCGCCTTCATGCTGTCGCATCGACTTGGGCGTCGCATTTCGCAAGTTGCATCGGTCGCGACCGCCATGGGGACGAAGGAGAATGTCGCCATCCCTCGCACGGCCATTCGGGAACTCGATGCCGTCATCGCCGCCCAAGTGGATGCGAAGCAATTGATTGCCTTGCGGGAGCGGGAACTGGAGCAGCTCAATCGCCATCTCCAGACGGCGAAGGAGGAGGCCGAACGGGCCAATCGGGCGAAAAGCCGTTTCCTCGCGGCGGCCAGCCACGATCTTCGCCAACCGGTGCAGAGTCTGTTTTTGTTTCACGGTGGTCTGCGGGCCGGCATCCGCGATCCCTCCTCCCCGCTCGACCCGATGCTGAGCGGGGCGGAGCAGTCGGCGCGTGCCATGAAGATGATCCTGGACGCCATGCTGGACGTGTCGCGCATCGACTCCGGCACGGTGAAGGTCAGGCCGGAGGCCCTGTTGCTGGGGGACCTCCTCAGCCGGATGAACGCGGAGTTCATCGCGGTTGCCCGTGCAAAGAACCTGCGCTATCGCGTGGTGGGAACGTCGCTTGCGCTCTGGACCGATCCCGCCCTGCTGGAGCAGATCATCCGCAACCTGATCGGCAACGCCCTGCGTTACACCCACCAGGGCGGCATCGTGGTCGGATGTCGGCGGCGCGGCGGCATGCTGTCCATACAGGTCGTGGATACGGGCATCGGCATCCCGGAGAGCGCCTTCGAGGAAATCTTCGAGGAGTATGTGCAACTGGCGAACCCGGAGCGCGACCGCGAAAAAGGCCTGGGCCTTGGCCTGTCGCTCGTCCGCCGCATTGCCATGCTGCTCGGGGCTCGGATCACGGTGAACTCCAGGGTCGGGCGTGGCTCGGTCTTCGCCATCGAACTGCCCATGTCGGCGTCGGCACTGGTGTCCCGTCCGCTTCCGGCCATTTCGGCGAACCAGGATGCCCGTGGGTTGGTCGTGCTCATCGACGATGAGCCGCTGGTCCTCGCGGGCTTGAAGCTGATGCTGGAATCCTGGGGATTCGACGTCGTCGATGCGGCATCGAGCGAGGAGGCCATGGAAAAGCTCCGCCGCCTGGGGGTACCGTCTCCGACGGTCATCGTCTCCGACTACCGGCTGCGGGGCGGGCACACTGGGACGGAGGCGATCAACTGCATCCGTTCCACCTTCGGCATCGTCCCGCCAGCCATCGTCATCACCGGCGATACCGCTCCCGAACGCCTGCGCGAGGCCAGCGAAAGCGGCTATACCGTTGTCCACAAGCCGATCGCGCCGGATGACTTCCTGACCGCCATCCGCAAGGTGATCGGGTAGGGCCCTCCCCGGTGTCAGTTGCCGGAGGGCCTGCGGTCGACCAGCCGCTGCAAGGTGCTGACCAGGGTGGGCACATCCACGGGCTTTTCCAGGAACGCGTCGATGAGGCTCTTGTAATCCGGCTCGGATGGGATGGCGGCGGTGAGCAGCACGACCGGCAAGGTTTGGAATTCCGGCTTCGCCCGGATTTCGCGGATCATTTCGATGCCGTTCATATAGGGCATCATGTAGTCGGACAACACGACGTCAGGGACCGATTCGATCAGGCAATGCAGTCCGCGGCGGCCATCGCTCGCCTGGGTCACCTGGAAACCCTCCATTTCGAGGACCAGCGTCATGGCCGCTCTGATCCCCGATTCATCCTCGACGATCAGTATGTGGCCTCGGGATTGCGGAGCGGAGTAGGTTGCCGTCGTCGGCGGCCTAAAGGCTGTTCGGAGAGGCGGTATCGATTCCGGCAGACACGGTCGCCGCACCAGATAGGGCGCTTCCAATTTGGACGCCCCGGTTGGTGATATAATATTCTTTGACCGACCGGTCGAAGTCGCTCTCCCGAACCTTGACCAGCGTGAGTGTGCGATGCATCTGGGCCTGTTGCTCGACATAGCGCAGCAGGATGATGTTTTCCGCGACCGCGGAAATGCTCCCCAACGATATCTGGTGTTCCCCGCCCATCAGGAACGGAAGCTCCATCGAATAGACGGTGGTCACACCCTCCTCACGCAGGGCGCCGGTCAGTGCGGTGAGAAACGGCGGCAGGCGTTCCTGGAAGATGACCGATTGCGCGAAGGCATCGATCCCGTCGACGAACAGGCGCGCCACCTGGCGGCGTCGAACCGTCTCCAGAATCTCGTAGCCCAACTGATCGAGGAAGTTTTCCGTGGGTGGATGCCAGATCATCTCCACCGCGCCGGATGCCATCAGGCCGTCGAGATCGATCCCGTAACTCTGCGCCCTGCGCTTCAGCCTGGCGGCATTCTCGTAGAAGCCGAAGATCAACCCAGGTTCCGCTGGCGTGCATTGCGAGATGAAGTGCAGGCCGAGTGTGGTCTTGCCGATGCCGGTCGGTCCCAGCATCAGGGTGGCGGAGCCGCAGGGCAGCCCGCCGTCCAGCATCGTGTCGAGGTCGCCCACGCCGGTTCCCAGGCGTTTGGTTCCGACGTCGGCGTACGACGCATCCGCCAGCACGCTTTCGAACCGCGGCAGCACGGTGAGGCCGGCCTTCGAAATCGTGTAGACATGCAGGCCGGCAAGGAAGTCGCTGCCCCTGACCTTGTGCACGGTCAGCGTGCGGTACGAACGGGTCGCCTTGCTCCGCACCGCCAGTTCGATCCAGCCGTCCACCATGGTGTATTCCGGACTGGACGGTTGGCGCGCGCTGTTGGTCAGCAGAAGGATCGTGCAGCCGAGCAGATTGGCGAGCATCGCCAGATCATTGATGAACTTGCGGAACTCGCAGGCGGATTGCGCCGTCTCCTCCAGCACGAACAGGCCGTCGAGCACGAGCAGCGATGCTTTGCGGGCCTTGGCTTCGGACGCAAGAAACTCCAGGATACCGGGCAGCCCGTCGCGCATCAGCTTGTCGAAGCAACTGACGTAATAGATCGACGACGGAACATGGTCGCCTTGGTAGAACTCCATTGGGCTGAGATGCTTCAGCAGGCGGTCGTGGCTTTCGGCCAGCAGGGTCGCGTAAACCGCGCGCCCCCCGCCGGTGGCATGCTGGAAGCAGATCTGGTTGGCCATCACCGTCTTTCCGGCACCCGGCGATCCTTGCACGATGAACACCGAGCCGACCGGGAGCCCACCCTGAAGAACCTTGTCCAGACCGGGGATGCCGGTGGAAATCCGTTCCATCATGCTCTGCTCACTCGTTCCCGACACCTGCGAGCCTCCGGCCGCTCGTCAAAAAACCGTCAAACCGCCATTGGTTAGATGTCTATATCATCTTCAGGTTTAATCCAAGCGGCCGATCGGACTACCGGGGCGAGGGTGTGAACGCCCTCGACAGAGCGATGGAGAGGGTGACCTGCGAGCCTTTGCCCTGGCGCGAGGCGATCTCGACCCCGTGGCCGAGAAGGGCGCCGAGGCTTCTGACGATGGACAGCCGCAACGTCATCGGATGCCGGCGTCCCTGCGCTCCGTCAGGCGGGAAAGGGGTGTCCATGATCAGGTCCAATCCGTCCGCCGCAACCCCGGTCCCGGTGTCGTCGACTGAAATCCGCAGGAGGTCGCCGTCTTCGCGGCACATGACGCGAACCTCGCCGCGGTCGGTGTGGCGGATGGACGTGTCCACGAGGCAACCGAGCATCCGAGCCAGCAGCGCCGGCTCGCTCCTCACCATGGCGTCGGATGAAACGACTGAAAGCCGCACCCCCTTCGCGGCGGCAGCGGCGCTGTGACCCGCCGCCACGCCATGCAGGATGTCGGCGACCGCAACGTCGGTGAGGACAGGCGCGACACCGCCGCTTGCGCACCCGCTCAGAGTCCGCACATCGTCGAGCAGGGAACGGGTGTCGGTGAGTTCGCAGTCGATCCGCCCAAGGGTCGCCCGTGCGGCCGGCTCCCGCACCTGCTTGTCCAGCACGCCGGCCAGAAGATACAGCGACTGAAGCGGCTGATGAAGGCTGTGGGTCAGGGCCGACACGAACCGGGCCTGCTGGCGGTCGGTGCGCCGCAGGGCCAGGTTGAGGATCGCCAGGGCGGCGGTGTCGGCAATTTCCTGCAACCGCTCAAGATCATGGTCCGGTACGGCCCGGCAGTCGCGCCAGTAAGCGCCAAGGGCCGCCAGCGGGTCCTCCTTGCGGACCGGCACCATCGCCATGCTCCGGACGAATGTCGCCCGGTAGGCATCCTGCGGAATGCGCCTATCCTTGTGGATGTCCGCGATGGACACCGCCTCGCCTGTCAGCATGACGTGTCCGGAGATGCACGCGCTCATCGGGAACCGTTTGCCCCGCCAGAGCGGAGCGATGGCATCCTCTTCCGCGTAGTGGCACCGGTCGCCCTCTCGCAGCACGAAGGTGATTCCGTCCGCCTGCAGCACCAGACGTGCGGTTTGGGCAACCATGCCCATCACCTCCTCAAGGGTTGCGGCGTAAGAGAGCCGCCGGGCCAGAGCGATGATGTGCTGTCCGGCGCAGGCGGTTGTCGCGGCGCGCGGCGCGTCGGCCCGATCGATGTGGAGAACGCCCATCGGAGAACTTTCCCTTGAAGGTCGCGTCAGGTTCAACCGCCGGCCATGGCATGGTTCATGATCATGTCGAAGGCGATGGGGCTGCGCAGGCGTTGCGGTGGCGCCTGCATCGGCCATCATCCCGTCGAGTGCCCCAAAGGCGCCGCCGAGCCATCGCAATCACCGATGGCTGCAAGTCGGGTTCTGGGTTTTCGTTTGAAAGGCACCATTGCACAGTATGGTTAATAAAAACGTAACAAGCGAAACCTTAGGTTCATGCTTTCTCGGTCTTCTTTCTGCGGACCCGAGCCACGGCTCCACGCGTTGCCGCAGGCGCTCGGTGTAGCGGGTCGGCATCACCGGCGAGGACCAGCGTCCCGCCTGCATCAGCCCAGGCAGGTCGACGCCGGCTGCCAACAGGTCCTGGGCGGCGCCGACGCGCAAGCTGTGCCCGCTGAAGCCGACCTACCGCCTCAGCCGACAGCCAAGCCTCGGCGCCCTGCCCCTCCTGGTCGGTTTTGGAGCGGCGGATCCGAATGGTCGCAGTGAGCGACGGTGGTATGGCAGCGGCGGGATCGGCAGAACAGCGTAAAGGTCTCGGAAGCGCGGTTGGAACTGGGTGAGCCGGTGGCTCCGGATACGCCGGCCAATGCCTGGACTGGGCGAGCCGCAGAGAAGAATAGGACGGCGTTGCACCTGGGCCAAGTTCAGCATGCGCCCAAGGCAACGGCGCAGTTGGCGGCCAGGTAGTCTGACGACGAACCGGTTCGGCGGAATGGCGGGGATGGTCGCTGACGCGGCGGTGCGCATCCCGAGCAACTGCAGGAACTCCGGTAAGGACAAGCCGTGCCGCCGGGCTTGCGGGAGCCAACGATCGCGTTCGGCGGGAGTGGGTTTGATCATTGCCAACCGGTGGAGGACTGGGCGTGTGGGCGATCGGGGCATTTGCGCTCCTCCTTGAAACCGCGGCCCAACTGTGGTGCCATTCACGAAGAGCGCCACCCCCCGTCGGCTCTACGGCTTCGGCAGCAACGCTTCACTCTACCGCGCAGACGGTCGCGAGCAAGCTTTCTGGGGCACTGAGAACCACCAGTTTGTCCGTCTATGCCATCAGTAACTCGTGCCACTCGCTTTCGCTGGTGCCGTTCGACCGAGGATCAGGCGCGAAGGGATACGTGAGCCCAAACCGCTGCAATAGTTACCCAACCTCAGTTGGACTGAAGTGATGTGGTGGACGGTCATTCCACCTTCTTCAAATAGTGGCAAGATAATTCCGTCAAATAAACTACATGTGTTGTTCTTGAATCATCGGACAATCCTCAAGTTTGTTATATTATACTGGGGTTGATCATGTGTCATGATGCTGACGAAATTTCTGCCCCCCTCACAAACCAGCCGCCTGGGTGAGATTGATGCGGAAGCGGTCGCGGCGGCGTTGGTAGCGCCGGGTCATCTCGGCCGAGGTATGACCGAGATGGCGTTGGACGAAGCGCTCCTCTGCCTCGGCGGCGGTGGCCAGCCCGGCCCGCAGGGAGTGGCCGGCGAAACGGTGAAGGCGCTCGCCTTCCGGCAGGTCGCTGCGAATGCCGGCGGCAAGCGCGGTCGCCTGCACCAAGCGGGCGACATGCTTGTCGGACAGTCGATCGGTCAGGGCCTGCTTCCTGTCGCGGGCGATGCGGCGGAACAGTGGTCCGTGGGCGATGCGGCCCAACTCCATCCAGCTCTTCAGCGCCGCCACCGGGCAACTCAGCGGCGTGCTGCCCGGGCCGACTTCGACTTCGCGCCAGCCGGTCTTGCCGCGGATGTGCAGGACCAGCCCACCCTCCAGCACCTCGACCCAGCCGCAGCCGTCGGCGGTCTCCTCCGCGCCATGGTCGAGGCCGACGATCTCGCTGCGTCGCAACCCGCCGGCGAAGCCGAGCAGCAGGATGGCGCGGTCGCGCACCCCGCGCAGATCGCTGCTCAGACAACCGAGCATGCGCAGCACGTCGTCAGCAAGCAGGGCTTCCTTCTGGACCGGCGGGCGGCCGTGGCTGCGGCGTATGCCGGCCAGCACCTCCTTGATGTGGCGGTCGCCGCGGT
Organism: Azospirillum sp. INR13; assembly: GCF_015390205.1. Classification (NCBI taxonomy): domain Bacteria; kingdom Pseudomonadati; phylum Pseudomonadota; class Alphaproteobacteria; order Rhodospirillales; family Azospirillaceae; genus Azospirillum; species Azospirillum sp. INR13. The sequence goes on from NZ_VUOI01000002.1 coordinate 306,921, forward strand.
CGAGCGGACAGCCCCGTTGGCGGAAGGTCCAGGCCAAGCCGGACAGGCGGCGCTCGACCGTTGCCGCAGAGCGGGAGCGGCGGCCAGCTGATGCCGCCTCGGAGGCGAGGTCGGCGAGGTAAAGGCCGATCGCCTGTGGGTTGGGTGGCGTTGGAGGAACGCCGCGGCGCATGCACCAGGCGCTGTAGTGGCGCCAGTCGGCGGCGTAGGCCCGCTGCGTGTTCTCGGCCTTGGCGTTGCGGGCGTAGGCCCGGGCCTTGTCGGCCAACTCGGACAGATGGTCGAGTGCCTGATCCTGCGAGAGGGCGGGAGCGGGAACCGTGTCTGAGGCCATGGCCGAGTGAGCATCCAGAGCGGAAAATTCTGGTCCCGAGCATAGCCGGTGGCCCGGCGTTTGTCATGTCCGATAAGCCAAGCTTATCGGACATAGTTGACGGTTCCTTAGCTCCGGCGCTTTTCTGTGCTATAACCCGAAAAAAGCGCCGATCCCCGTCCGGCCGATCCCAAAAATGCTGTCCCCCGCCTGCCCTCCTCCCCCTGCCCTGTCCTGGTCCATGACGCCGCCCTCCCCCACCGCCGTCCTCCCGCTGCACCTCCCTGCCTGGGCGACCCGCTGCCTTCCCGACCGCGGCGGAGCGGACCACCCCACCCCCGCCGGGCCCGCCCAGCTCGGTGCCGCCCTCGCCGTGCTCGATGCCGCGGTCACGGCGGCGGCCCCGCACGCCGGCGCCTGGGCCAACCGTCTGGCGCTCGCGGCCGCGGCCGCTGCCATTGCCCGCAGCGGGCGTCCCGAGGACGAGGCGGCCCTGCGCGATCTCGTTGCCCTCAGTCCGGCGCCGCCGGCCGGCCCGGCCGCTCCGGTGCTGGGCGCCCATCTCTGGCTGGCAGACGGTCCGCCGGGGCCCCGCTGGGGTGAGCTGCCCGCCCTGATCGCCGGGCTGGGCGCCCGCAGCGGCGGTGTGCCGGATGAACTTGCTCAGACGCTCGCCACCGCCGCCGCCCTCCCCTGCCCCCTGGTGGCGGTGTCCGCCGCCCTCCAGCCGGTGCTGGCGGTCCGTCCTGGCCGCGACGCCCTCGCGGTGTGGGCGGCCGACCTCGTCCTCGCCCGCTGGCTCGGCTGGCCCTACGGCCTGCCGCTGATCGGCCTCGGCCTGCCGCCGCAGGGGCGCGTCGACCTCAGCGCCCTGGAGGGGGCCACGCTCGCCGCCGTGATACTGCGCGGCAGCGCCCGGGCGCTCGACCGCTTCGCCCTGCTCGGCCACCGCGCCGCCGCCCTGCAGGCGGTGCGGCCACGGCTGCGCGCCCGTGCCGCCGGGCGGGTGGTCGACCGGCTGCTCGCCCGCGACGCGGTGTCGGTGGCCGGGGTGCGCGACCTCATCCCCGAGCGCGCCGCCCGCCGGCTGTTCGACCGGCTGGTCGCCCTCGGCGCCGTCCGCGAGCTGACCGGCCGACCCACCGCCCGCCTCTACGGGCTTTAAGCGAGGGACCATGGCACCGCCTCCCGCAAAGGCCTCTGATGACCTGCCGTTCGACCGGGCCTTGGCCGACCTGCCGCCCGAGCTGCGGTGGCGCGAGTGGATGAGCCGGGTCGAGGCGGTGATCTTCGCCTCGCCAACCCCGGTGCCGCGGGCGGTGCTGGCACGGGTGGTCGGCGACGACTGCCCGCTCGACGCGGTGATCGCCGACATCCGCGCCGAGCTGCGCCCCCGGCCCTACGACCTGGTGGCGGTCGCCGGCGGCTGGCATCACCGCACCCACCCCCACCTCGCCCCGGTGCTGCGGGCGGTGCGCCCTGGCGGCCCCGCCCTGCCCGCTCTCGGCCCCGTCGACCAGCTGTTGCTCGTCACCATCGCTTACCACCAGCCGCTGACCCGGCGCGATCTGGAGCGCCTGCTCGGCCGCACCGTCGATGCCGACGCTGTTGGCCGTCTGCGCGCGGCGGGGCTGGTGGGGCCGGGGCCGCGCAGCCCGCGTCCGGGGGCGCCGCTGACCTTCGTGACCACCGACGCCTTCCTCAACCAGTTCAGTTTGGAGAGCTTGGCCGATCTGCCCGACTTGGACGATCTACGGGCGATGGGGCTGGCCGACACCGGTGTGCTCGACGGCACCCCCGCCGGCGCGCCGGCTTCTCCGGAGCCGGTGGGGCGAGCATCGCTCCCATCGGCCCGGCGGCCAGCCCAACCAAGCTCACCGACTGTCGACCTCACTGGCCCTCTGGCCGAGGTGGCTGCCGCGGCGGGCCGGGTGACGGCACGGCTTAACGCCGTGACGCCCGACGACGATGAGGATGTTCCCCCTGATGAAGCCGGTAGACGCAGCCGTCGGACCAGATGAAGCCACCAGAAGAGACAGGGGCAGGTGGGTGCGCTCCCGGGCCTGATCTGCGACGTCTCATCGACCAACAGCAGTGCGTGCTGTTGCCGTTCCGTCTCTGTCAGCGGCGCGTCTTCCGGCGCGTGACCACGGTCCCCTCGACGGGCGCAGTGATCTCGTAATGATCCGCCTGGGTCACCTCTTGGATCAGGCGCGGTCGATAGGCGACGGCATTGATGCCCCCGCGGTGGCGCAGGCTGTCGTAGGCGATGCCGGCGGCCTGCCCGGCCCGGCGCACCGCCTCGCCGAAGGCCTGGGAGGCACGGTAGTCTCCCGCCGCAAACAAGTCGGGTCGCACGCTGCTCTGGCCGCGGATGTCGAGGAAGTCGCCGTCGAGGCGGGCGGTGTAGAGGCGGTAGGTCAACCGCATTTCCGCAAGCCGGCGGTGAACCGCCTCGCGCCGGAGGTGATGGGCGACCTCGGCGATGGCAGTCTTGAGCGTCCACGCCCCGTACCAGGCGCCGAGATCGCCGCTGTTGAAGCGCCTACCGGCGGGAGCGGCGTGCAGGAAGGCGGCCATCACCACGGAGGCGTTGGGGACACCAAAGACCCACTGGTTGCGGGGAAGCCGGGCGACACGTTCCTGGACCAGACGGTCGTTGGTCCAGCCCTCCAGTTCCATGACAGCCTCCAAATCGTCTGGCCGCGTCACGCTGTCAAAGGCGGGGATCGGTGGGAACTGCGATGGGATCAGGCGGTGCGTCGATTGCGGTATGGCAATGGTAATCACCACGCTCTCACACGATCACAATGTCGTCGTCGCCATAGGGCGTGCTCGTCTCGTCCATCGTACCGGGCGGTCCGAAAACGCCCCCGCGCGCGGCATCGAGGTAGCGTCGCACCAGCATGGGCCCGTCCATGGTGCCGTTGGTGACCAGGGCCATCGGCGGCTGGCCTCCGAACGACGGCCCATCGTGCGGTCTGGTTAGCCAGTCCAACGCCGCCGTTTCCGAGCCGAACAAAATCATCAGCGCCTTGTGGATGCCGAGGACGGCGGAGATGCGCAACAGCACGTCGACCGGCAAGGTCAATTCCTGGCCGTCACGCGCCTTCGCGGCCCAGCCGAAGTAAGTCGAGCGGCCGGGTGAGCCCAGAACCAGCAGGCGCTCGGCCTCCGTCCAGCCCCAGTGGTCGGCGATGGCCAGGAAAGTCCGCAGACCCGGCGCGCTGAGGTGCCGACGCTTGGATGGGGCGAACCGGTCAGGGCGGAGGAGAGATGGACCTGCGGTGACCGGGACGGCGATGCGGTTGGCGCGAGCGGGCATGGGTGGGACTCCATTGGTCCATATTCAGACCATATAGTCCAAATATGGACGTTGTCAAACCCGACGATCGGCCGGCTCCGCCAGGCCATCACTCTGCCGATTGTCCCCTCGCATGAGGGTGCCTTGGTTTTCCGCAGGGTCTGAGCCTCCGCCGAGAAACGGGCATGGCGCACCGTCTGCGTCAAGGCGACGATGCAGCCTTCGTCCGGCTCGGTGCCGCGACGACCTCCATGCCAAGCAGCGTGTAGGCCCAGCCTCAACCGTCGGCGTCCTAACGGATGCTGGAGGCCAGCAGTCCTCCTCGCCGGTCGCGGGATCGTCAAAGCCGGACGCCAGCCCGGCCAAGGCAACGAGGGTGGCGACGGGCTGGCCCATGGCCTGCGTCCTCGGTGTCGCGTATGGACGGTGAGGCGAGGAGGCAGGTCTCCCCCTGGTGGGGAGAAGTCCTTGCCACCAGGGGGACTGTGTGTCGCGCCTGCCTGTGTGTTGTCAGGCCAGCTTTTTGATAAGTGTGAGGATAATAATCAGGGCGCCCAGCACGCCCACCAGCTTGAGCTGATTGTCTATCGCCCGTCTGAGGTCGAGGCTATTACGTCGCTTCTCGCTGATGATCTCGGCTTTGGCCAAGTCGAGGTGGGCACTGAGCCTGAGCTCAAATGCGTCCATCTTACGGTCGAGGGTGGAAACGCAGGCATCGAGCTGGTCGACGCTGCCCTTCAGCTCGGTCACGGAAGCCTCCATCGCGAACCTCTCTCGTTTGAGCCCCATAACAACGCCGCGCAGCAGAACCTGTTCAAAACCCAGCCCCATCTCCTGAAACGGCACGCCACGAACAGGGCTGCACGACGCCAACTACGATGACCGCCTAACGACGATTGGAATGGCCGGAAGACGGCCCCGTCATCAGCCTCTCCCCCGTGATCACGGGGGAGAGGCTGATGACGGGAGCGCGGATCACCGACCGACAGGTCAGGCGGTACATGGACGAGCGCAGGCAAGGACGCGGTCAAGCGACGGCAGCGGCGAAGGCCGGGTTCAGCGAGCGGACGGCACGGCGGATCGACGCCGACCCGATCCTGCCGAGCCAACGGCCGGGGGAACGGACCTGGCGCACCCGCGAGGATCCGTTCGCCGGGGTCTGGGCGGAGGAGTTGGTGCCGGTCCTGCGCTCGGCTCCGCACATCCGGGCGACCACGCTGTTGGAGGAGCTCCAGCGCCGCCATCCCGGCGACTATCCCGACAGCATGCTGCGCTCGCTCCAGCGCCGGGTCGCGCTGTGGCGAGCCACGGAAGGCCCCGAGCAGGATTTGATCTTCCGCCAGGATCATCCCCCGGGGCATCAGGCCCTGTCCGACTTCACCGAGACCGCCAGCCTCGGCATCACCATCGACGGCGCTCCCTTCGACCATCTCCTCTACCATTTCTGGCTGGCCTACAGCGGCTGGGAGTCGGTCAAGCTCGTCCAGGGTGGCGAGAGCTTTACCGCGCTGACCGAAGGGCTTCAGGAAGCGCTGTGGCAACTCGGCGGCGTTCCTCACACCCATCGCACCGACCGCCTGTCCGCCGCCTACCGCAACCTGACGGCCGAGGACGACGAAGCCGCCGGATACGCCGCCTTCTGCCGCCACTACGGCATGACCCCGACCCGCAACAACGCCGGCGTCGCTCATGAGAACGGCAGCGTCGAAGCCTCCCATGGACATTTGAAGGCAGCCCTGCGCGACGCCCTCGATCTGCGGGGATCGCGCGATTTCCCCGACATCCCCGCCTACCAGGCTTTCCTGCAGGATACCGTCGCCCGCAAGAACGCCCGCCGCCGAAAGGCGTTGGAGGTGGAATTGCCGGAGCTCAAGCCGCTGCCCCGCCACCGCACTACCGATTTCTCCACCACCACCGTCACCGTGACCCGCAGCGGCACCATTTCCGTACGCAAGGTGCTCTACACCGTGCCGTCCCGCCTCGTGGGCTGTCGGCTCAAGGTGCACCTCTACGATGACCGGCTGCTCTCCTGGCTGGGCACGACCCAGGTGCTGACGCTCACCCGCAAGCATCCCAAAGGCAAGCAGCGCGATCGGGTCGTGGATTACCGTCACCTCGCCACGTCCCTGGTGCGCAAGCCGCAGGCATTCCGCCGCTCCGTTTTCCGCGACGAACTCTTTCCCCGCCCAGCCTTCCGCCGAGCCTGGGAGGTGCTGGACGAAAGGCTCGACGATCGCAGAGCCTGTCGCGTCTACGTCGGCCTGCTGCATCTGGCCGCTACCGGCGCCTGCGAGGCCGCCCTGGCCGAGCATCTCGACGCCGTGCTCGACCGCGGCGACTTGCCCGATCTTGAGGTTGCCCGGACGGTTGTGGCGCCTCCGCAACCTGCCGCCGTGCCGCTGATCACCGTGGCGCCACCCGATCTCGCCGGATACGACAGCCTTCTGCGGCCGGCCCCTTCCACCGCCGATCCGGAGCCCGCATGACCGATATCGACGCCGCCAAATTGCCCGTGATGCTGTCCTCCCTGCGCTTGCCGACCATCGGCCGACTGTGGCCGGGCTTTGCCGAACGGGCCGACCGGGAGGGTTGGGGAGCCGCACGCTTCCTGGCCACCCTGTGCGAGCACGAACTGGCCGAACGCAGCGAACGCCGCATCGCCCGCCACATGGCCGAGTCGGAGCTGCCCGCCGGCAAGACGCTGGCCACCTTCGACTTCGCCGCCGTGCCGACGATCCGCAAGCCCCACATCGAGGCGTTGGGCCGAGGCGACGGCTGGATCGAGCGCGGCGCCAACCTGCTGATCTTCGGCCCCAGCGGCGTCGGCAAGACCCATGTCGCCTCCGCCATCGGCACAGCGCTCATTGAGGGCGGCCGGCGCGTCCTGTTCACCCGGACCACCGATCTCGTGCAGAAGCTTCAGGCGGCACGGCGCGATCTGGCATTGCCAAGCCTGCTGGCCCGGCTCGACCGCTTCGACGGCCTGATCCTCGACGACCTTGGCTATGTTCGCAAGGACCAGGCCGAAACCGCCGTTCTGTTCGAGCTGATCGCCGAACGCTATGAGCGCAGAAGTTTGATCTTGACCTGCAATCAGCCCTTCAGCGAATGGAACGGGATTTTCCCCGATCCCGCGATGACCGTCGCCGCCATCGACCGACTGGTTCACCATGCCACCATCCTGGAGTTGAACACGGAAAGCTACCGCCGCCGCTCAGCCCTGGCCGCGGCCCGGGACCCGAGGACCTCCGAAGGGTAATCGACGCCACAACGGCGTAATTGTCGCCGGGCGTACGCGGCGGCATGATGGCGGCCATGTACGAGCCTCCGACCATCGTTCAACTGAAGATCACGATCCTGGGCATCGACCCGCCGATCTGGCGGCGCCTGCTGGTGCCGCGCAAGACAACGCTGGCCGAATTGCACCACATCATCCAGGCCGCCTTTGGCTGGCTCGACTATCACCTGCATCAGTTCGAAATTGGCGGCCTGCGCTTCGGCGACCCCGACCTGCTCAACGCCGACGCTTTCGACGACGACAGCCTGGCCTTGCCGGAGGACGATGTTCGCCTGTTCGACTTCCTGCCCAACCCGCCGCCGTTCCTCTATCTCTACGACTTCGGCGACGATTGGCATCATCGGATCGAGGCTGAAACGGTGCTGCTGCCCGAAGCCGATCGCAAGTACCCCGCCTGCATCGATGGCGCACGCTCCCGGCCGCCGGAGGACGTTGGCGGCGTCCATGGCTACGCTGACTTCCTTGAGGTCTTTCACGACCCAAGCCACCCAGAACATGCCGATATGAAGCGATGGGCAGGACGCGCCTTTCACCCGGAAAAGTTTGACCTCACCAAAACCGATCGGGCGGTTCGAGCCGCCGTTCGATCCGCAAAACGTCGAGCGGCACTCTTACGCTACGACTGACCGATCCACATGCGGCAGGACAAGGTAATTGACGTCCGCCGGACATCGAAATTGTCGTTGCACACAGGGCGCTGTTGTGCCCCAACTCTGCGATCAACATGCCTGCCCGCTGAGGTGTGCGATGCGTGTCCAGGGGGCAAGGGGCGTTCACGCGCCTCCTGTTGTGCAGCCTGTTTCCATCATAGCGATTTTCCCGGAAACGGAAGCTCTCACCCCATCCCATTCAGAGAGCCGGGGGTGCGGCTTCCCCTGCGGCCCTCTGCTGTCGCGCCGCCTCCTCGACCTGATGGTAGCTCGCTGCGAGCCCAGCCATCTTCGCGATCATCGTGCTTCGTGACGGCAGAGGGCTGAACTCCACTTCCAGGCCACTGATGAGCGCCCTTTCCCCAATCTGCGCATCAGGAAAAGACGTCAGCGGGTATCGGGCCGTTTTGCCTCACAGCCAGCTCTCGTCCATCCGTCGGCGGTTTGCCTTCGGCCCGAAGCCCCTGACTTTCACCCACCGGATTGAGATCGCCACAGTCCGATGTACCACGTGCGCCAGATAGCGGTTGTGTCGGGAGTATCCGTCATCCGCTCCCCACATTGAACGGGGAGCGGTTACGCGTGAAGATGAGCATTATGTCTGCGTCGGGTCGTCGATGAGTTCGCGCCCCCTGCCGTGTCTCAGCCCTTCAGAACGGCACATTGGCCCAATTATCGTTGTCCTCTTCGTCCTCATCGTCTTTCGGTTCCCGCAACGGGCGATCGTAAATGGCGAGCGGATCGCCTTTCATGCAGCTTCTCTCATATTCCTTGAGGTGCTGCTCGATCTTGAGCATGAGCTCTGCCCGGCGCCGCAGTTGCTCCAAGGTGTTCTCAACCTCTTGGATGAGCTGACGCTCCCAAGCCGGGGCGTGTTGGAAGGCTTTGTCGGGGTAGCGCGGGCCCAGTCCGCGCGCCACCGTATGGTAGATCATCCGCCGATGCCCCCGAACTCCGCGAAACTCGGTCCGAAACCATTCAAAGCTGACCACCACCCGGCGCTCGCGCACCCGCAGGGTATACTGGCCCCATTCGCTGAAAGGATAAAACTCCTTGGCCTGCTGCTGATGGACGATGAAGGCCTGGGCTAGGCCATTGCCGCGTTCCACCATCAGGGCGCGCTCCAGGGCGAGCGCCGCTCGCATGTCTTCGACCAGCGTCATGGCGCCGAGCTCCGGTCCAACTTCCTAACTGGTTGGCCAGCGCAGGGGCGGCCAATGGGAGAACGGCCAACGGGGCTAGAACTCCATTGGCCGGCAGACCAAGCGGCCAAGGAGGCTGGTCCAAGACAAGGAGGAAGGCGTCGGGGCATGCGATCGCACCATAGTTGGGAAAGGAACCCCAAGGCTACCACCCAGCGTCGCCGCGCCGCGCCGGCGAAAGGCAGCGGAAATCGTCATCTTTCAGTCCCATGGGGCAGCGCTCCACCGCCTCCGGTACCGCCAGTCGTATGCAAGAGGAACTTTGCGCCCGCTAACCGAAGCCCGGGGCTGTACGCCACCGCTTCCGATACCGCCAGTGCACCGCCAGAGGCACTTTGCGCCCAGTAGCCGGGGTCTAAGGCTGTGCTCGATCGCCTCCAATACCGCCAGAGCACCTCCAGTGCACCGCCAGAGGCACTTTGCTCCAGGAGCCGAGAAAGGCGTCGATCTCCATCGTCTTTCGGCGGCGCGCCGAGCGATTCGAAATTGCTGGCGTGGCTCATAGGTTACTGCAGTGAACCGCCAGAGCAACTTTCGGAAGTGTGCCGCCATGTTCACCATCAGGGACGACACTGGATACTCGACCCTCAAATTCGCCTTCGGGGAGGTATAGAACAACGGGTTGGCAAAGCCGTCCGTCACACAGGTGGTGCCCGCCGGTGCTGGCCGCCTGTCCGACCTCCCATTGCGGATGGGAAAGGCAGCCGGGAGACACCGACGCTCTTGTTGTGAACGTCAACAGTGAGAGGTGGGTTGCCGGCGTGAACTAGAGTGACCGGGGCAGCGATGCGGTTGGCACGAGCGGGCATGGGGGAGGCCTCCAGTGGTCCATATCTGGACCATATGATCTAGGGTCCGGAGTCATAACCAGTAGGCGACGGTTGCGGCGATGTGGATCGCTGCCATTGTCAAACGACATCCCGAACTGGTCCTTCCGCGTTTTTGGTGCAGCGTGAGTGCACTTGCGGGCGACAGTGAGCACATAGGGGGAACGGCATCCCTTTCCTGAGTGCTCTGATTTCCTTGTCAAAATCGCTGCTGTCCCTGCTCCCGCCCGGTCTCGCTGTTGATCACGTCACCGTCGCCCATGATCGCGTTGTTGTGGCCGTGTGCGCTCGCGCCACCACGGCGGCCTGCCCCGTGTGTCGGCATCCCTCGCGCCGCGTTCACAGTCGGTACAGTCGCCGCCTCGGCCAACTCGACCTCCAGGTTCGCCGGTTCCGCTGCGCCGCTGTCGAGTGTCCGTGCCGAATCTTCGCCGAACGCCTGCCGGCCGTTGCCTTGCCGAAGGTTCGGCGGACCGTCCGGCTGTCGGAGGCGCAACGGCGCATCGCCCTCAGCGCCGGCGGCGAGGCTGGTGCCCGCTTGGCGGCTTGCCTGGCCATGCCGGTCAGCGGCGACACGTTGTTGCGCCTGATCCGGGCGGCTCCCCTGCCGGCCCTGACAATACCGCGCGTCATCGGCATCGACGACTGGTCCTGGCGGCGCGGTCAGCGCTACGGCACGATCGTCGTCGATCTGGAACGCAACCGTCCCATCGACCTGCTGCCCGACCGCCACGCGGAGACGGTGGCGGCGTGGTTGAAAGCCCATCCCGGGGTGGAGGTCGTTGCCCGCGACCGCGCCGGCGCTTACGCCGACGGCATTCGGGCCGGCGCTCCGAACGCCGTCCAGGTCTCGGATCGCTGGCACCTTCTGCGCAATCTCGGGGATGCTCTGGCCGGGGTTCTCGACCGCCATCATCATGACCTGCGCGCGGCAAGCAAAGCGGCAGCGGGAGCCACCATGGAAATCAGCACGGCCCCCGCGCCGTCCCCGACGACCCCACCGCTCCCGGCACCAGCGGCCGAGTTGCCAACGGCGGATCGCCACGGCGTTCGGAAGGCCCGGTTTGACGAGGTGATGGCGTTGCACGGCCAAGGCTGGCCGATGAAGCGGATCGCCCGCACGCTCGGCGTCAATCGCAAGACCGTCCGTGCGTGGGTGCGGGCCGGCGAACTTCCAGTCTGGTCGCAAAGGGATCGTGGCAGCGCGGTCGATCGCCACGCCGTGTACCTCCGGCAGCGCTGGGGCGAGGGCTGCCACAACGCCGTCCGGCTGTGGCAGGAGATCCAGGAGCGTGGGTTTCGCGGGCAACTCCGCACCGTGCAGCGCTGGGTACGCCGCCTGCGCGATGCAAGCCCGACCTCAGTTGGCGCGGTGGGCTTGATGGGACCGTGGAAGATGCCCTCGAAACGCCGGGCGGCGTGGTTGGTGGTGGCCGATCCGGAGACGATCGATGCCACCGAGCAACGGTTCGTCGATGCCTTGCTCGCCAGTTCCGAGGGACTCACCACGGTCATCGAGTTGGCGCGTGCGTTCAGCACCATGGTGCGTCGTCAGCAGGCAGACCGGTTGGATGGATGGTTGGCCGCGGCGAGGGAAACCGCCCTGGCCAGGTTCGCCGATGGGCTCGTGCGTGATCTCGCGGCGATCCGCACGGCGCTATCGCTGCCGTGGAGCACCGGGCCGGTGGAGGGACAAATCAGCCGCTTGAAGACCATCAAGCGAACTATGTGCGGCCGCGCCAAGTTCGACCTGCTGCGTCATCGGGTTCTGGAGGCCGCATGAACGGCAGTGCTCCAGTCATTCCGCTGCACCAAAAACGCGGAAGGACCGAGGAACTGCCCCCCGGTTGCGCCGCTCAGGCGGTGGTCGGTCGAGGCGCCGCAGTCGATAGCTGTCACCGCGGATGGTGACGACATGGCAGTGGTGGAGCAGCCGGTCGAGGATCGCGGTGGCCACCACCGGATCGCCGAAGACGTTGCTCCATTCCCCCACCGCCCGGTTGGAGGTCACCAGCATTGCCCCCTTCTCGTAGCGACGGAAGACGAGCTGGAAGAACAGATGCACGGCGTCCGGCTCGAAGGGCAGGTAGCCCAGCTCATCGACGATCAGAAGCTTGGGCTTGGCATAGTGCAGCAGCCGTTCCTCCAGCCGGCCGTCGGCATGGGCCTTGGCCAGTTGGGCCACCAGGGCCGCCGCCGGGCTGAACAGCACCGAATAGCCGGCCACGATCGCCTCCTGTCCGATGGCCACCGCCAGATGCGTCTTGCCCACCCCCGGCGGTCCGAGAAACAGCACCGCCTCGCCGTTGGCGATGAAGCCCCCCGACGCGATCTCCCGGATCTGCGCCTTGTCGAGCGACGGCTGGGCGGCGAAGTCGAAGCCGGCCAGGTCGCGCACGAAGGGGAAGCGGGCCAGCCCGAAGCCCATGTCGATGCGGCGCTGGTCGCGCCGGGCGATCTCCCGCTCGCAGAACAGCGCCAGGGCCTCGCGGATCGTCAGTTCCCGCCGCCCGGCCTCGTCGATCAGGCTGTCGAGCTGGTCGCGCAAGGCCGTCAGCTTCAGCCGGTTCAGCATGGCGATCAGGTGGTCATGCTCACTCATCAGAACCCTCATCCGACCACGGCCTCGTATTCGGCCAGCGGACGCAACAGTGCCGGCACCGCCGCCGCCGCGCCGCCGTCCTCGGGTCGAGCGACGCGAACCGGGCGGCCGTCTGCCCCGGCGACGCCGGCCAGATGGACGTCCTGCATTGAGCGCCCGTGCCGGCCCTTCAGTTCGGCATGCACCGCCACCTCGCGCCCGGCGTGCAGACGCGGGTGCAGCACCACCTCCCGGTTGGCCGCATCGTGGTGCAGGATCAGCGCCCGCGCGTTGTCGAGCAGGACCTCCTCGGGCACCCGCCGAAGACCCGGAAGGCGCTTTCCAGACCATCGAACCAGCTGTCCTGCTTCTCATGCCTGTAGGCCCGCACATGCCGCCGGCGGGAAAAGCCCAGGTTCGCCACGAACAGGAACACCGCCGTGGCCACGCCACCGATCTCGACGCGCCGGACGCCGAAGTCGATCTGCATCTGCTCGCCCTGCCGCGTCTCGAAGTGCACCGTCGCCCGCGCCTGGGCAACCAGTTCCCGGCGCAACGGCGTTACTGAACCGCTCCGGGTTTGTCGGAGGCACCATCTTCTGAGAGAGTGGGGTCATCATGGCGAAACCTGCATCACCCAAATACGCCCCTGAAGTGCGTGAGCGTGCGGTTCGGATGGTGTTCGAGCACGAAGGCGAACATGCGTCGCAGTGGGCGGTGATCAGCTCGATTGCGGCGAAGATCGGCTGCAATCCCGAGACGCTACGGAACTGGGTCCGGCAGCCCGAGCGTGACCAGGGCAAGCGGCCCGGCCCAACGACGGACGAGCAGGAACGGATCAAGGCGCTGGAGCGTGAGGTGCGGGAGCTGCGCCAGGCGAACGAGATCCTACGCAAGGCGTCAGCATATTTCGTCCAGGCGGAGCTCGACCGCCCGTTCAGAAAATGATCGCCTTCATCGACGCGCACCGCGCCGTTCACGGGGGCGAGCCGATCTGCCGAGTGCTGCCGATCGCCCCGTCGACCTACCACGCCCATGTCGCCCGGAAGGCCGATCCGGCCAAGGCGCCAGCCCGCTCGCGAAGCGACGCAGAGCTGAGTTTGGCTATCCGACGGGTCTGGAATGAGAACTTCCAGGTCTATGGAGTTCGCAAAGTCTGGCGGCAGTTGCGGCGGGAGGGGATCGACGTGGCGCGCTGCACGGTAGCCCGACTGAGGCGGATTCAAGCGGTCGTCGCAACAGCCTGACGCAGGAGGTTGCGATGAAGAAGCGGAAGCGGGGCTCGGATCGTTCTGGACGGGCTACTCTGCGGTCACCTGGTCGGCCCCCGACGGTACAGCGTGAGGATCACCGGCGGTTCTGGGCGGCGATTGCGACGGGACAATCGAGTGAGGATGCGGCATCCCTGGCTGGCGTGTCGCTCGCGGTGGGGGACGTTGGTTCCGAGAGGCGGGGGGGTATGCCACCAGCGAAGTTTGCGCCATCGGCGAAGCTGCCTTCGAAGCGTTATTTGCAGTTTGCGGAGCGGGAGGAGATCGCGGTGCGGCATGCCCAGGGGCTCGGTGTGCGTGAAATTGCTCGCCAGCTGGGGCGAGCGGCATCGACGATTTCCCGGGAGCTGCGGCGCAATGCCGCCACCCGCTCGGGCGGGCTGGAGTATCGAGCTACGACTGCGCAGTGGCATGCCGATCGCTCGGCGCGCCGGTCCAAAGTTGCCAAGCTGGTGGTCAATCCAGTTCTACGCGATTACGTGCAGGAGCGCCTGGTCGGCACGGTGGTTGCTCCGGACGGAGCGACAATCCATGGGCCGACCGTGCCTTGGAAAATGCGCCGTCACGGGCGCCGGCAGGACCGGCGGTGGGGCAAGGCGTGGAGCCCCGAACAGATCTCCTGGCGTTTGCGGCTCGACTTTCCGGAGGACCCGACGATGCGCATCAGCCATGAGGCCATTTACCAGGCGCTGTTCATTCAAGGCCGGGGAGCGTTGCGCCGCGAGTTGACCGCCTGCCTGCGAACCGGGCGGACTCTGCGCGTTCCGATGGCGCGGATCCGCAAGCGGGGCAAGGCCTTCATCACCCCGGAGATCATGATCAGTCAACGCCCGGCGGAGGTGGCGGACCAGGCGGTGCCGGGGCACTGGGAAGGGGATCTCATCATCGGCTTGGGCGGATCGGCGATCGGTACATTGGTGGAGCGGACGACACGCTTCACCATGCTGCTCCATCTGCCTCCGATGCCGGGGCATGCGAGCGGCCCGCGGGTCAAGAATGGGCCGGCGCTTGCCGGCCATGGTGCCGAGGCTGTCCGTGATGCCATCGCGCGCACGATCTCAACCTTGCCTGCACAACTCCGCCGGTCGCTGACCTGGGATCAGGGGGCGGAGATGGCTCAACACGCCAATATCCGGATCGACACCGGGCTGTGCGTCTACTTCTGCGATCCGCGCAGTCCATGGCAACGCGGCACGAACGGGAGCACCAACGGCCTGCTACGCCAGTACTATCCCAAGGGAACCAACCTTACCGTGCATGACGCCGATACCCTTGCGGCCGTCGCCCTCGCCCTGAACACAAGACTCCGCAAAACCCTCAGTTGGAAAATTCCGGCCGAAGTGCTGGACGAACTGCTCCGATCCATCGATAAGGGAGGGCACGAAGAGCCTGTTGCGACGACCGCTTGAATCCGCCGCAAGGTCCAACGGGCTATGCTGGCAACGTTGAACCATTCGGCGCGTCGCCGAACGACGATAGAAATCGACGTTGTTCTCGACTACCGAGCGCAAAGTACCTCTGTCGGTGCACTGGAGGTGTATTGACGGTATCGGAGACTGAGTAAGTCTCCGGCATTCGGAGCAAAGTGCCTCTGGCGGTGGATTGGAGGTGCACTGCCGGTATCAGAGGCGGCGGAGCACAGCCTTGGGCATCAGACCGGACTCATCAGGCGACTTGACCGGCAACATCAGTGGTGCTGCTAGGAAAACAGTCAAGAAAGGTTTTGCGCAGGACCACTGCAAAGTATGGAACCCTGTGCAGCCTAACCATTTGTTTCTGGAGCAGACGGCTTCAGAGCGCATGAAGGGATGATTGTTGGAAGGCGGTTCTCATAAAATACATCATGCCATATTTTCATGAAATAATAATATAAATTAATGAACGATTCCATTAAATGCTGCCTATTTGCCCGGTTTGTATAATCCCGTGCCTGCCCTTCCAGGGAGCAGCGCAGAAGGTACGCTTGGCCGGCTGGGCCTCGGCAGCAGAGCGTGGTTGTGGCGACAAATGTGTGGGGCTGCCAAAGGGCGCTGGTCAGGTCTTGAGCGCCACCACCTGACGCAATGCCTGCTCGGCGGCAGCGAACACGCTGTCCCAGTCGCCGGGCGTGGTCTGGCGGAACAGGCGCATCGACGGGTACCAGGGGGTGGTGTCGCCCTTATCGCCATAGACCCAATAGGGCATGAACTGCAGCAGGTTCCACACCGGGCGGCCGAGCGAGCCGGCCAGATGCGCCACAGAGCTGTCGGTCATGATCACCAGATCGAGCCGTTCCAGCACCGCCGTGGTGTCGGCGAAATCGTTGAAATGCGGCCCCAGCGGCGTGATGAGGGTCGAGGTGCCCAGCGTCGCCAGCTCCGCCTCCGGCGGTCCCTTCTGGATGCTGTAGAGCCGCACCTTCGGCACGTCGAGGAAGCGCAGGAAGCGGCTGAGCGTGGTGGCGCGCCGCGCGTTGTCCTTGAAGGTGACGCGGCCGGACCAGATGATGCCGACCTTGATCGTGCCGTCATTGCCGGGCACCAGCCGGGCGGCCTTCTCGCGCGCTTCGGCCGGGATGGTCAGGCGGGTGGGCGGCGGCACCGTCTCGATGGTCGTGCCCAGGCGGTGCGGCAGGCTCATCAGCGGGCAATGGACGTCGTAGGCCGGGTAGGCGGTGCCGGCGCGCACGAAGCCGTCGATGCCCTCTAGCCCGGACAGCAGCCGTTGCAGCTCCGGATGGCATTCCATCAGAACCCGGCCGCCGCGCGCCTTGACCATCGGCACATAGCGCGCGGTCAGCAGCACGTCGCCGAAGCCCTGTTCGGTGGTCAGCAGGATGGTCTTGCCGTTCAGCGGCCCGCCGTCCCACATCGGCCCTTCGGCGATGCGGTTCTGATAGGCGGGCAGCGACAGGCGGGAGTCGTAGTCGCCGAAGCCTTCGGCATAGCGGCCGACCTGCAGCAGTGTCAGGGCGCGGTCCCACAGCAACTGCGGATCGTTGGGCTTGGCGCGCAAGGCGACGTCCAGGATTTCCAGCGCGCGGCCGAACCGGCATCCGTGGCGCAGAGCCACCACCAAGTTGGACAGCAGGCTGGCATTGCCGCCCGACAGCACCACCGCATGCTCCTGCGCGGCGATGGCCTCGTCATAGCGCTCCACGTCGCCCAGCACGTTACCCAGATTGGTCCAGGCGCCGACATGGCGCTGGTCGAATTCCAGAGCGCGCCGCTGGCAGGCGATCGCCGCCTCCGGCTTGCCGGCCTGCCGCAGCAGGGCGCCCAGCGCGCTCCACACGTTGGGGTCGTTGGGCTGCTGCTCCAGCATCCGTTCCAGCATGTCGATGCTGAGGCCGTGGGAACCCTGAGGCTGGGCGGGTGCCGGGGCAGGTGTCGGGACGGCAGACACCGGACGGGGCGAGGCCTGAAGGGGCGAGGCTGCCGGGGAGGATGGCGCCGGGGCCGCCTGGGTGATGTTTGCCTTCATCTCTCGTCGTCGCTGGTGGTCTGCAGTCGGTTTGGAGCAGTGGCAGAGCGCGGGTAGGGCATAGACGGCTCCTTTGGGAGAGTCAAACCGTCCCTTCGGCCGCGCTTGTGCGTTTCCTGGGACGGACTCAGCGCCGCCGCAGGTCCTGCAGGTCGATGTCGTCGATCCGGAAGCCAGCCTGTCGCAGGGCCTTCAGCACGATCACCTTCTGGGCGGTGCCTTCGCGTGCGGCAGCCTGCCGCAGCTCCTCCACCAGATAGTCCGGCAGCATCGCCTGCCACGGCCGGGTCGGCGCCGGACGGACAATGGTGGGGGCCGGCACCGGCTGGGGCTGCGGCTGCGGAGTGGGGGGCTGCTGATGAGAGGGGGCGAGTGCCGCGGACGGTTCCGTCTCGGTCGGCAGGAAGCCCTTGCTCAATCCATATTGGCGGATCGGGTCGACGTCGTCCGCCCCCAGCCCGCCGATCCCGATCCCGCCCAGCGGAGGACGGGCCGGCTTGGCCGCAGGCTTCAGGGGAGGCTTGGCGGGGCTTTCGGTCGACATGGGCACTCCAGTCAGGACGGCACCGGCATGGGCCGGCTGGATAAGAGCTCCTATCAAAACCCGTGGAATGTGGGCTGAAGCCGTTGATTTGCCTCAGCCCTACCCGGTTTTGATCCGCACTCTAAGCCATGAAGCAATATCATGACTTGCTGTCCCGTCTTTGCGACATGTGGTGGCGGCAAAGCCTGCCATGACGGAAAGCCGGCCGGCGTGGCGCGGGAAACACAGGGGGATGGAGGAGGTATGTCATTAAAGAAAGACATGAAATAGAGAAATGAAAAATTGTATGGGGCCGGGCCACCTTCTGCGGACGACAGGGCGGGCGTTCGGTGCTGTGGATGGAGTTGGCCCCACCCCACCCCACCCCATGCGGGGCGGAAGCATGGCCGATGCCGGATCAGAACGAGCGCTTGCGCAGGAAACAATGGCATGAAGAAAGACCATGAAATATTGGGGGCGGCCTTCATCAAGGTGGCGACTGCTGCAACGCTTGTGCCTTCCGTCATGTGAGCAGCCTGTCGTGATCGCAGCCACTTCCAAACGAAGGGGCGGGACTCCCCGCAAATCATGAAATGATGATGTTTATTGATACTGTGTCGCCCCCGGCATTTCACCTCGGTATATCGGGCGATGACGGGCATCTGCGGAGGAAATCAGCCTTACTCTGATGATTTCTTGCCCTGTTATATTAACATGATAAAAAATCATGAAATGAAGGTTTTGTACAAATCGTCTGCAGACCCTGCCCGCCCGAACGCCGGGCCGCTGGTTCTCCCTGCTGGCCTGCGCCGGACGGGCTGTCGGGTTCTGCAAAGGATGTCGGCAGGCGGCGGGACATGGATGTCACGCAGCGGGCCAGGGAGTTGAAGCGGGCTTCAGTCCACCGGGACCGGTTGGAAAGCCTCATCCGCCTTTTCAACGCCGTCGGAGGGCGGTGCCGGCCGGCAAGATGGCTTTTCTCGATAACCCCTCATTTCAGATGCAGGGAAAAGCCGGAAGCGCCGGCCGCTTCCAATCCGGGGCGAAGCTCGAGGCTGGGGATCAGGTAATCGCCGCCGTTCTGCCGGCGGAACGGGATCGGCCGGGTGGTTTCGAGCGTCCGCATCCGCTCGCGCAAATGCCCGGCCGCCCGCTCGAAACCGGCCTCGTCGAGACGGTCCACCCTGTAGGTGACGAAGGGCGGCAGCACATCGTAGCCGGGATAGTGCAGGATGCCGTGGTTGATCGGGAACAGAAGATCGTCGATCGGGCCATTGATGCCGCGCGGCGAGTAATGCTGTTCCCAGCCGCCCGTCGTGACGATCAGCATGGCACGCTTGCCGCCAAGTGTGCCTTCCCCATAGCGGTCGCCCCAGCGGTGGTCGCTGTGCTCGCCGACACCATAGGCGAAGCCGTACGCATAGACGCGGTCGATCCAGCCTTTGAGGATCGCCGGCATGGTGAACCACCAGAGCGGAAATTGAAGGATCAGCGCGTCGGCCCGCAGCAGCTTCTCCTGCTCGGCCTTCACATCGTCCGTCAGCGCATCGGCCGCGAAAGCATTGGCGGATGCCGCGGCGACCCGGAGGCGCGTGCCGGGATCGAGTGTGGGAAAGTCGGTGCGATCCACCTGGACCTTCCAGCCCATGGCGTAGAGGTCCGACAGCTCGACCGAATGGCCTTGCGCCTTCAATTCCTCGACGGCGACATCGCGCAAGGAGGCGTTGAGGGATCGGGGTTCCGGATGGGCATAGACGATGAGCACGTTCATGGCGGGCACCTGCTTGGTGGAGACGGCTTTCTCCCAAGCTAGGCGCAGGCCTATTGTTCCGGTACAGGCGGGTCACGGATATGATAGTGCCGGAAAATGGATAAATCGGACATAACGCTCGAACGGATGCGCACCTTTGTCCGCGTTGCGGAACGGGGGAACCTCTCGGCCGTCGCGCGGGAGACCAACACCGGACAGTCGAGCGTCACCCGCCATCTGCGCGAGCTTGAGGAGGCCCTGGGCGTGGCGCTGCTCAGCCGCACGACGCGACGCGTCATGCTGACGGAGGAAGGCCGCCGCTACTACGCCAACGCCATCCAGATTTTGCGCCTCGTCGAACAGGCAGGCGACGAAGCGCGCAGCGCCCGCGGCGCATCGGTGGGCACGGTCCGCGTATCCTGTACGGCGGCGCTCGGGGTCCGGCACATCAGCCGGCTGATCTTCGCCTTTCAGGATCGCCATCCCGGGATCACCGTCGATCTCAGCCTGACGGACGAGCGGGTCGATCTGGTGCGCGAAGGCGTGGACATTGCCGTTCGTCTCGGACCGCTTGCCGATAGTTCCATGAGATTGCGGACTCTCGGCACGAGCAGGCGCATCCTCGTCGGCTCGCCTGAGTATCTGGCGTGGCGTGGCCGGCCGGCGACGCCCGGGGACCTGGCCGGCCTCGATGGCGTCCGGATGTCGAACATCGCCGGAAGCGAGGCGCTCACGCTGGAAGGGCCGAACGGCGAAACCCACCTCGTCCCCTTCGATGGAAGACTTCGGGTGGATCACGGGCTTGCGGCGCGGGAGGCCTATCTTGCCGGCCGCGGCATCGGCCCGGCGCATCTTTGGCTGGTCGACGACCTGCTTTCCGAAGGGCGGCTCGAACCGGTCCTGCCGGACTATGCTCCGCCGCCCGTGTCTCTCAACATGCTCATCGTGCCGGAACGGGCGGACATTGCCCGGGTCAGGCTGCTGGTGGAGTTCCTGGCCGGGGAAGTGCTGAGTATCCCCGGCATCGATCGTGGCCCGGTGGAGGCGTGGCGTTCTGCCGCTGGGGGTAACCCGCCAACGTAAGCGGGCCTCCGGCGCCCCCTTGGCGCTGGCCGGTAGCCCAGAGAAAATCATTTCATGAAAATATAAAGTGATATCGAGACCTGATTTCAGCCACTTCTATGGTCCAGCTTTCCTGAAGTCCGGCGGGGAGCGTCCCTCCCGCCTCACCCCCGCGGGATCAGCGGGTTGGCCGGGGAGGACTCCAGAAAGGCGACGAACTCGTCGGTCAGGGTGCGGACGTTCAGGTCGGCGTTGCTGTCGGGGTTGACCTCGCCCGGTCCGTGGCCGGTGTAGGTCATCTCCTTCAGGAGAGAGCGCTCGATCAGTTCGGTGCGGAAGGCCGGGACGCCATGTTCGCTCAGCAGACCGCGGGCGTGGCGGTCGACGCGGGATTCGATGGCGGCCTGGGTGCGGACGATCACCACGCTGGAGGCCGGCGTGTGCTTCAGCACGCCGACGGAATCCGCCACCACCTTGAAGGTGCGCACCGTCTCCTTCACGTCCATGAAGGATTGCTGGGTCGGGATCAGCACCCCGTCGCTGACCGAGAAGGCGTAGAGCATGGTCAGATTGCCGAAGCCGGCAAGGTCGATCAGCGTGTAGTCGAAGCTCGGCGCATTCTCCTGCACCGTCTGGCGGACGTTCGATTCCGTGATCTCGTCCAGCACCCGCACGCCGGCATCGTTGCGCCGCCGCGCCCATTCGGCCAGATGCCGGTTGGGGTCGCAGTCGAGCAGCAGCACGCTCGCCTCGCGCCGACGCAGTTCGGAGGTGAGCGCCATGACCAGACTGGTCTTGCCGACGCCGCCCTTGGTGGAGGCGAAACTGATGATCCGAGCCATGCGGTGGTTCCCGGTAGCAGGGGATGGAAAACGGGCTGACCCGAGCGGGAGCTTCGCGGATTTACACGCAAGATCAGGAAAGATGGAAGTGGTTTCACGTCATGAAGAAGAAGCATGAAATCATGATTCATGATTTCATGACCTGCTTCCGCGCCTGACCGCTGCCGGCGGCTTCAGCCCTGCTTCACGTCGGCGGTGGTGCCGGCCCGGTGCTTCAGCCGGTGCACCGCATGCTGGCCGCCGCCGGTGGCGCGGACCGAATAGAAATAGGCGCTGTCGTCGGTCCAGTAGCGGCCCTCGCCGTCGACCATCACCGTGCTGCTGTGGATGTCGGCCGGATAGACGGTCAGGCGCGGTGCCGCCTCCGCGGCGAAGCCTGCCAGATGCACGGCGGCGAGCGCCGCCTGGTCGAGGAACCAGACCGGCATGCCGCGGTCGAGGAAATGGCGGATGTAGCGCCGGGTCAGGTCGAGGAAACGCAGCGCCCCCGTGGTCGGCCGGATGTGCAGCACGTCGGCGTAAAGCAGGCTCCAGATGTCCAGCCGCTTCAGCGCATGGCTCATCATGCCCAGGTCCGACCGGGCGGAGGTCGCCAGCAGCGGGTTCAGGTCGCGGATCGCCAGCAGGTCGACGTCCAGCATCAGCACCGGCCGCTGCCAGCGGATCAGCAGGTCGGGCAGCACCAGGAAGCGGCTGCAGGCGTAATAGGTCTTGGCATCGTCGCCCAGCGGCGAGAGGTCGATGGCCTCGCGCAGGATGATGAAGCGGTCGGCGCCGTGGGCGGCGACCAGGGCCGCCACCGTCGCCTCGGCATCGGCGTCGGGATTGACCAGATGCAGGGCGATGGCGCAGTCGAGCCCGCTGTCCTCGGCGATGGACCGCACCATGGTCGGCAGGAACTTGCGCGCATAGACCGCGTCGCAGCAGGCATAGACCACCAGCGGCCGGGCGGCGGCCCCGGCGCCTTCCTGGATGGTGGCGCGGATGCCGGCGGGCGGTGGTGCCTCGCGCAGGGACTGCAGGAAGGCGGGGGCGGTGCGGGTGACGGCGTCGCGCCCGCCATGACGCTCCGCCGCCTGGGCGAACAGGGCGTCGGCCTCCTCCAGCCGCTGCTGCTCGACGCACAGGCAGGCGAGCCGGCTCAGCGTGAAGGAGACCTCCGGATAGAAAACCAGCGCCCGGCGATAGGCCCGCTCCGCCCGCAGAGCCTGCCCGTCGCGGCGCAACGCGTTGCCCAGCGCCACCAGCCCGACGCAGTCCTCGCGCCCCTGGAAGCGGGCGACATCGCCGGCATCGCCGAGATGGGTCAGCAGTTGCCACAGGTTGGACCGGCGGGTCCGATCCTGGGGCGTCAGCCGCCAGGCGGCGAGCGCATGGTCGGCCGCCGCCGCCATGTCCTGGCCGATCAGGATTCTGGCGAGCGCGTCATGCGCCGCCAGCGCCTGCGGGCCGGTGGGGGCCTGCTCCAACAGCCGAAGGCAGAGCGTCCTGGCGGTCTCGCGGTTCCCCGCCCGTTCGGCGTCGAGCGCAGCCTGGAGGGCGGCCTGAGAGGTGGCGTCGGGGGCTGGACGTGGCATGGCGCGGACCGGTCGGCACAAGGGGACGCGCTTCATCCCATGGCGCCCCGCCGCTGGCAAGCCGAGTCGCAACCGATCATCCCGCGAACTGCGGCCTTTGGCGGCACTGTGCGAGCCGAAGGCTTGGCCCTCCACTCCGTATTGTGGGAAATGCGAGGGGCGCAAAGCGGAAACCTGGCCGCTGCGCAAGAACGAGCTTGAATAAATGGGCAAATATCATCAAGTGTTGCTATGGACCCGGGAAAGGGTTCCAGCCGAAACTGTGCCGCGCCGGTTCATTCCGGCGCGGCACTTTTATACTCCACTATCCAAACAACGCCCCGTACGGATCCTCCCCGACCCGGTCTTGGAAATGGAGCTGTGCATGCGGCGGCCAGTGTGGGAGCCCAAGACGCT